>NZ_JBSFGS010000023.1:0-160980 GCF_053596675.1 Kitasatospora sp. NPDC001664
GTGCGGCGGGGCCCCCGCTGCCCCCGCCCCCCCCCCCCCCCCCGGGGGGGGGGGGGGCGGGCCCCCCCCCCCCCCCGGCCCGGCGCCCCCTCGTGCTCGTCCGGCGCCCTTCCGCCGCTCGCGCTGTCCCTGGGCGGTCAGACCTCGGGCCCTGTCAGACCTCGGGCCGCACCGGGCCCGGCACGGCGGCGGCCGGGCGCACCGCCTGGTGCCCGACGCCCGGCCGCAGCACACCCGGCAGCACGGCCTCGGGCAGCCCGGCCGCCTCGTCCGGCTCCGCGAACACCTCCGGCAGCGGCAGCGAGGCCCAGATCACCTTGCCGCCCTCCCCCGTCCGCTCCACGTCGCAGACCCCGCCCGCCTGCAGGGTCACGCTCTTCACCAGCAGCAGCCCGCGCCCGCCCAGCTGCCCGATGTCGCTCTCCAGGGCCTTCGGCCGGTACGGGTGCCCGTCCTCCACCGAGACCCGCACCCAGCCGCCCTCGATCGCCAGCTCGGTGGTCAGGTGGGGCGAGAGCACCGCGGCGTGCGTGACCGCGTTGCCCACCAGCTCCGAGACGATCAGCAGCACGTCGTCGATCAGCTCCTGGTACGCCTCACCCGCCATCCCCTGCGCCAACAGCCGGTCCCGCACCGCGTGCCTGGTCTGCGGCACCGAGGCCTCGTGCGCCACCGCCGAGAACCGCCAGACCCCCTCACCGGGGCCGCCCTCCTCGCGCCGGCCGTGCGTGCCGTGCGCCACGCGCACCGCCCCGACCGGCGCCACCGGTCTCGTCCTCGTCACGGGCTCGGCCGGTCTTCTGGTCTGCTCCACGTCTAGCCGCCCTTCGCACTGGACCACCGAGGCTAGGAGAACGGCAGTCAGCACCGGCTCAGCGACTACAACTTGACGTGCCGTGGCGTGTCCCGACCGTTTCTCCTCCCCTCCTGACGCTTCCCGCTCCGAATCCGCCCGGCAGCCGACGGAACATTCACGGACTGGACGGCTTCTCCACATCCACCGCCGCCTCAGTCTCCGCCGATGTCTCAGCCTCCGCCTCGGGCAGCGGCTCGGGCTGCACCTCCCGCCGTGCGTCCCCCAGCATCCCGATCACGCGGCGGGCCCCCACCCCGATGCTCACCAGCCCCAGGCCGTCGAAGAGCAGCGAGAGCGAGAACAGCAGGCCCAGCGTGTACAGCGAATCGCTCGGCCACTGCGCCAGCGCCAGCAGGCCGATGATCACGTCCAGCACCCCGAGCAGCAGCGTCCACCCGAACTGCGGCCCCCGCACCGCCAGCCCACCGACCAGCCGGAAGGTCCCCGCGCTCAGGAACAGCAGCGCCGCGAACAGCGTCAGCCCCTCCGCCGCCGCGTCCGGCCGGACGATCATCACCGCGCCCGCCGCGATGTTCAGCGCCGCGACCGAGGCCCCCAGCCAGAAGTAGTTCGCGTTCCGCGCCAACACCGCGTGCGCGAGCCCGGCCGCCCCGCCGATCAGCAGCAGCCACCCGAACAGCAGCACGCCCGTCAGCGTCGCGAACGCCGTGTAGAGCAGCCCGAACACCGCCGCCCCGATCAGCACCACCCCCAGCACCACCAACGCCCCGAACCCCCGCGCCAACCCCCGCTCCGCCGCCTCCCCGTCCCCGCCCCGGCCCTCGTTCCGCCCGCCGACCGCACCCACCACAGCCACCTCCAGCCGCCAACCTGTCCGTTCTGTGATGATGTGCCCCCATATACCCCCGCGCACCCTGTGACCGGCGCAAACGTGGTCGAGAACCACCCTCGGAGCCTGGTAATGTTCTCTGTGTCGGAGCGGGGAACACACCGCCGAGACAGACACCTAGTCCGGGTGGCGGAATGGCAGACGCGCTAGCTTGAGGTGCTAGTGCCCTTTATCGGGCGTGGGGGTTCAAGTCCCCCCTCGGACACCAGCAGTAGCCCCTCGGGGCTCGCGAAAGTGCCGGTCGAGATTGATCTCGACCGGCACTTTCGCGTTTCGGTGCCGCCGGGCTCGCGTGCCCGGGTGGGCCTCTCCGCCCGGGCGAACGCTTGCGCGGCCCGCGTCACCACAGGTCCGTCCGCCCTCGCCCGGGAACGCGCGGGGAGCACCCACCACGATGTGCCACCTGACGGGTCATTAGGGTGACGGTGTCTACGGAAGGGACGGTCCATGACTCAGGTGCTCGGTCCGGACTGGGCGGTCAACGGGCTCGACTCGAGTGGTGGCCGCCTGCCGCTGTCGGTCGAAGGGCCGGTCATGCGGGCGGTCGAGCGTCTGGCACCCGGCCTGTCGAGCGTCACCCGCTACACGCGCTACTACGCCCTCTACGCCGCGCTCGCCGCCCACGCCGAACACCACGACCTCGACTCCCAGGGCTCGCGGCGTCTGGTGCGACGTGCCGAGGTGATCCTGGCCGCACTGTCGCTGGACACCCCGGCGGAGACCCCGCCCGGCCCCGCCCACGGCGTCGACCGGGTCCGCTCGTTCTGCTCCGACGGTGGCCTGGAACTCGCCCGGGCCGCTGCCCAGAAGCAGCTGCAGAAGACCTACTCGCCGCGGGAGTGGGGCTTCTGGGCACAGTACGGAGGACCGAGCGCGGTGCTCGGCACCGCCCGGCTGGTGAAGGGCGCGCTCCGCCCCGGCGCCCGGCCGTGTCCTCCCGTGGTCCGGCAACTGTTCGCTCCGGTAATGGACTTGGCGGAGCACGACTCGATCACCCCCGACCAGCTGGAGTCCGCCCGGCCGGCGGCACTCCAGCATCCCGAACAGCCCGAGACCGGCTGGCTCACCGACTTGATGACCGCGACCCGGTCCGGTGCCCACGACCCGGACGACTGGGAGCCGGCCGACCGTACCCGCCGGGCCTCGCTACGGGTCATCGCCCGCGCGATCGCCCTGCACGGGCCGACGGAGCCCTGGTCCGTCGAGTACCTGGTCGGATCGGCGGTCGCCTTCGGTCCGGCGCTGACGGACGATCAGGTCCTGCTCACCGTCCCGCAGGCGGCCGGGTGGCGCGGTGTCCTGCTGCGGAACTACTCGGTCAACGCCTGGCGCCGGCTCTGGGCCGGGCTGGTCTCCGGCATCGGCAGCGAGCACGGCGAAGCGGACCGCTCCCGTGAGGAACTGCGGGCCTGGCTGGCCGACCAGGTACCCCAGGACCGCTCCGTACGGGCCTTCGTCCAGGACCTGCCCGACCCGTGGGACGCCCACGGACACCCGGCCCCCGCCGAACGTGCGCTGCTGCAGGACGCCGACCCCCGCGATCCGGTCACCAACCTGAAGCTGCTGCTGGTGGGTGCCCAACGCGGCGAGCCGGGCCGGTTGTCGGACGAGGTGCGGTCGATCTTCCTGGGGCACCGCCGCCGCGGTGGGGAGTTCCTCGATCCGACCTGGGTGCTCGCCCGGCTGCAGGACCACTGGGACCGCCCCGTCCGCGACCTCGCCGCCCAGCTGGCGGACGACATGCTGGCGCAGTCCCGCCGGGTGGCACTGTCCAAGCTGAAGATCGACAGCAGCACCGGGACCGTACGGACCTTCTCCCGCCTCCACCAGCGCAACGAGCGCTACTACAAGACGGGCGACGAAGGGGACGCGGAAATCGGCACCCGTCTGCGGCAGTTGGGCTCGTTCGGCATCCAACTGGGGCTCTTCGAGCGGGATGAGGACGGCAGTTGGCACATCACCCCGAAGGGCAGCACCGTTCTGGAGGTCCGGCAGTGAGCACCGACACCCGATGGACCTTCGCCTCGCCGCTGTCGCTGCTGCGCGAGTGGAGCGAGCGGATCGACCAGGCCGAGCTGCACGAGCTGCTCCTGCTCGGCTTCACCGTCGACCTCCCGTTCCTCGAGAAGACCGCCGTCCCGCGTGCCCGCGCGCTCGACGCCCGCATCACCGTCATCGGCGACGCGGCGCAGGGCCTGTACGACCCGGTCGACGTACGGCTGGCCGGCCGCAGCTACCTCAACGGCCTGGCCTCCTGCAGCGGCGCGTTCCACCCCAAGCTCGCGCTGCTGAGCGGGGAGGAGGAGACCTGGATCGCCGTGGGCTCCGGCAATCCGACCCTCTCCGGCTGGGGAGCCAACGACGAGCTGTGGACGGTCGTGAAGTCGGCACACACCCCCGCGCACCCCGTCCTCGGGGAGCTGGCCGACTGGCTGCAAGGGCTCCCCCGACACGTCTGGCTCGATCGCACCATGGCCGCCCAACTCCGGCTGACCGCCGAGCGGATGGCCGGCCTCACGCCCGCCGCCGCCTCGGATCTCCGACTCCTGCACAACCTGGACCAGGCCATCCTCGACCAGCTTCCGCCCGGGCCGGTCGACGAACTCCACCTGTACGCGCCGTTCTTCGACCCGTCCGGCACCGCCGTCCGCCGCCTGCTCGATCACTTCTCCCCCGCCCGGGTCACCGTCGCCGTCCAGCAACGCTGGTCCAGTTACGACGGCGACGCCCTCCACCGTGCCCTCGACGGCCAGCAGGCCGAGCTACGGCTCCTGGAGGAATCCAGGCTCCGTCACGGGAAGTTGATCGAGTGGCGCACCGGACCGCACTGGCACGCCCTGACCGGCAGCCCCAATCTCACCCGCAGCGCCCTGACCACCGCCACCTCGGCGGGCGGGAACTGCGAGCTCGCGACCCTGAGCTCCGCCACCGGCCCGCTCCTGCCCGAGGAGGGCAGGCCCGCTCCGGTCGACGCCCTCCGCGGCCGCGGCACCATCCGCCCCGTCCTCGCCCGCCGCCACTCCCTGGTGCTCCTCGGTGCCAAGGTGGACGGCGCGGGGCTGCACGTGACGCTCGGTCAACCACAGGCCGTCACGGTCGAGATCAGCACCTCACCCGACGGCTCCCCGGCCTCCTGGCAGCCGGTCGGCCACGTCCCGCCCGGGGAGACCTGTTTCTCCTTCGCCGTCCCGGAGGCACCCGGGGCGGCGGTGCGGGCCTCCTACCGCGGCTCGGACGGCGAACTCGTCGAGTCGGCCGCGGTCTTCGCCAACAACCTGGTGCGCTGCGCACGGCCCAGCGAGTCACGGTCCGGCCCGAGGGTCACCCACGAGTACACCGCCGGCAGCCTGTTCGAGGACGAGCTGGCCGCCCGCCGGTTCGAGCAGGACCTCAACCGGCTCCGCCAGATCGGCAGGCCGGCCGGCTCTCCCGCCGCGGCGACCGTCAGCCGCCAGGACGTCGCCACCACAAGCAGCTCGGACCAGTGGGAGAGCTACCAGAGCCAGTGCCAGGAGGCGCTGGGCCACTGGCCGACGTCACTCGCCTACGGCCCGCTGCTCACCCGGCTCCCCGCCGCGCCCGGCCGACTCTCCTGGACCGTCTCGGCGGCCGGGGACACCGAGGAGGACGCCGACCTCGATCGGACGACCGACGAGGGCACGCTGTCCGCCACAACCGAGGACCCCGACCTCGTACCGGACATCCCGACCGACCTCCGCGGACGCTACCGCCGTTGGGCCGGACGATGGATCGACGCGGTCTCCAGTGCCTCGGACGGGTCGGACGGCGTCACGTCCGCGCCGCTCGCCGCCCGGCTCGTCGTGGCGAGCCTCTGCGTCCAACTGCTCGCCGCGGGCATCTGGGACGATGACGACGAGAGCTGGCGCCAACGGCTCACCGACCTGCTCGTCGCCCTGAGTGCCCGTCAGGAGACGGACTCCCCACCCGCACAGGCCGAGGAGCGCCTCCGCGCCGTGACCGCGGTCCTCATGGCGCTGATCTGCCAGGACGCCACCCTCACCGGCGACCGCGGCCGCGACATCACCGCGGCCCGCGCGTGGACGCACGCGCGGACGCTGGTCGCGGACGCCGACCCCGAGCTGGCCGAGGACCTGCTGCTGCCCTCGAAGCGCGCCCGCGCACGGGTGGTCGACCGCTGGGACCTGGAGGGTCTCCTCTCCCTCGCCCGGGACACCGATCCCCACGCGGCGGTCCGGGCGGAGTTCGAGGCCTCCGGCTGGGAGGTCGAACTCCGCGACCGGATCTGGGAGATCGCCGGCCCGTTCTCCAACGCCACCCCGATCGCCGCGAGGGCCGTCACCCGGCTGGGCGAGCACACCGACCCGGATGAGCCACTGCTCGTCCGGGCCCGCAACGGCTCCCGCTGGACCTTCATCGCCTGGCGGAGCCCCGACCTGGTCATGCTCACCCAGCAGGTCGCCAGCTGGCGGACCTACCGGGTGGCCCGACCGGCCACTCCCGCTTCGCGGTTCTCGGGCGGAGACCTCTCCGCCGTCCCCGGGCTGGTCGGACGGCCCGCCCCGCGCGCGAACGGAGCCCCGCCCCGACTCGCCGAGATGCTGGCCGACCTGGGTCTCGGATACGGCGAGGTCATCACGTCGCTCTACTCCACCTGACGACGGGCAGGTGGAGCGGACCGGTCAGGGGCGGTCGTCGGCGGCCAGCAGGTCGTCGGCCATCAGGAGGAGCTTGGTGACCGTCGCGCTCACGTGGTCGGAGGCCGTGGGGAGGCGCTCGGCGAGGCGCTGGAGGAGGGGGTGGTCGAAGGTGTCGCGGGTGCGGAGGTGGGTGAGGAGTTCGAGGACGGTCGCCATCTCGGTCGCCAGGAGGCCGAGGGAGCCGAGGTCGCCGAGGTCGCAGCGGGGGTGGGTGTCGCGGTCCAGGACGGAGAGGACGCCGACGCGGTCGCCGTCGCAGATCAGGGGGGCGGCCATGATGGTGCGGGGGACGTAGCCGGTCGACTCGGCTGCTGCGCGGGCGAACAGGGGGCTCTCGGTGACCTCGTCGACGACGACGGGTTGGCCGGAGAGGACGGCCCAGCCGGCGATGCCGGTGCCGCCGGGGAGGCGGGTGCCCACGAGGTGGTGCTCGCCCTCGCCGGCGACGGCTTCGAAGACCAGGTCGCCGTTGTCCGGGTCGATCAGCATCACGGAGGTGGCGGCGGCGCCGAAGACGCTGCGGGCCACCTCGACGATGGACTGGAGGAGTCGGCGCTGCGGGAGGTCAGCGGTCCGGGGCGGTTCGGTCGGCACGGTGGCCCCCTTCGGCATCGGTGTGGGCGGCCGCGCGAGCGTCGGCGCGGGCGGCGGTGTCGGCGTCGGCGGACATGGCGGTCACGTTCTCGGCGGTCAGGTACAGCACGGATTTGAGCTGGAACGGCGTCAGCGCGGGGTGCTTGCCGAGGATGAGCGCACAGATGCCGGCGATGTGCGGGGTGGCGAAGCTGTTGCCGGTGGAGAGCAGGCGCCCGCCGCCCAGCCCGGCCACCGGGACCCGGACGCCCCTCGCGTAGAACTCCACCGGCGGGGCGGGGTTGTAGTAGAACGACCTCGGGTCCGGACCGTCGTGGCTCGCCACCGAGATGACCGAGGGGAACAGCCAGGGGTAGCTGCGCACCGGCATGTTGTGGGCGGCCGCGACGATGACGCTGCGTCGGAAGTAGGCGCGGTCCGCGAGGTCGCGCAGCGCGTCCCGGAACTCGGGCTTGGTGGTCGACAGGCTCGTGTTGATGACGTCGTAGCCCTCGTCGATGGCCCAGCTCAGACCGGTGAGCAGCGCCGCGCCGCTGCCGTGCGCACCCCCGCCGTGCGGGCCGTTGGCGAGGACCCGGACCGAGGTGATCGCCGCGCCGGGGGCGAGGGCGCGGATGATGCTGGCGCAGGCGGTGCCGTGACCGGCGGTGTCGCCGGGCTCGCCGGGGTCGGCGGCGTGGACGGTGAGCGCTCCCGACCCGTCCGGGCGTACGTCCATGGCGCGGTCGAGGCCGCCGATCAGAGGGTGGTCGGCCTCGACTCCGCTGTCGAGCACGCAGACCCGGACGCCGGAGCCGTCCGCGCCGCCCCAGGCCCAGTCCCGGGTGACGGGGGTGGGGCCCGACGGGCTGACGTCGAAGGGTTCCTGAGGCACCGTCGTGACGGGCATGCTCCAGGCGGGCACGCCGGGGAACTGGTCGCGCGGCGGCCTGCGCCAAGGCGGTGACGGCAGGGCTTCAGACATCCGGACCTCCGAGGGCGCCCAGCCACGCGCGGACGCGGTCGGCCGGCAGCACGGCGCCCTTCGCCTCGAAGGCCCGTACGGCCGCCGTACCCGCGTCCCGGGCGGGCTGCGCCTGGCCCGCCGCCCGCCGCACGACGGCCAGGTCGAAGAGCACTCCGCCGACCAGGCAGGGGTCGTCCGCCCCGGTGGCCAGGGCCCGCGCGGCGTCGGCGGCGGCGAGCGCCTCCTCGTGCCGGCCGAGCGCCGAGGCGATCCGGCCGCGCAGCGCGGCCGCGCCGATCAGGGCCCGGAGCGGGGCGGCTCCGTCCTCCGGGAGGGAGGCCGCCGCCTCGGCGATCCGCCCCTGGTCGAACAGCGCCCGGGCGAGGGCCACTTCGGCGTCCCGGACGTCGGGGGCGTGCGGACCGGCGTACCGCGCGGCCAGGCTCTGCCGGTACCGGGCCTCGGCCACCGGGTGCGCCCCGGCCAGGGATTCGACGTACCCGGCGGCCGCGAGCACCGCCGCGTCGCCCGGGTCGGAGCGGTTCTCGCGGGCCGAGATCAGCAGGTCGCCCAGGATGCGGCGGGCGGCGTCGAGGTCCCCGCCTAGTGCCGTCAGGTGGGCCCTGGTCAGCAGGACCGGGACGAGCAGGGCCCAGCCGTCCGCGAACCGCTCGCCCAGCTCCGCGCAGAGGGCGAGCCCGGCCGCCACCGCGGTGGGCGAACGCCGCGCCAACTCGCCGACGGCGCCCAGCAGTCGGTCCTCCTCGTCGTCGTCCGCCATCGCCCGGGCGCGCTCCAGCGCGAGCCGCAGCTCGGCCTCGGCAGCGCCGGTGCGCTCTGCCAGCAGGTGCCGGTGGCAGCGGAGTTGGTGCAGGCGGCACCAGCCGAGGTGGTCCCCGGGGTCGAGGGCCGGCTCCGCCGCAGAGCTCGGGGCGAGGCCGAGCCGGAGCTCGACGATCCCGCGCTGGATCGCCAGGACGGCCGCGGCCGCCGGGTCGTCCGGCCCGGCGGCCGCGGCGCGGGCCAGGGCCGTGCTGCACAGCTCCGCGTCCCGGAGCGCGATCCCGGCATCGCACAGGCGTAGCGCGAGCGCGGTGTGGCGGTGGTCGCCGGTGGAGAGCAAGTCGCGGGCACGTGAGAGGAGTTGGACGGCGGCCGGCAGGTCCCGGCGGGCCAGGGCGTGCCTGCCCTGGCCGGTCAGGGTGTCCGCCGCCGCGCTCGCCAGCACCGGCAGAGCGGTGTCGCCCGGCCGCAGTTGCCGGCGCAGCCGGTGGGCGGCCTCGACGTGGTGCGCGACCACCAGCGGGTCCGGTTCCGGCTGCTCGGCGAACCACTGGGCCAGCAGCTCGTGCCGACGCTCGCGGCGCGCCTTGGGGGTGAACTCGTAGGCGGTGTCGCGCATCAGCTCCTGGGCGAAGCGCAGGCTGCCGCCCGGGCCCCGCTCCAGGATCCGCCGCCGGACCAGCCGGGCGGTCGCCTCGTCCAGGGCGGGGGCCGTGAGGGCCTCCGCCTCGGCCATCAGCACCAGCGGAGCACGGCCGAACTCACGGCCGATGACCGCCGCCAGCTCCACCGACCGCCGTTCGTTCTCCGACAGTTGGTCGAGCCGGGCGCCCAGCAGGGCCTGGATGCCGACCGGGACCCGGGCACCCGGGGCGCCCTCGGCGAGCACGTCCATCAGCTGCTCGGCGAAGAGCGGGTTGCCGTCGCACAGCGTGGCGACCCGGCCGGAGTCCACCGGCAGCTGGTGCGCCTGGACCTCCTCGCGGAGCGCCAGGTGGCCGAGGAGTTCGGTGGTCTGACTCTCCGTCATCGGACCGAGTTCGAGGACGGTGGTGTCCGCCCGGCCTCCGCCCCAGCCGGCCCGGCGCTCCAGCAGTGAGGGGCGGGCCAGGCAGAGCAGCAGGACCGGGGTGTCCCGCAGCCGGACCGCCAGCTCCTCGATGAGGTCCAGCAGGCTCGGCTCGGACCGGTGCAGGTCGTCCCAGAGCATCACCACCGCGCGGCTGCGGCCGAGCACTTCGAGCAGCCGGCCGGTCGCCCAGGTGATGTCCTCGACACCGACCAGGCCGGTGCAACCGCCCTTCTCCACCAGGTCGAGCACCTGCGCCGCGCGCCGCGCCTCCGACGGACCGTCAGGCGCCCCGGCCCGCGCCAGCGCCGGCAGGCCACCGGGCAGTGCGCCGACCATCTCGGCGAGCGGCCGGAAGGTGATGCCCCTTCCGTAGGCGGAGCAGCGGCCGGTGAGTACCGCCACCTCGTCCGCCGGGAGCCCGGCCAGGAACTCCCGCACCAGCCGGGACTTGCCGATGCCCGGTGCCCCGACCACGGTGACGAGCTGCACCCGGCGCCGCTGCCGGGCCGTCCGCAGACCGTCTTCCAGCACCGAGAGTTCGCCCTCCCGCCCGATGAAGGGGACGCTCGGCGCGGACGGTCCGGCAGTCGGCCCGGGACCGCCGACCCGCCAGGCGGGGACCGGCCGCGCCTTGCCCTTCAAGCTGAGCGGTGCGACCGGCGCGAGGCCGACCTGCCCGCGCACCATCACGGCGGTGTCGGCGCAGACCAGCACCTCGCCGGGACGGGCGGCGGTCTGGAGACGGGCGGCGGTGTTGACCGCGTCACCGATGACGCGGAAGTCCTCACCAGCCCGGGTGAGCACCACGACGTCACCGGTGCAGACTCCGGCCCGCGCCTCCGGTGCCACCTGGTACTCGGCGCGGAGCTCGGCGGTGAGTTCGGCCAGGGCGGTCAGCGCCCCGACCCCGGCCCGCACCGCCCGCAGCGCGTCGTCCTCGTGGGCCTCGGTGGCACCGAAGACGGCGAGGACGGCATCGCCGATGAACTTCTCGACCGCACCGCCGTGTTCGGCGACGGCGTCGACGCAGCCGGCGAACCAACGGTCCATCACCCGGCGCAGCGGCTCCGGGTCGAGCCGTTCGGCCATGACGGTGGAGTCCACCACGTCGAGGAAGAGCGCGGAGACCTTGCGACGCGTCTCGCGCTGCGGGCCGGCGGTCAGCGGCCGGCCGCACCCGGCGCAGAAGCGGTCCGCGTCGGCGACGCTCCACCCGCAGCCGGTGCAGGTCACGGCCTGCCCTCCGGAGCGGGCCTCCGCCCGGACCCGGCCCGGGGTTCGGCCTCCGCCCCGACCTCGACCGCACCCACGGCCTGGACGGTCTCGGCGACCCCGGCGGTCTCGGCGACCTCGACGGCCTCAGTTGGCTCGACGGCATCGGCGGCCTCGGGCGGCCGGTCGGGGCTCGGACCTGCCGTGGCGCCATCTCCCCTGTCCAGGACGGGAAGTGCGCTCCGGGCGTAGACCCCGGCGAGCACGATCACGATCCCGGCAGCCACCAGGACGGTGTCGATCGGCCCGAACCGCATCCCGAGCAGCGTGGCCCGGAAGCCGTCCAGTCCGGTGCCGGCGATCCAGCCGGCGAGCACCGCGCCGATCATCGACGCGAGCCGCGTGGCGGGGTAGAACACCGCCATCACCCGGGCCCGGAACTCCGCCGGGGCGGCGTCCAGCAGGAGCGGCGAGAGCGCGCTGTTCAGCACGGTGAGCGGGAGCGCGACAACGAAGAGCAGGGCCATGGCGGGCAGGAACGCGCTCTGCCGCGAGTACACCACCAGCAGGATGCCGCTCACCAGCAGCGCGGCCCAGGCGGCGCGCCGTGCCCCGATCCGCTCGACCACGCGGCCGGAGGCCAGCGCGCCGAGGATGCCGCCGATCCCGGTCGCCGTGCCGAGGTAGCCGTACAGCTGGGCGGAGACGTGCAGGTTGTCGGTGACGAAGAAGACGTTCAGGGCGCTCAGCGCGCCCGCGCCGATCTGGCCGATCACGGACATCAGCAGCAGCGCGACCAGGAACCGGTTGCCGCTGTAGAACTGCAGGCCGTCCACGAAGTCCCGGACAAGGCTCGGCCGTTCGACCTTCGGCCGGGTCCGCGCGGGTTCCGTCGAGGGGTCCGGGCGCACCGAGCGGACGGCGAACCAGGACACCACGTAGGACAGCGCGTTGAAGAGCAGCGCCCACTGGATGCCGACGGTGAACAGCAGCGGCGCGGCCAGCGGCGGCCCGATGATCCAGGCGGTGGTGGCGGTCGCCTGGGCGATTCCGGCCGCACGGGCCCGGTCGCCCTCCCCGGTGACCATGTCGGCGATGACGGACATCCGGGCCGGGGTGAAGAACTGGCCGACGGCGTTGAGCGACGCGACCGTCAGGTAGATCAGGCCGAGCCAGAGTCCGATCGGGAGGGCGTCCGCCGGGAGGAAGGAGACGGCGGTGAGCACGCCGGCCAGACCGCCGCGCAGCACCTCGGTGCCGAGCATGGTGCGCCGCCGATCCCAGCGGTCGACGAAGACACCCGCCAGCGGGCCGACGACCAGCACGGAGAGGCTGGTCGCCAGCACCACGCCGCTGACCGCCTGCGGCGCCCAGGGGCGGCCCGCCGCCAGGTCGGTGGCCACCCAGAGCACCAGGGAGGTGGAGAACACCGCGTCCCCGACGGTGGAGAGCGCCTGGCCGAACCAGAGCCGGGTGTACTCGGGGCTGATCAGCACCCATCGACGGCGACGGCTCACGAGGCGGCTCCCGCACCGACCGCCGGACCGACCGCCGGGGCGTCCGCCGAGGAGACCAGCAGCACCATCAGGGCGGTGACCAGGGTGGTGTGGTACGCCGCCGCGAAGAACTCGTCCGCCGGGGCGGACGGCGCCGCCGCGGTGTTGGCCGAGCGTCCGGGGATCGCGCCGTCCGGCCGCTGGGCCCGGACCAGGAGGTCGAGGGCGGCCCTGCCCCACGGGGTGTCCAACGGCCGCTCCCCCAGGCAGACCTGGGCCATCATCAGTTCGGCCGCCAGGTCCCACCAGCTCCGCCGCACGCAGTGCTCCAGCACCGTCCGGACCAGGTCCCGCGCGTCCGCCAGCCGCTCGGCGGAGAGCGGTGGGGCGGTCCGGCCGAAGTCGGTCAGGTAGTAGCTGGAGTGCGTGATGCCGTACGCGTCCGGGACGGAGACCGGCGGCTCGCCGTCCGGCACCGCCCGCTCCCGCACGGCCGCGGGCAGCGTGACCAGCTCGATCCGTTCGACCAGTGCGGCGTACGGCTCGATGGTGTGGCGGGCCCGCGCCTGGTCGGCGTAGTAGCGCAGCTCCAGCCGGGCGTACGGTGACAGGCCGTCAACGGCGGCCCGGTCCAGCACCGTTCCGGCCGGCGGACCGTCCGGGTCCAGCGCGGCGTGGACCAGGCCGTAGTAGGTCGCGTGGGCCGGAACGGCGGTGACCAGCCCGCGGACCTCGGGCTGCCGCCAGAGGGTGCGGACGTGCTCGGTCACCCGGCCCAGTCGGCCGTCGCCCTCGGCGGCCGTCCGGGCCCAGCAGTGCCGGAGCAGCGCCAGCTCCAGGGCCGCCTTGGCCCTGCCGTGCGCCGACCTTCCGTGTGCCGAGGCGCGGGCCTCGGGCGAGAACGGATCGAACCAGGCGAGGTGCCGCTCCAGCCAGCCGAGCGCGCCGTCACCCAGTCCCCGCAGCGCGGACCGGAGTTCGGCCCGCGCGGCGGCCCGGAGCGGAGCGACGGTGTCGGTGGCCATGGTCACAGACGTCCTGTCAGGTCCAGGTAGTCGAGCAGTGCCGCGTCCACCGAGTCGCGGAAGGCGGCCAGGGTCCGCTGGTCCTCGTCGTGCCGGTACAGGTCCTCGCAGCCGACCCAGCGCTCCCGGGTGACCTCGCTCGGCAGGTAGCCGGCGGTGACGGAGCCGACCTCCCACTCGTCCTTCCCCGCCGTCTCCCAGCAACTGGCCAGCGTGCCGTCCGCGCTGACCACCGCGCCGTAGCGGCCGTCTCCGTAGCCGCAGGTGACGCAGGGGCGGTAGGCCCGCGGGCGGGCGACGGCGAAGCCGAGCTCCAGGGCCCTCCGCTGCCAGCCGGAGAAGCGGGCGGACAGCTCCCCGGTGTGCAGCAGGTCGTTGCCGTAGCCGATGCCGACATCGCCGACCTGGGCGAAGTAGAGGCTGCAGCGGGCCGGGTCGAGCGTGTCGGCCAGGCGGTCGATCAGCGCGTCGACGCCCAGGTAGGTCTCCTGGGAGACGTTGACCCGCAGCTGCCAGCGGAGTTCGGAGACCTCCGAGGCCCGGACCACGTTGCGCACGATGGTGTCGAAGGTGCCGCTGCCGTCCGCGCGCCCGATCCGGATCCGGTCGTGGTCGGGGCGGTCGCCGTCGAAGGTGATCTGCACGCTGCGCAGCCCGCGCTCGGCGAGCTGGGCGGCCAGCCTCGGCTTGAGCAGCGTGGCGTTGGAGATCATCCGGGCGTGGCCGAGCCCGTGGTCCGCCGCCCGCTCCAGCAGTTCCAGGCAGCCGCGCGGGTTGAGCAGCGGCTCGCCGCCGAACAGCAGGATGTTCATCTTCTCCAGCTCGGCGGCGGCCATCTGACGCCGGGTGAAGTCGAGGATGTCGGTGATGGTCCGCGAGGTGAGCCGGGTCCGGGCGATCCGGGGCGGACGGGCTCCGCCGGTCAGGTCCTGGGCGGTGTTCTGGAAGCAGTAGCCGCAGCCCAGGTTGCAGTTCGTGCTGGTGAGCACCGTCAGCTCGTAGGCGCGCGGCAGGGTGGTGGTGTACATCCCCAGCTCGCGCAGCCGGTTCTCGGTGGCCGCCTTCAGGCCGCCCTCGGCGGTCAGTTGGGTGTCGCGCAGCCGGGCCAGGCCGCCGCCGGGACCGAGGAACCACCAGGTCCGCTCGCCCTGGAGGATGCGTGCGCCGTCGCTCGGGGTCCGGGTCATCGGGCACCGCCCAGGACCGGCTCGCCGACCCGGCTGTGCAGCACGGTCACGGTGGCCAACGCCGCGACCACCGTGGCCTGGTAGGACTTCCGGAAGAACTCGACGGTGGTCTCGGCCCGGGCCGCCCGGTCGCCGGCGGACCGTCCGGGGATCGCGCCGCCCGGGGTCTGGACCTCGACCAGCATCCGCAGTGCGGCCGCGCCCGAGGGGGTGTGCAGCGGGTCGAGGCCGAGGCAGTGCTGCGCCAGCACCAGCTTCGCGCCGAGCTCCCACTCCTGGCGCTCCACGGTGAGTCCGGTCAGCCGCTCCACCCGGTCGCGGGCGTGCGCCAGCTCGGCGTCCGTCAACTCCGGGGCGTGCCCGCCGAAGTCGGTCAGGTGGAAGATCGTGTGGGTCACGTCGCACACCTCCAGGTCGGTCACCGGCTGCCCCTCGCCGTGGCGGGCCAGCAGGCTCGCGCGGTACAGCTCCGGGTAGCCGCCGAACCGGTGGGCGAGCCCGAGGAGATCGGCGTAGTACCTGGTCTCCAGCTGCCCGAAGGGCGACCGTCGACCGGGCGCCAGGGCGCCACCGGCCGTGAGCCCGGCCAGCACCTGGCGGTAGGAGTCGTGGACGACGCCGGCGGGTGCGAGCGCGCCGTACATCAGCTGGAAGCCGCCGGCGTAGCTCGGGTCGAGGGCGAGCAGCCGGAGGTGGTCGGGGTCGCGCCAGACCCGGCCGAGGACGGCGGTCACCTCGTCCAGACCGGGGTCGGCCGGGGTGGCCCGCTCCCAGGAGCGGCGCAGCAGGGCGAGCTGCAACAGGGCCTTCACCCGCGGGGCCACCGGCAGTTCGGCCCGTCCCGACGGGGAGTCGAGGAACTCGGCGTGCAGCCGGACCCACCGCAGCACGCCCGCCGACAGCCGCCGCACCGTCGCGGTGTCCGGTCCGACCGATCGCGTCATCATGGTTCTCCCTGGGGTTGCGCTCTGCTGGGCCAGGGCCCGCCCGACGGTTCGCGTCGGATCAGGCCGGGTGTTCGGTGCGTGCGGTGCGGGCCGGGCGGGCCGGGCGGGCCGGCCTCGGCGCGAACGGTCGGACGGGCACCAGCTCGACGAGGTCGGCCGCGCGGGCCGTGCCGGCCGTTGCGGCGAGCCGGCGGCCGAGGCGGCGGGCGTTCTCGCGCAGCCGGTCGTCCTGCCAGGCCGCGTCGAGCCGGGTCCGCTGGTCGGGCTCCGGGGTGTTCGGGACGTGCACGGCGGCGCCGGCCCGGATGCAGGCGGCGGCGAGCACCGGCTGCTCGGAGCCGTTGGGTGAGACTCCGAGCGGGAGGCCGCGCTGCAGGGCGGCCAGCACCGGGGCGGAGGTGCCGTTGGTCAGCACCAGCCCGGCCCGGTCGAGCATCGGCCCCAGCCACGGCCTGCGGACCAGCTGGATGTCCGCCCCGGGGGCGGGCCGCGGGTCGGTCGACCGTCCCTGTTCCACCACCGCCTGGAAGTTCCCGCCGGTGAAGGTGGTGTTCAGCCGGGGCCACGGGCTGCCGCCGCCGAAGAAGCGGCCCAGGTGGACGTAGACCACCGGTTTGCCGCACCGGTCCAAGGTGGCGGTGAGCTCGGCGAGTTCGGCCCGGTCGGCGGCCGGCTCCCAGTCCAGCGGGCCGACCTGGTGCGTCCGCTCGGGCAACTCGGCGCCGGGGTACTCCAGTTCGGGGATGCCGCGAAGCAGCAGGGCGTCACCGTGCAGGGGGTTCTCCGGCCACCGGGGCGCCCGTCCGGCCAGTCCGGCCTCGTCCCGGACCGCCGCGTACAGCTCCAGGCACTCCTCGGTCCGGTTCTGCCTGGTCCGGCCCCACTGCGGCTCGTCCGCGCCACCGCTGCGGTAGGTCCACAGGTGGACCGAGAGGCCGATGACCACCACCGGGAGGTCCAGTGCCTCGGCCGCGAGCAGGGCGCCGTTGCACAGCACGGAGGTGACCAGCAGGTCGGCCCGGGCCTGCCGGGCGGCCCGTACGGTCGCCCGGTACTGCGCGGCCCCGGTGGTGCCCCACCGGGCCGCCGAGAACGCCTGCCGACCGCCGAACTCCTCCGCCGCCGCGAACGGCAGTCCCGCCTCGGCCGCGAACGGCGCCGCGGTGGACCGGCCCAGCAGGCTGACCCGGTGGCCCCGGCGGGCCAGTTCCCGTCCGGCGGCGATCGCCGGGTAGAGGTAGCCGCCGTCACTGAGCGGGCAGAGCAGGATGTTCACGGCATCTCCCGGTCAGGGGCGGCCGGCCGCCGAGCGGGCCGTCCGGAGTGCGGCGACGAGCGCCGTCTCCCGGATGGCCGGCCCGGTCGGCACGGCTCGACTACTCAGGCCAGGTCGTGCTTGTTGTTGATGACACAGATGTCCTCGGACACGGCCTCCGCGTCCTGACCGTGCGCGACGACGTCGACGTCCTCGTTCTCGGCGTCGTGCTGCTCCGGGTTGATGTTCTGCGACATGGTGTCCTCCTCTGTCGTGGCGCCGTCTGGTGACGACCGCCCCGGGAGAAAAGCTAGGGATCCCCGGTATGGCGACGACTGGTCGCCGGTTCGACAGCGGTATGACGGCTGGTCAGCGGCTCGGCGCGGGCGCGAACAATGTCAGGTCCACGGTCGTGCCGGCGGTGTCCTGACGGTCGGTCACCCGATGGCCGGACCCCTGGGCGCCCGCCACCCGCCCGGCCGCCTGTCCCGTTCCCTGCACCGTTCCCTGCCCCGGCGGCCGCCCCGCCGTCCGCCCGGCCGTCTCGCGCGCGTAGGCGTGGAGCAGCGCGGGCATCTCGTAGCGCACGCCGTGGGTCCACCGCTCGGGGAGCCCCTCGCCCTCCTCCGGGTGGGCCACCGTCAGCAGGCCGTCCTCCAGCAGCCGTTCCAGCGCGCGCACCGCCGTCCGCTGGTCGCTCCCGAGCACGGCGGCGGCCTGCTCCGGGGTGAACACCCGCTCCACGCCCAGGCCCAGGCCCAGCACCGTCCGGTACCCGTCCTCGGGCAGGTGCCGGACAGACTCCGCCAACCGGGCCCGGACCGCCGGGTCCGCCCCGCACAGCTCGTCCAGCAACCCCCGGTCGCCCGCCAACCGCGCGGCGTACTCCCCCAGCGTGACGTGGCGGAGGAAGGCCAGCCGGTCGGCCACCAGGCGGACCCCGAGCGGCAGCAGACCGGCGGCACGGACGATCCGCCCCGCCGACTCGCGGTCCGCCTCGACCCGCCCCGCGCCGACCACCCGGCCCAGGAACTCGACCGCCTCGGCCGGCTCGAAGGCGGCCAGCCAGAGCCGGTGCGCACCGTCCAGACCGATCAGCCCGGGGCGCGCCGTCACCAGTACCGAGCTCTCCCCCGCCTCCGGCAGCAGCGGCCGGACCTCGCTCTCGCACCGGGCGTCGTCGACCACCAGCAGCGCCCGGCGCCCCGTCAGCCACAGCTGCCACTCCCAGCGCGGATCGGCCGCCGCCGCCCGGGCGGGGGCGACGGCCGCCAGCAGTTGGCGCAGCACGTCCTCCACCGGCCGCGCCCGCCCGTCCTCGCCGCGCAGCCGGACGAACAGCCTGCCGTCCGGGAAGTGCTCGCCGAGCCGGTGCGCCACGTGCGCGGCGAGCGCGGTCTTGCCCGCGCCGAGCGGGCCGCTCACCACGGCCAGCCGGCCCTCGCCGCCGAGCAGGACCTCGGCCAGCTCCCGGGCGGCGGCCCGGCCGGTGAAGGCCAGCGGATCGGAGGGCAGCAGGTTCGGCCCGGCTCCCCGTTCCTGACGGGCCGCCACCGGCCGCTGCCGCTCGGCGGCCTGGGCCTCCAGCAGCGAGCGGTAGCACCGCTCCAGCGCCGGGCTGGGCGGCAGTCCCAGTTCGTGGGCCAGCGCCTGACGCAGCTCCTCGTAGACCGCCAGTGCCTCGGAGCGCCGCCCGGCCTGGCCCAGCGCGTTCATCTGGAGCATCCGCAGCCGCTCCCTGAACGGGTGCCGCTGCGCGATCTCGGAGACCCGCGCGACCGCCGACGCACCGTCACCGGCGGCCAGCGTCGCCTCCACCCAGTCCTCGAAGACCACCAGCACCCGCTGGTCCAGCCGCTGCGCCACGGTGTCGATCAGCGGCACGTCCCGGAGCCCGTCCAGCACCGGCCCCCGCCACAGCTCCAGGGCGGCGGCCGGCGCACCCGTCCACGCCCGCTGCTCGAAGCCGAGCACGTCGAACTCCTCGGCCACCGTGTGCAGCACGTACCCGCCGCTCTGGTGGTCGATCCGGGTCTCGGAGTCCGCACCCAGCAGCCTGCGCAGCGCACACACGTACACCTGGAGGTTCTTGCGCGCCGTCCGGGGCGGCGCGTCGCCCCACAGCGCCTCGGCCAGTTCGTCGGCGGAGACCCGCGCGTTGGCGTGGCACAGCAGCGCGGCCAGCATGATCTGCTGCTTGCGCGGCCCCGGATCGACCGGGCGGCCGTCCACCAGCACCCGCAAGGGACCGAGGATGCCCAGACCGAGGGCCATCAGGCCGGCTCGAGGCCGGTGGAACGCGGACCGACCGGATTCCCCGCCCGCCGGAGCGCCACCAGGGCGTCAAAGACCATGTTCCCCTCCACCGTTGTCGTCACGTCCGTACCGCGGCACGCGGATCGCGGGACTCCGTTCTCCACCGTGCCTCGACGGAATCCCTACGCGAACCACATGACCGCCCGCCCATGCTCGCGCCAAGCAGCCATCGCGACAAGAGGTGATCAGTGCCGTCCTCGCCCTTTCAGGACCGGATCTGACGGATGGTCAGGTGCGGACCGCCACCGCGCCCCCCACCGCACCCCCACCGCGACCGGCGCGGCGGCCGGGATCCGACGGGAGCGACTATGATGCACCGAGAGTGATGGACCACTGACTGCACGTCACACCGGAGGAAGTTTGGCCATCGAGCTGCCCGGCAAGCTGGTCTGGGTGATGAACCTCCTCGGGTTCCGCTGGCCGGAGGTGGACGAGGACCGGGTGCGGGAGTTCGCTGGGCGGGTGCGGGAGTTCGCGTCCGGCCTCGACGGGAGCCATCAGGCCGCGACGGCGACCGTCCGGGGGATGGCGGAGCACTACGAGGCGGACTCCTACCGGGTGCTGGCGTCGCGCTGGCGCGGCATGACCGTCGAGCACGTGGACGAACTGGTGGGGGTCTGCGGCGTGGTGGCGACCACGATCGAGGTGGCGGCCGATGCGGTGGTGGCCGCGAAGGTGGCGGTGATCGCCCAACTCACGTTCGCAGCCGTTGAGTTCGCTGCCGCCACGGCGGCGACCGCGGCGACCTTCGGCGCGGCGGCGGCAGCCGAGGCGGCGCTGGTGGAGGCGACCCGGCGGGTGGTCGACGGGATCCTGCGGGAGCTGGAGGAGCGGATCGTCGCCGAGCTCCTGACACAGGCGGTGGAGCCCTTGGAGCGGGTGGTGGAAGGCGTGTTGACCGGCCTGGTCTTCCCCGGGGCCCGGGGAGCGGCGGCCCCGGCCGCGGATGGTGACGGCGAGGCGGTCGGCGGCTTCCGGGTGGTCCCGGGAGAGCTGGTGCGGCACGCCGAGCTGCTCCAGGAGCACGCCGACCAAGTGACCTCCCGTGCACGGGAATTCGAGTCGACGGCAGCGGGGGTGTCGTTCCGATGAGCGATCGGATCGTGCAGGCCCTGGAGGAGGCCGCCCGCAGGATCGGCCGGCGGTTGGGGCGGGAGGCCGGCCACTCCGTGGCGGACCTGTACCGGCAGACGGGCGAGGGCACCAGGACGGTCGCCCGCCGGTTCGTGGAGACCGAGCAGGCCCATCGGCGGGAGGTCGCCGCGCTGGCAGCGGGGCTGCCTGCGGTGCCCCCTCCGAGGAGGGGGCCCGACGGTGCGTCAGGGGCAGGTGTACCGGAAGGAGACGGCGGAGGTGTGAGCGGTCGGGGCGTCGACCTGGAGGGTGGCGGTGGCGTCGAGGGTGCCCCGGCCGTGGAAGGACCAGCGGAGCGTGAGCTGGGTGGTGTGGTGACCGGGCTGGACGCTCTGGGTGAGCGGACCGGAGTCGGTGCCGTCACTGCGCAGCCAGCGGTAGGAGACGTCGCCGGCCCCGCCGGCCGTCTCCAGGGCGGCGGTGATGGTCTGGGTCCCGTCGCAGGCTAGGTCGGCCGAACCGGTCTGCACGGAGACCGAGTTGACGGCCACCGGGCGGCCGTAGCGCTGCCAGGCGAACCAGCCGAGCAGGGCGAGGACCAGCAGGAGGATCAGCAGGAAGAGGGCCCAGCGGCCGCGACGGCGCGGACGGGGCGCGGGCTCCTGCTGAGCGGCGCCGTGCCAGACGGCGGCGGCCTGCGGCGGGACGCCCGGACCGAAGCGGCGCAGCCCGCCGTCCGGCACGGTGGCCTCGGGAGCGGTGGCCTCGGGAGCGGGGACCGGCACGGGACCGGGGACGGCGGACGGCGGAGGGGTCCGGTCCAGGCGTTCCGTCAGGGCCGTCGCGGTCATCTCGGTGGTGGCGTCGAGCACGACACCGCCCGGCGGGAGCTTGACGGTGGCCTCGGCGTCGGGGACGGCGGCCGGGGAGAGCTTGACCGTGGCATCGGAAACGGCGCCCTGCCCGAGCTTCACGGTCGTGTCCGGAGCCGCGGCCGGAGTCAGCTTCACGGTCGCGTCGGGCGCGGCCGCCGGAGAGAGCTTGACGGTGGCCTCGGCCGCGTCCGGTGCCAGGCGGACCGTCTCGTCGGGCAACTCGTCGGCGGACTGCCGGAGTCGGACGGTGCCGTCCTCGGCGGGGCGGACGGGGCCGAGGGGCAGGGGCGTGTCCTGCTTGCCGAGGCGGACGGTGGGGTCGGGCTCGGGGGCGGAGGTGGGCGGGGTGGTCATGCCGGTCGTCCTGCTCTCAGCGGTCTCAGCGGTCTCAGCGGGGCGGGTTGCAGGTGATGGTGTCCTTGGTGAACGTGCTGCCCTGGCCGCTCGCCGCCGCCGGGGTGGTGTTCAGCCGGACCGTACGGGAGAAGGCGGTGCCGAAGGGCATCGAGTCGCTGAACTTCACCGTCCTCTGCCCCTTCGGGAGCGCCACCGTGTGCGTGACGGGGAGGCGGGAGGCGCTGCTCGTCCAGCTCAGGGTGAGGGTGCCGTCCGCCGCACCGTCGGTCTGCACGGTGCCCGAGACCGTCATCTGCGTGGTGCTGCAGGAGGCCGTCCCGTTGATGGCGACCACCCGGAGCGGGGGCGCGGGCGGGGTGACGGTCGGGGTGGCGGGCGCCGACGGGGAGCTCGGGGCACTGGTCGGCGGCGTGGTCGGGGCCGTGGTGAGGACCGGGGAGGCCGGGGCCTTGGTGGTGGGCGGGGCCTTGGTGGGCGGGGGTGCGAGGGTGGCACCGGGGGTGGTGGCCGTGCCGCTCGGGACGGCGGAGGACTCGCTCGCCGAGGGCGAGGGAGAGGCCGAAGGCGACGGGGAGTCGGAGGCGGACGGGTCCGCCGAGGCGGCCGGGTCCGCGGAGGGGGCCCCGGGGCCCGGTGCGCCGAGGGTGGTGGTGATCTTGGGTTCGGCAACGGTGCCCGCGTTGGCGGGGTCGGAGACGCCCGCGACCGCGACGCCCGCCACGGCCGTGGCGACCAGCAGCGCGCCCGCCGCCGCACCGACGACCCGTATCCGCCGCACGGTCCGCGGCACCGCCCCGCCGGCACCACCGGAACCGCCTGCACCGCCGGCACCGCCCCCGCCCGTGGGCCCGAGCGTGGTGGTGGCGAAGGAGGTGCCGCCGACCTCGCCGCCCGCCGAGGGCAGTAGGAACGGCAGCAGCGCGACCAGCGCGGCGAGGCGGTGCCGCCCGCGCTGCTCCCAGTCGGGCCCGTAGGCGGCGCCGGCCACCTCCTCCAACTGCTCGACCAGCAGCGCGGCGCCGTCGGGCCGGTCCCCGGGGGTCTTGGCGAGGCCGGCCAGGATCAGCGGGCGCAGCGCCTCGGGGGCCTGCTCGGCCGGGATGTCGGCCTCGGTGTGCTGGACGGCCAGTTCCATCAGGGTGGTGCCGGCGTAGGGCTTGGCGCCGGTGAGGCACTCGAAGAAGGTCGCGGTGGCGGCGTAGACGTCGGTGGTGGGGGCGGCGGGCTTGCCGGCCCACTGCTCGGGGGCCATGTAGGCGGGGGTTCCGGCCACCGTGCCGGTGCTGCCGTCGCGCAGGGCGATGCCGAAGTCGACCAGCTTGGACGATCCGTCGGCCGCGACCAGCACGTTGGCGGGCTTGTAGTCGCGGTGCACCACGCCGGCCGCGTGGGCGGCGGCCAGGCCGAGCAGCGAGCCCTTGAGGACGGTGAGGGCGGCCTCGGGGCCGGTGGCGCCCTCGGCCTTGATGAGCTCGCGCAGCGAGATGCCGTCGATCAGCTCCATCACGATCGCGGCGCCCTGCGGGCCCTCGACGTACTCGTAGAGCTGGGCGACGTGCGGGGAGCGCAGGGCGCCGAGCAGTTCGGCCTCGGCGCGGAAGCCCTGGTGGTCGGCGGCGCTGCCGGTGAGGTACTTGACCGCCACCGGCGTGCCGGTGGCCCGGTGCCTGGCCAGCACCACCCGGCCGGCCGCGCCCGCGCCGAGTTCGCGCAGGTGCTCGTACTCCGGCAGTTCCCAGCGCGTCTCGCCCATCTCGTCCCCCAGGGGTGTCCGTCCGCCCGGCCCGTGGCCGCCGGGGCTGTGCCGTTCCGTGGCCACCGAGAGTGACGCGGTTCGACGCGACCCGGTTCCGGGCCGGGAGGATGATAGGACACAACTGCACTGCTCCGTGTACCGATTGTCGTCCTGAGGGGGCTCTCGGCCGTCTGCGGGGCGGATGCTTCGTGGTCACGCTCCGTCGTACTCGTGTACGCCCCCGGCGAGCCCCCGCACCCCTCGGAGCGCGACGACGCGCACGTTTCGGGACAACGCTCCCGGGCAGTCGCGCAGCAGGACACGGACGCGGGGGGCGGAACCGACGCGGGAGACAGGCGCGAGACCGAGCGGGGGGACGAGCGGGGGACGAACGGGAGGCGAGGCGATGCTCACCCAGCGGGTGGAGCTGCCGGTCGGCCCGGCCACCCTGGCCGGTGACCTCGTGGTGCCCCGCACGGCGGCGACGGTGGTCCTGTTCGCCCACGGCAGCGGCAGCTCGCGGCACAGCCCGCGCAACCGCGCCATCGCGCGGACCCTCCAGGACCACGGCCTCGGCACCCTTCTGCTGGACCTGTTGACCCGTCAGGAGGAGCGGGCCGACGCGCTCTCCGCCGCCTACCGCTTCGACGTCCCGATGCTGGGCCGCCGCCTGGTGACCGCCGTGGACTGGCTGGGCGAGCACCCGGCCACCGCCCGGCTCGCGGTCGGCCTGTTCGGTGCCAGCACCGGCGCGGCGGCCGCCCTGCAGGCGGCCGCGCAGCGGCCGGAACGGGTGCGCGCGGTGGTCAGCCGGGGCGGGCGGCCGGACTTGGCCGGGGCAGCGCTCGAACAGGTGCGGGCACCGGTGCTGATGATCGTCGGCGGCCGGGACGGGACGGTGCTCGCGCTCAACCGCGAGGCCGCCGCCCGGATCACCGCGCCGCACCGGATCGCGGTGGTCCCGGGGGCCGGGCACCTGTTCGAGGAGCTGGGGTCGCTGGAGCAGGTGGCGGCGCTGACCGCCGCCTGGTTCCGCGAGGTGAACGGGACCGGCGTGTTCTGACCCACGCCCGCGCCGCGGGCAGCCCCCGTCCCGGCCGCCCGACGTACCGTCAGACCCCGTTCAGAACCCGACCAGACCCCGATCAGGCCCGGTTCGGACCCGGATCAGACCCCGATCAGACGCAGCGAGAGCCAGAGCGCGGGCACCGCGAGCCCCAGCGCGAGCGGCACGGTCAGCAGCGAGAGCCGGGTGAACTCCCCCAGCCGCACCAGCTCCCCGCCCCGCTCCTGCACGATCCGCCGCCAGAGCAGGGTGGCCAGCGAGCCCGCGTAGCTGAGGTTCGGCCCGATGTTCACCCCGAGCAGGACGGCCAGCACCGCGCCCGGGCCGGACGGCAGGGCCAGCGGGAGGAGCACCAGCACGGCGGGCAGGTTGTTGATCACGTTGGCCAGGACGGCGGCCAGGGCCGCGAGCGCGAAGAGCGCGCCCAGCGAGTCCCCGGCCGGGGTGAGGTGGCCGAGCGCGTCGGCCAGGCCGTGGTCGACCACGGCCTTGACCACCACGCCGAGGGCGAGCACGAAGGCCAGGAAGGGGATGTTGGCGGCCCGCACCAGCCCGCCCGGCGTCACGGTGCGGCGGCGCAGCGCCCGGACGGCCAGCACCAGCGCCCCGGCGGCGGCCGCCCAGACCGGTTCGGCGCCGAGCGCGGAGGCCAGCACGAAGCCGCCCAGGGTGGCGGCCAGCACCACCAGGGCGAAGACCGGCCGCTCGGCCGGCTCCGCGTCGTGCTGCGGGCGGGCCGAGGCGGTCAGGTCGGCGGCGAAGAACCACCGCAGGACGACGTACTCGGCGGCGATGGCGACCACCCAGGGCAGCGCCATCAGGGCGGCGAAGCGGGTGAAGGCCAGGCCGCTGGCGGTGAAGACCAGCAGGTTGGTGAGGTTGGAGACGGGCAGCAGCAGCGAGGCGGTGTTGGAGAGGTGGGCGGCGGCGTACGAGTGGGGCCGGGCCCGGACCCCGAGGCGGGTGGCGGTGGCGAAGACCACGGGGGTGAGCAGCACCACGGTGGCGTCCAGGCTGAGCACGGCGGTGACCACCGAGCAGAGCAGGAAGACCTGGGCCAGCAGCCGCCCGGGCGTCCCGGCGGTCCGCGCCATCCAGGCCCCGCAGGCGCGGAACAGGCCCTCCCCGTCGCAGAGTTGGGCGAGCACCAGGACGGCGGCCAGGAAGGCGGTGACCGGGCCGAGCCGCTCCAGCTCGGCCGCCGCGGTGTGCCAGGGCACCACGCCGGTGACCACCAGCAGCGCCGCGGCGGGGACCGCGGCCACCGCCTCCGGCCAGCCGCGCGGTCGGACCACGGCGCAGACCAGGACGATGAGCAGCAGCGCGACGGAGAGCAGTGTCGCGGCGGTGTGGTTCACGGGGACGTCCCAGCAGTTCGGTGGTTCGTTCGGACAGCGACCGCCCATCGAACCACGCCCGCCGTACCCGCCCGCCACCGACCCGCCCGCGGTCCGAGGGGCCCGTATCACCGCCGGTTCACCGGGCGGGGGAAGGAGCCCGCGCGGCACTGGAGCCACCGACGGGAGGACGGACGGATGGACGAGCACAGGGAACCGGGCACGGACGGGATCGGACGGCGCGGCCTGCTGGCCGGGGCGGCGGCGGTCGGGTTCACCGTCGCGGCCGCGGGCGCCGCACCGGCCGCGGCGGCGGACGGCGAACAGTCCCCCTCAGGCGGGGTGCCCGCCGACGGCAGCGAGCGGACGGTGGTCCTGACGGGCCGTCTGGAGACCGGCGCGCCCGACTTCGTGCACCTGCCGGTGGAGGTCCCGCCGGGCGTGCGCGAGCTGGCGGTCCGTTACTCCTACGACCGCCCGGCGGTGCCGCCCGGCACCCCGGGCAACTCCTGCGACATCGGGATCTTCGACGAGCGCGGCACCGAGCTGGGCGGCCCGGGTTTCCGGGGCTGGTCCGGCGGCTTCCGCACCGAGTTCGCGATCAGCCGGGCGCAGGCCACCCCGGGCTACCTGCCGGGCCCGGTCCGCCCGGGCCGCTGGCACGTGGTGCTCGGCCCGTACCAGGTGGCGCCGCAGGGGCTGGAGTACCGGGTGGAGGTGACCTTCCGGTTCGGCCCGGCCGGCCCGGCGTACGTGCCCTCCTACCCGCCGGAGCGGGCGGCCGGGCGCGGCCGGGCCTGGTACCGGGGCGACTGCCACCTGCACACCGTGCACTCGGACGGGCGCCGCACCCCCGAGGAGGTGGCCGCCGGGGCCCGCGCGGCGGGGCTGGACTTCATCGTCTCCACCGACCACAACACCTCGTCCTCGCACGGCAGTTGGGGCCCACTGGCCGGCCCCGACCTACTGGTGGTCCCGGGCGAGGAGGTGACCACCCGCAACGGCCACTGGCTGGCCCTCGGCACCCGCCCGGGCGAGGGGGCACCCCCGGCCGGAGGCTGGGGGAGGGTGGACTGGCGCTACCGGGCCCGGGACGGGGTGCACCCGCGGTTCGCCCGCGAGGTGCGGCGCGGCGGCGGCCTGGTGGTGCCCGCCCACCCGTACTGCCCCTACGTGGCCTGTGCCTGGAAGTTCGGCTACGAGGAGGCCGACGCGGTCGAGGTCTGGAACGGGCCCTGGACCTACGACGACGAGTCCGCGCTCGACACCTGGGACGCCCAACTGGTCCGGGCTGCCCGGGGCGGCGGCCGCTGGCTCCCGGCGATCGGCAACAGCGACGCCCACAGCGCGCCGCAGCCGATCGGCGCCCCGCACACCGTGGTGCTCGCCGAGGACCTGACCCGGGACCACGTGCTGGCCGGGCTCCGGGCGGGCCGCAGCTGGATCGCCGGCTCCACCGCCGTGCAGCTCGACCTGACGGCCGTCGGCGCGGGCCGCACGGCCGGCATCGGCGAGCGCCTGGCGGTCGCCCCGGACGCCCCGGTGGACGTCCGGCTATCCGTCTCGGGCGTCCCGAACGGCACCCTGCGCCTGATCACCGACGAGGGCCAGCTCCGCCAGGAGGCCCTCCCCACGAGCGGCACGGGCGTCCTCGTCTGGCGCACCACCGCCTCGCTCGCCGCCTACGTCCGCGCCGAGGTCCGCCACCCCAGGCCCGACGGCTCCCCGGGCCGGGGCAACGCCATGGGCCCCGATCTGCCCTGGGGCCCGATGGCCGCCCTCACCAACCCGGTCCTCCTCGGCCACTGACCCGGCCGGTGAGCCGACCGGTGAGCCGGCCGGTGAGCCGGCCGGTCTACGGGATGCCCAGCTCGAAGAGGACGTAGCCCGCGTACCAGCCGGAGGCGATCGCCGCCCATCCCACCAGGGCCCCGAGGGCCGGGAGGGAGAGGCGGCGCAGCGCCACCGCGATCGGCAGGAAGAGCGGGAAGACCGGCAGCAGGTAGCGGGAGGTGTTGCCGAAGATCTGGGAGCTGCCGAGCACCAGGACGATGGTGACCGCGGTGTAGACGAGCAGGAAGACCGGGACCTTGAGCCGGACGAGCAGGAAGAGCAACGGCGGCAGCAGGAGCACCAGGAAGAGCGCGATCATGTCCTCGGTCGGATAGGTGAAGGCGTAGACGCCCTTGCCGAGGAGGAGCGTCTTCAGCACCGTGAAGGTGTGGTCGCCGTAGTCGAAGAAGTGCAGCCAGGCGCCCTTCTGGAGCTTGAAGTAGCCGCCCCAGTCACCCATCCGCCAGTTCACCCAGGCCAGGTAGCCGACGAAGCCGAGCGGGGCGATGACCAGGGCGCTGACCGGCCCGAGCCAGCCGTCCCGACGCTGGTAGAGGGCGATCAGCGCGGCCACCCCGAGCGCGGCGACCAGGGCGGCGGCGGTCGGCCGGTTGAGCCCGGCGACGAAGACGGTGACCCCGGCGGCCAGCCAGCGGCGCTCCACGATCAGGTAGCAGGACCAGGCGGCGAGCGCGACGAACAGCGAGTCGGAGTAGACCGCCCACTCGACGCCGGAGCCGGGGAAGAACCCCCAGACGGCGGCGGCGATGACGCCGGTGCGGCGGTCGAACAGACGGGCCGTCAGGGCGTAGATCCCGGCGGCCGCGGCGAAGGAGGCGAGGATCGAGACCACCATGCCGGCCCCGTACGGGCCGAGGCCGGTGACGGCGGAGACCAGCTTCATGGCGCCGGGGTAGAGCGGGAAGAAGGCCACCGAGTTCTGCTCGAACTCGAACGGCGGCGGGCCGATCACCTTGATCGGGGCGGGGTGGTAGCCGTTGACGGCGATCTGCTGGTACCACCAGCCGTCCCAGCCGCCCACCACGTCCCAGGGCTTGGCGCCGCCGCCGAACCGGGGGTTGTTCGCGAGGTAGTCGCCGGACCAGCCGAGCAGCCACATGAAGACCGTGAAGCCGGTCAGCTTCACCGTGCCGTAGACGGCCAGGGCCGGACCGTACTCGTGGGCGGCGCGACGGATCCAGGCGGTCGGCGACTCCCCGGGCGGCGGCTCCTGCCGTGCGCCCTCCGGCGGCGTCCCGGCCCGCTCCGGGTGCTCGTCGAGGTCCGTGTCCGAGATCGCGCTCACGGTGCTGTCTCCTGACTGCTCGTACGGGTGCCCACCACCCCCTCGATGGCAGCGCTGAAGCGTGAGCGTACGCCATCAGCAGCTGGTCCAGACCGGTGACCGCGCGGACCGGACGGGGCGTCAGGGCCGACGGATCGTCAGGATCGCGATGTCGTCCTGCTGGCGGCCCGCCGTGTACGCCTGGGCCTGGGCCAGCAGGTGGTCGGCGAGCCGGCCCGGCTGCAGGCCACGGGCCGCGGCCAGCCGTTCGGCCAGCGGGAAGAAGGTGCCGTCGGCGGAGCGGGCCTCGGTGAGGCCGTCGGTGCAGAGCACCAGGGTGGCGTCGGGCGGGAAGCCGAAGCGGCCCACCGGACGCGGCCCGTCCGCCAGCTCGCCGAGGCCGAGCGGCAGCCCCGGTTCCGCCAGCGGGACGGCCAGCGGCGCGCGCTCGGGCCGCAGCAGGTACGGCGCCTCGTGCCCGCAGCCGACCACCTCGGCGGTGTCGGTGCCGTCGAAGCCGAGCACCAGGGCGGTGGCGAAGCGCTCGCTCTCGCCGAGCTCGGCCGCGTAGGCGTTGTGCCGCACCACCGCCGCCTCCAGCGCCTCGGCCACCCCCGCCAGCGTCGGCTCCCGGTGCGCGGCCTCCCGGAAGGCGCCGATCACCGCGAAGGCCACCCCGATCGCGGCCAGACCCTTGCCCTGGACGTCGCCGATCAGCACCCGGGTGCCGTGCGCGGAGGCGGCCACGTCGTAGATGTCCCCGCCGACCAGCTTGTCCTCCTGGACGGGCTCGTAGACCCCCTCGGCCAGCAGGTCGGCGGTGCGCTGCGGGAGCGGGCGCAGGATGCGCTGCTGCATGGCGGTGGCGGTGGAGCGCAGCCGCAGCAGCTCCTCCTCGCGGCGGATCCGGTACCAGCTGCCGGTCACCGACAGGCCGCCGATCGCGGCGGTGAGTCCGATCATCAGGAGCGAGTCGCCGAGCTCGCGCGGGTTGTACCCGAACAGCACCGCGGCCACGGTGGCCAGGGTCCAGCAGGCGGTGAAGGCGGTCTGCGGGACGGTGCAGAAGGCGGCGGCCAGGGCGGGGAGGAAGGCCAGCAGGCCGACCATCCGGATCGAGGTGCCGGTGAACTCGCCCAGGTACAGCACCAGGGCCGTGACGCCGAGCAGCCAGAGCGCGAGGGCGCGGTTGGACAGGCCCTGACGGGTGACCACGGCTGCGCTCCTCTCCTCGACCGCTCCCTCCACTCTCCCGACCCGGCGGCGGATCCGCGACCGCCGAGGGGGCAGCCGTGTGACGCCGCCCGGGGCGCGGGATCGCGGTGGACCTGACGCTCCCTCATGGGATAGACAGACCACCGGCCTTGCCCGGCGCGCCGCCGGGGGTCGGGGGACCGCCGAGGGGCACGGGGGACGGGGGACGACCATGCGCAGCATCAGCAAGCCGTCGGGGCGGGGCCTGATGACCGTAGGAGCGCTGCTGCTCGCGGCCGGGCTGGCCGCGCTGGCGGTCGGGGTGCTCGGCCTGCTGCCGGGCGGCTCGGGCGGGCCCTCGGGCGCCGTCCCCGGCCCCAGCACCAGCGGCGTACCGCAGACCGCCCTGCCGGCGACTCCCGCGACGCAGCCGCCGCTCACCCAGCCGCCGTCCACCCAGCCGCCCACGACGTCGGCGGTCACGACGTCGGCGGTCACGAGCGGGCCGACCACACCGACGGCCGCACCCGTCACGCCGGCACCGGCCACCACGGTCTTCGTGGTGCTGCCCGCCCCCGCCTCCGCCACGGCCGCCCCGGACGACGGCCCCTCCGTGGCCGAGCTGATCACCGCCTTCGCCGGGCTGGTCTCCGCCGTCGGCGGCACCTACGCCATGGTGGTGAGCGCCCGTCAGGGCCGTCCGGTGCAGCCGCCCGCTCCCTGAGGGGGCGCGGCGGGCGCGGCCCGGCTAGCGTCGGAGCGGTAACGGGGTGACCCGCGTCCAGCCGTGAGGGGCAGTCAGAACATGTCCGGTGACGACAACGTCCTCTTCTACACCTTCAAGGACCCGACCCACACCTTCGAGGCCTTCCACGACGTCACCCGCCTGCCGGGGGTGGCCGGGGCCGCGATCCTCCAGCGCTCCGCCGAGGGGTACCTCGACATCGCCGACAGCTTCACGCCGGACACCGGGCGCCGGACCATGGCGTTCAGCGCCGTCGGGGCGCTGCTCGGCCTGCTCGGCGGCCCGGTCGGGCTGGCCCTCGGGCTGGGCGCCGGGGCGGTGCTGGGCTCGGCCTCCGAGAGCAAGGACGCGCAGGACGCGTTGGAGGGCCTGACGGTGATCAGCGCCCTGGTCGACGACGGCGGCAACCTGCTGGTCGCCTCGGTCAAGGAGACCGATCCCGCCGCCGCCGACGAGATCGCCGCCCGGCTGGGCGGCGAGGTGGCCCGGATCCCCTCCGAGGAGGTCGAGGCCGAGGTCCGGATGGCCCAGCACAGGGCCGAGGAGGCGGTGAAGGCCGAGCACCAGGAGCACCGCCGGCAGGAGAACGAGGAGTTCGCCGAGCGCCTGCGCCACCTCTTCCGCGGCGGCACCGGCTCCTGACGCGATGTCGCATTTCCGCCGGTCGGGCGGGTCCGCCCCGGGCAGAGTGGGGAGCGTAGGCAAGGACCCGTCCCCGGGAGAGAACGTGACCACCCGTTACACCACCCTCGACAGCCCCTGCGGCCCGCTGCTGCTGGTCGGCGAGGACTCCGCCACCGCGAGGGGCGGTCTGGCGCTCGCCTCGGTCTCGATGACCGGCCAGCGGAACGCGGTCGTGGTCCGGCCCGACTGGGTCGAGGACGCCGCCGCCTTCCGGGAGGTGGCGAGCCAGCTGCGGGCGTACTTCGCGGGCGGGTCGGACGGCTTCGACCTGGAGTTCACCTCCCGGGGCACCGAGTTCCAGCGCCGGGTCTGGGCCGCGCTGGAGCGGCTGCCGTACGGCTCCACCACCAGCTACGGCGCGCTGGCCGATCAGGCCGGCCTCCCCCGGGCCGCCGTCCGCGCGCTCGGCGCGGCCATCGGCGCCAACCCGCTGCTGGTGGTCCGCCCCTGCCACCGGGTGGTGGGCGCGGACGGCTCGCTCACCGGCTACGCGGGCGGGCTCGACCGCAAGCGGCAGCTGCTGGACCTGGAGGCCGGGCACTCCTGAGGCCCACCGGGTCCGGCCCCGCCCGGCCCCACCCACCCGGCCCCGCCGATCCCGTTCGGGCCAGTCCGGCGGGCGGGCTGCCTCCGCTCCTGCGATGTTCGGAGTAGGGGGAAGCTGACGAGGCCTCAGGGAGACAGCATGTGGGACGCATCCGCGACACTGCCCGCGGGCGGCCGGGAGTGGCTGCCCGCGATGGACGTGCCGGAGCCCGGGCGGCAGAGCCGGCTCACCGTGTTCTTCCGGATGCTGCTGCTGATCCCGCAGTTCATCGTGTTCTGGCTGCTGTCGATCGTGGCCTTCGTGGTCGCCGTGCTGGGCTGGTTCGGCGCCCTGTTCACCGGCCGGCTGCCGGAGTTCGCGGCGGGCTTCCTCTCCGGGTACGTGGCGTACGGCGTCCGGCTGGAGTCGTACCTGATGCTGCTGGTGGACTCCTACCCGCCGTTCCGCTTCGACGCGCCGGAGCACCCCGTCCGGACGGAGGTGCGGCCCGGTGAGCTGAACCGGCTGGCGGTCTTCTTCCGCATCGTCCTGGTGATCCCGGCCGCGATCATCCAGGGCGTGCTGATGAGCGGCTGGTGGGCGGTCGGCTTCATCAGCTGGCTGGTGGTGCTGGTCCTCGGCCGGATGCCGCGGCCGCTCTTCGAGGCCACCGCGGCCATCACCCGCTACCGGTTCCGCTACCAGGCCTACTTCCTGATGCTCAGCTCCGCCTACCCGAAGGGCCTGTTCGGCGAGGACGCCCTCGACACGGTGCCCGGGAGCGGCCCGGTCTCGGCCACCCGCCCGCTGGTGATGGGCAGTTCGGGCCGGGCCCTGCTGGTGGTCTTCATCATCCTGGGCATCGTCGCCTACGGCGCCTCCTCGATCACCACCAGCGTCAACTCCGACAGCGACGGCGACGACGGGTACGCGCGGCACGCGGGCGTCACCGCCCCGGCGGTGCCGTGAGCCCTCGCGCTCTCCCCCGGGGCCGCCTCGTGGACGGGGCGGCCCGCGGGATGTGACGGAGTGCCCCGGTGCCGATGGAGCTCCCGCCGGAGGCGTCGCAGACTCGGCCGGGTCACCGTGTCGCCCGAGGAGCCCGTGATGCGATCGCCCGGCCCGTCCCGCCGCACCTTCCTGTCCGCCGGCGCCCTCGCCACCGCCGCCGCCACGACGGCCGTCGCGACGGTGACCTCGCAGCCCGCGGCCGCCGAGTCCGAGGAGGAGCTGGCCACCGCGACTGCGGTCCCGCTGGCCCGCACCACCGCCGGCTGGGTGCGCGGCGCGGCGGCCGGCGCCGTGGCGGTCTTCCGCGGCGTCCCCTACGCGCAACCCCCGGTCGGGCCGCTGCGGTTCGCCTCGCCCCGCCCGCCGCAGCCCTGGGACGGCGTGCGGGAGGCGACCGCCTTCTCGGCGCCCTCCTTCCAGACCGTGCTGCCGGGCAGCAGCGAGGACTCGCTGTACGCCAACGTCTGGACCCCCGGGGTCACCGGCGCCCGCCCGGTGCTGGTCTACGTGCACGGCGGCGGCTGGAAGTTGGGGGCCGGCAGCCTGCCGACCTACGACGGGGCGCGGCTGGCCGAGCGCGGCGATCTGGTGGTGGTGACCTTCAACTACCGCCTGGGCGTCTTCGGCTTCGGCCTGCACGAGCGGCTCGACGACCCGCGCACCGGGTCGTTCGCCAACTGGGGCCTCCAGGACCAGGCCGCCCTGCTGCGCTGGGTGGCGGCCAACGCCCGTGCGTTCGGCGGCGATCCGGGCAACATCACCCTGGTCGGGACCTCCGCCGGAGGGTCCTCCGCCTGGCAGCTCGCCCTGCTGCCGGAGGTCCGGCCGCTGCTGCGCCGGATCGTGCCGATCAGCGCCGCGCACGTCTGGGCCCCGGCCCTGGCGCTCACCCCCGAGGACTCCCGGACCGCCTTCGAGACGGTGGCCGCCGAGCTGGGCACCACCGTTCCCGGGCTGCGAGAGGTGCCTGCCGCGGCCCTGCGGGACGCCTGGGACGGCCTGTTCGCCGGTCCGGCAGACTCCCGGGCGCTGGCCAGCGGCCGGGAGTACCGGGGGCCGGTGGTGGACGGCCGCTGGATGCGCGGCTACGACCACCAGCTCCCGGACCCGGGGCTGCCGGTGCTCTCGGTGAACGCCGCCACCGAGGGCTCCTTCTTCACCGGCCCCGGCTCCCCGACCCCGGTGCCGACGCCCACCACCGATGCCGAACTGCTGGACACCGTCCGGCGGTACCTGCTCCGCGGTGCGGCCCGACCGCCCGCCGGCCTGGCCGAGCAGCTGGTCACCGCCTACCGCGCCGCCGCCACGGTGGAGGGCCGGGCCGCCGACCCGCTGTCGCTCTTCACCGAGATCCACGGCGACGGCCTGTTCCGCTACCTGATCGTCCGTCTCGCCGAGCGCCGTGCCCAGCGCTCCGAACGCCCGCACCACCGGCTGGAGTTCACCCACCCGGTGCGGGCGCCGTGGTTCGGCACCCCGCACGAGGCGACCTCGCCGTTCCTGTTCGGCACCTTCGCCACGCCGGCCAACGCACCGGAGTTCGGCGACGGCCCGCTGGAGCGCCGGGTCTCGGACACCTTCATCGACCTGATCGCCTCCTTCGCCCGCCACGGCCACCCGGGCAGCCCGAACTCCCTCACCTGGCCCGCCTTCCGCCCGGACACCCCGAGCACCCTGCTGCTCGGCGGCCCGGCCGTGGCCACCCTCGCCCCCACGCCCAAGGCCGCCCAGCTCCGCGCCTGGGACGAGGCCGGCTGGGTGCCCCGCCCGGCCTGACGCAGCGGGGCGAAGGTGGCTGCCCCAGGGGCGCGAGGAACTGCGCGAAGCGGAAGAAGCCGACCATCTGCCGGGTGCGGATGCTCACTTGCAAGTGATTCTCCGTACCCGGCAGTCGAGTCAGTGACTCCCGCAGCGCGCAGTTCCTCGCGCCCCTGCCCCCGCTCAGGCCGGTGCGTAGCCGTCGGGGCGTGCGGTGAAGGAGCCGCGGCCCTGCGTCCGGCTGCGCAACCGCGTCGCGTAGCCGAAGAGTTCGACCAGCGGCACGGCGGCCGTGACCACCGCCGTCCCGGCCCGCGCGGTGGAGCCGGTGACCCGGCCGCGCCGGGCGGACAGGTCGCCGATCACCGTGCCGACGGCCTCCTCGGGCACCGTGACGGTGACCTCGGCGACCGGCTCCAGCAGGACCATCGCGCAGGCCCGCAGGGCCTCCCGCAGCCCGTTCCGCCCGGCGGTGCGGAAGGCGGGCTCGGAGGAGTCCTTCACATGGGTCGCCCCGTCGGTCAGGGTGACCCGCAGACCGGTGACGGGGTGGCCGCCGAGCGGTCCGTCCAGCAGGGCGTCCCGGCAGCCGGCCTCCACCGCCCGGACGTACTCGGCCGGCACCCGCCCTCCGGTGACGGTGGAGCGGAACTCGAAGCCCGGCCCCTCCCCCGCCGGCAGCGGTTCGACGTCCAGGACCACCTGCGCGAACTGCCCCGATCCGCCGTCCTGTTTGACGTGCCGGTGCACCTGGCCGCTGACGCCCCGTCCGACCGTCTCCCGGTACGCGACCTGGGGCCGCCCTGCGGTGACGTCCAGGGTGTGCACCCGGCGGAGCGTCTCCACCGCGACCTCGAGGTGGAGCTCGCCCATGCCGGAGAGCACCGTCTGCCCGGTCTCCGGGTCGGTGCGCGCCGTCAGGGACGGGTCCTCCTCGGTGAGCCTGGCCAGCGCGGCCGCCAGCCGGTCGGTGTCGGCGCCGAGCCGCGCCTCGACCGCCACCGAGACCACCGGCTCGGCGGTGCGCGGGGGTTCGAGCACCAGCGGGGCCGACGGGGCGGCCAGGGTGGCACCGGGGCGGGCCGCCTTCGGGCCGATCAGCGCCACGATGTCCCCGGCCACCGCCTCGGCGGTGTCGGTGTGCCGGTCGGCGCGGACCCGCAGGATGCGGGCGGCCCGTTCGGTGCGGCCGGTGGTGGTGTCGAGCACGGTGTCCCCCTTCCTGAGGGTGCCGGAGTAGATCCGCAGATAGCTGAGCCGACCGGTCGGCGCCGCCTGCACCTTGAAGACCAGCCCGGCGAACGGCGCCGCCGGATCGGGCGGCCGGACGGCCGTGCCGTGGCCGTCCGGGCCGTCGACGGTGCCGCGCACCGGCGGGACGTCCAGCGGCGAGGGCAGGTAGGCCACCACCGCGTCCAACAGGGGCTCCACGCCCCGGTTCCTGTAGGCCGAGCCGCCGAGCACCACCACGGCGGCGCCCTCACGGGTGAGGTCGCGCAGTGCGGCCGTGAGCATCTCGACGCCCAACTCCCCTGCCACGCAGTACTCCTCGAACGCTCCGGGGTGCAACTCGGCCACCCGCTCGTCCAGTTGACGTCGGCGCAGCTCCGCCTCCGCGCGCAGCTCCGCCGGGATCTCGACCTGCGCGGCGGTCTCTGCCCCGTCGGCCCAGAGCAGCGCCGTCATCCGCAGCAGGTCCACCACGCCGGCGAAGCCGCCCTCGCGGCCGATCGGCAGCTGCACCGGCAGCGGGACGGTGTGCAGGCGGTCCCGGATGGAGGCCACCGCGGCGTCGAAGTCGGCGCCGGTGCGGTCGAGTTTGTTGACGAAGGCGATCCTGGGCACGCCGTGCCGGTCGGCCTGCCGCCAGACCGCCTCGCTCTGCGGCTCGACTCCCGCCACCGCGTCGAAGACGGCGACGGCACCGTCCAGCACGCGCAGCGAGCGCTCCACCTCGTCGGCGAAGTCGACGTGGCCCGGGGTGTCGATCAGGTTGATCCGGTGGCCGGCCCAGGTGCAGGTGACGGCGGCGGCGAAGATGGTGATGCCCCGGTCGCGCTCCTGCGGGTCGAAGTCGGTGACGGTGGTGCCGTCGTGGACCTCGCCGCGCCGGTGGGTGGTGCCGGTGGCGTACAGGACGCGTTCGGTGACGGTGGTCTTCCCGGCGTCCACGTGGGCCAGGATGCCCAGGTTGCGGACGGTGGTGAGGTCATGCTCGGTGTGGTGAAGTCGCTCGGTTCGCACGGCCGTTGGCCTTTCGGGGAGTTCCCGGACAGGACGGCGCGATTCACCCGGACGCGGCCGGCCGCAGGCCTCAGCGGGCGTGCGGGAGGGCCGGGGTCGTCCCGGGCCTGCGGTGCGGGGCGCGCAGCCGGCACCGGACGGCGCGAGACACCAGGATCACCGTGGACCGGCCCCGGGGAGCGTGGACGGCGCTGTGCTCGCGCATGGCCGTGGCTCCCCTCGTGTGCGGTCTGGCGCCGCCCGCGCGGAGCGGGCTGACGCGCGGTCAGTGCGGCGAGCCTAGCGAGCGCGTCCGGCCCGGCGCACCGGATTTAACCGAGGACCCTTGCTGACGGTCTGTCAGGTGCCGGACAGTGCAAGAACTGTCCGGAAAATGATCGTCTTCCCGTCAGGCACCCCCGCGACCTGCACCTTCACCGAACCACCGCATACTTCCGGTCGGAATTGGTCTCTACCATTGCTCCGTCTTCACATTCGGAGGAGGCTCCTCGACGAAGCGCAGGGACGAGGACCCCGGCGCTCACCCGAGGAAGGGAAACCCACTCATGTCGCTCCGCAAGGCACTCTCCACCGTCGCCGTGGCCGGCCTCCTGACCACCGGCACCGCCCTGCTCACCGCTCCGGCCGCACAGGCGTTCAGCTACACCTACGTCGGCGTCTACCCGACCGCCGCCTCCTGCCACGCGGCCGGCCAGGCGTACGTGGACAGCCACCGCGCGGTCAACTACTTCTGCGACACCACCACCCCGACCGGCCCGGCCCGGCTCTCCGTGGTCCTGTACTGAGGTGGTCCCGCACTGAGCCCGGACGCACCGATGGTGGGCCGCACGGCCGGCGGCCCACCATCACGCGTCCGAGGTGGAGAAAGGATTCGAACCCCTGTGAACGGCCTTGCGGGCCGTCGCCTCGCCACTCGGCCACTCCACCGGGCGATGCGCCCACAGTAGACCGGCCCGCCGCACCGCCGAGGGCGCGACACCCGCGCCGCGCGCGGCCTTCACCCGCTCGGCCCAAGCGCTACCGCGAGGCGCTCCGGTGGGCCTCCAGCTCGGCGAGGTAGCGGCCCCTGGTCTCCTCGTCCAGGAAGCTCGCCTCGAAGGAGTTGCGCGCCAGCAGGTACTGCTGGTCCACCGTCAGACCGAGCGCCTGCGCCGTCGCGATCAGGTTCTCGTCCACGTAGCCGCCGAAGTAGGCCGGGTCGTCCGAGTTCACGGTGGCGACCAGCCCGGCGTCCAGCATCCGCCGCAGCGGATGGTCGGCCAGCGTGTCCACGCAGCGCAGCCGGACGTTGGAGAACGGACAGACCGTCAGCGGGATCCGCTCCCGCACCAGCCGCTCCACCAGCTCCTCGTCCTCCAGGCAGCGCAGCCCGTGGTCGATCCGCTCCACCCGCAACAGGTCCAGCGCCTCCCACACGTACGAGGCCGGGCCCTCCTCGCCCGCGTGCGCGACCGCCCGCAGGCCCAGCTCGCGGGCCCGGCGGTAGACCTCGACGAACTTCACCGGCGGGTGCCCCACCTCGGCCGAGTCCAGGCCGACGGCGGTGATCCGGTCCAGGTACGGCTCGGCCGCGGCCAGCGTGGCCAGCGCCGACTCGGCGCTCTCGTCGCGCAGGAAGCAGAGGATCAGCCGGGTGGTGATCCCGTACCGGCCCTCGCTGCGGTCCAGCGCCGCGCCGAGCCCCCTGATCACCGTGCCGATGTCCACGCCCCGGGCGGTGTGCGCCTGCGGGTCGAAGAAGATCTCCGCGTGCCGCACGCCCTGCGCGGCGGCCCGCTCCAGGTAGGCCTCGGCCAGCTCGGTGAAGTCCCGCTCGGTGCGCAGGACGTCCATCAGCCGGTAGTAGAGGTCCAGGAAGGACTGGAGGTCGTCGAAGCGGTAGGCGGCCCGCAGCTCCTCGACCCCGCCGAAGGGGAGCTCGACCCCGTTCCGCTCGGCCAGCCGGAAGGCCAGCTCGGGCTCCAGGGTGCCCTCGACGTGCAGGTGCAGTTCGGCTTTGGGAATCGGCATCGAGCCATCCTACGCGGCCCGGCCGGGCACCTTCCCGCAGGTCAGCGCCGCCCGTCCTTATACGCAGCGAACAACCGTGAAGCCACTCACAGACGCCCCGCGAGGCCCCCGCCGCATGGCAGACTCGATCGTCATGAAGGGCAGTCAGGCGACCAGGGCGACGCGGGCCGCGGTGTTCACCGCACTCGTGGTGCCCCTCGCCGCCCTCGGCCAGGTCCTGTTGACCGGCCGGGCCCTGCCGCTGACCACCGTCGCGGTGGCCGCGGCCGCCGTCTACGCCGTGGGCCACGCCTTCATCGGCTCCAACCGCAGCTTCGCGCGCATCCTCGCGGTGCTGCTCCCCACCCAGCTGGCCGTCGGCGCCGTCTTCGACCTCGGACAGCAGGCCTGCACCGGCCCCGGCGCACCGCCGCTCGGCGGCCTCAAGCCGCTGGTCTGCTCCGGCGGTTCGATCGGCGAGTTCCTGCTCGACCCCGGCTCCACCCCCGCCCCGCTGGCCGGCATCCCGGTGCTCGCGGGCCACCTGCTGGTGGCCGTGCTGGCCGCCTGGGCGCTGCGCCTCGGCGAGTCCGCCCTGCGCGGCCAGGCCGCCGCCGGCCGCACCCTCGGCGAACTGCTCGCCGGCGCCTGGCGGTTCCTCCGCCTGGTGACGCCGCTCCCGGCCCGCCCGGTGCTCCGGCTGCCCATCCCCTCCTCGACCCGCGAACGGATCCCGGCCGAGGACGTCCTGCTGAGGCCCACGCTGCGCCGCGGCCCCCCGGCGTGCGCCCAGGCCTGCTGACCACCCGTCACCCCTGACGTCCCGTCACCCGCAGGCCCTCGCCCCGCGCGCCCTTCCGCACGACCGGCGCGCCCGCCCCAGGACCTCCGCAGCGACAGGAACCGACGCACCGCCATGAGCAGCAACCAGCAGAAGAAGCAGAACCAGTCCGCCACCGCCCGCATGCGCGAGCAGCACGCCCGCGAGCAGAAGGCCGCGAAGACCCGCCGCCGCGTCGTGGTCGGCGTCTCCACCGCCCTCGTGCTCGCCCTGGTCGGCGGCATCGCCGCCGCCGTCGCCTCCACCGGCGGCTCCTCCGACACCTCCGCCGCGAGCGGCCCGCTGGTGGTCCCCGCCAACGCGACCGGCGACGGCACCGTGGTGACCTACGGCAAGGCCGACGCCCCGCACACCCTCGCGGTCTACGAGGACTTCCGCTGCCCGATCTGCGAGAAGCTGGAGACCAGCGCCGGGAAGACCATCCAGCAGCTGGCCGACGACGGCACCTACAAGATCGAGTACCACTTCGCCACGTTCCTGGACCGCAACCTCGGCGGCAAGGGCTCCAAGACCGCGCTCAACGCGACGGCCGCCGCCCTGAACGAGGGCGTGGACAAGTTCAAGGCCTTCCACGACGTGCTCTACGCCAACCAGCCCGACGAGAGCAAGGACGGCTTCGGCTCCGCCGAGGCGATGCTCAACCTGGCCGACAAGGTGCCCGGCCTGAAGACCGACGCCTTCGTGAAGGCGGTCAACGAGGGCACCTACCTGCCGTGGGTCGCCAAGGTCTCCAAGGCCTTCGACGACTCCGGCGTCTCGGGCACCCCCTCGGTGCTGCTGGACGGCAAGCAGCTGAACGTCTTCCCGGACAACAAGGTGATCACCGGCGACGCCTTCAAGGCCCTGGTCGAGCAGACCACGGCGGCCAAGTGACGGCCCCGGTCGCGGCGGGCCGGAAACTCGCCTGGCTGTTCGTCGTCACCGGACTGCTCGGGCTGGCCGCCTCCGCGGTACTGACCCTGGACAAGATCAAGATCCTCCAGGACCCGTCCTACGTCCCCAGCTGCTCGATCAACCCGATCATCAGCTGCGGCTCGGTGATGACCAGTGACCAGGCCTCGGTCTTCGGCTTCCCCAACTCCCTGATCGGCCTGGCCGCCTTCGCGGTGGTCACCGCCGTCGGCGCGGGCATCCTGGCCGGCGCGGCCTACCGGCGCTGGTTCTGGCTCGGGCTCCAGGCCGGGGTGCTGTTCGGGATCGGCTTCGTCACCTGGCTGATGACGCAGACGCTCTACTCCATCGGCGCGCTCTGCCCGTACTGCATGGTGGTCTGGGCCGCGATGATCCCGCTGTTCTGGTACACCACCCTGCACAACCTGCGCAGCGGCGTGATCCCCGTCCCGAAGCCCCTGAAGCCGGTGGTCCGCGAGGCCGCCCGCTACCACTGGGCCGTCCCGGCCCTCTGGTACGCGGTGATCGCCCTGCTGATCCTCGACAGGTTCTGGTACTACTGGTCCACCCTGCTCTGACGCGCTGTCGTCCCGCCCGCCGCCCCGGCCGACCTCCTGGTCCGCCGGGGCGCGGCCGTCTCCCAGGCGGCCACTCCCACCAGCAGCACCAGCACTCCGCCCAGTGCCGAGCGCGGGTCGACCCACAGGTGCAGCAGGCCGCCGGCCAGCGCGCCGAGGAAGAGCGCGACCACGCTCAGCACCCGCCGCCGGGCCGCCGCCCCGGCGCCGTCGGCGGCCAGCCCGGCCAGCGTCCTGGTCACCACCGTGGTCGCCAGGTCCGGCACGGCGAGCTTGTGCACCACGCCGTTCTGCAGTCCCATCCCGAGGGCCAGCGGCACCAGCACCGCGTACCGCCCGCCGTCCAGCCACAGCCCGCCCAGCGACACCGCCACCAGCCCCGCCTGCACCCACACCACCAGCGCCAGCCGCTCCCCGCCCCACCGGCCCGCCACCGCCGCCCCCACCAGGAAGCCGGCCAGCGCCGTCCCCGAGGCGGGCGCGGACAGCTCCGACACCCCGGCCAGCGCCAGCCCGAGGAAGGCCACGTTCCCGGTCATGTTGGCCACGAACACCTTCCCGAGGTCCAGGAAGCTCACCGCGTCCACCAGCCCCCCGGCGAAGGTCAGCACCAACAGCACCGGCCCGAGCCGCGCCTTCGCGTGCCCCTCCGGAAACATCCACGTCGCCCGTCGCTCTGACATCCCCTCAGTCCACCAGCCGGCCCCGCCCCACCCGCCGACCGACGCGCGTTCGTCCCCTCACACAAGCCGCGCTACGCACCGGGCAGTCGGCCCAGGTGGCGAGGGGCGGTGAGGGCGGCCATCGGGTCCTCGGGGAGGGCGAGGACCTGCTCGGGGGTGAACTCGAGCTCAGTGGGGTGGCGGCAGGACTCCACGGCGGTCCAGGGGACGGGGGTGGAGACCAGAGGACGCTCGCCGGCCCGGAGGGAGTAGGGGGCGACGGTGGTCTTGGCACTGGTGTTCTGGGACCAGTCGACGAAGATCCGGCCGCGGCGCAGCGACTTCTCCATCCGGTCGACGATCAGCCCCGGCGCCGCCGCCCGCAACTGCCCGGCCAGCCGCCGGGCGTAGTCGGTGGCGGCCCGTTCGGGCACGGGGTGCAGCGGCACCAGCAGGTGCAGTCCCTTGGCCCCGGAGGTCTTCGGAAAGGCCGTCAGCCCGTCGGCGGCGAGCAGCCGACGGGCCGCCAGCGCGACGGCGCAGCACTCCACCACCGTGGTCCCCGGCCCGGGGTCCAGGTCGATCACCAGCCGGTCGTGCTGCTCGGGGGCGCCCCGCCACTGCGGGACGTGCAGCTCCAGCGCCCCGAGGTTGGCCGCCCAGACCAGCGTCGGCAGGTCGGCCACCACCACCTGACGGAACGTCCCCTCCCGGTGCTCGACGTCCAGCGTGGTGAGCCAGTCCGGTGCCCCGCCGGGCACCCGCTTGGCCCAGAACCGCTGCCCGGTGACGCCCTCGGGGAAGCGCAGGAAGGAGGCCGGCCGCCCGGCCAGGTGCGGCAGCGCCCTCGGCGCCACCGAGGCGTAGTAGTGCACCGCCTCGGCCTTGGTCCACCCGACCGCCGGGTAGAGCACCTTCTCCAGGTGGGTCAACCGCAGCCGCCGCCCGTCGACTTCGGTGTGCACCACCTCGGGCTGCTCACTCATCCCGCGCCCAGTCGAGGAGTTGACGCTCCGTCCAGGTGGTGACGACCCGTTCGGCGGTGATCCCGGCGGCGGCCGCCCGGTCGCAGCCGTAGGGCTGCCAGGCGAGCTGGCCGGGGGCGTGCGCGTCGGTGTCGATCGAGAAGAGGCACCCGGCCTCGACCGCGAGCGCGATCAGCCGCGACGGCGGATCCCGGCGCTCGGGGCGGCAGTTGATCTCGACGGCGGTGCCGCTCTCGGCGCAGGCGGCGAAGACCTTCTCGGCGTCGAAGCGGGACTCCGGCCGGGTCCTGGACCCGACCAGCCTCCCGGTGCAGTGGCCGAGCACGTCCATCCGGGGGTTGCGCACGGCGGCCAGCAGACGGCGGGTCATCGGCAGCGGGTCCATCCGCAGCTTGGAGTGCACGGAGCCGACCACCACGTCCAGCCGGTCCAGGAGTTCGTCCTCCTGGTCCAGTGAACCGTCGTCGAGGATGTCGCACTCGATGCCGGTGAGCAGCCGGAACGGCGCCAGCGTCTCGTTCAACCCGGCCACCACGTCCAGCTGTTGGCGCAGCCGCTCGGCGCTCAGGCCGTGCGCGACGGTGAGCCGCGGCGAGTGGTCGGTGAGCACCGCCCACTGGTGGCCGAGCTCGATCGCGGCCCGGGCCATCCGCTCGATCGGCACGGTGCCGTCGGACCAGTCGGAGTGCAGGTGGCAGTCCCCGCGCAGCGCGGCGGCCAGATCGGCGGCCGCCCCGTCCGCCGCCCGGGGCGGCGTCACCCGGCGCTCCAGCCCGTCGAGGTAGGTCGGCGTCCGCCCGGCCGCCGCCTCGGCGATCACCCGGGCACTGGTGGTCCCGATGCCGGGCAGCCCGCTCCCCTTCGCGGCCAGCGCGGCCGGGTCGGGGGTCTGCGCGAGGAAGGCCCGGGCCGCCTCGGCGGCCTGGCGGAAGGCGCGCACCCGGTAGGCCTCGCCCTGCTCGACCTCCAGCAGGTAGGCGATCCGCTCCAGTGCCTGCACGGGATCCATGTGGCTGCTGGTGCCCTCCGGGGCTGGCGGGGAAACTGGTTCTGCACCTTCTGCACCCACTTGCCCGGTTTCCCGGTGTGGGACGGGGGCAGTCGGTACCCAGGGGGGCCGAACGCCGAGGAGGCCGTCCATGCTGCACCCCGACACCCGCCCCGACGCCCACCACCCCCACGCCGCCCGGGAACCCCGCCCGCTCGGCGTCCCGGCCGCGGAGCTGGAGACCGGCCTGCTGCTGCGCGAGCTCCAGCAGCTGCACCGCACCCGCCACGAGACCTTCCTGTACGGCTCCGAGGAGGCGCTCAGCCGCCACACGCTCCGCTGCGGCCAGCTGGAGGCCGAGTACGTCCGCCGCTTCCCGTACCGCCACGTGGCCCCCGGCCGCACCCGCAGCGGCGCCCGCGCCCGGGAGGCCGCCGAGCGGATCGCCGACCACCCGGCCTGAGCCCCCTGATCCCCCTGACGCCCCACGGAGGTGCACGATGGTGATCGCGACCGTGAACCCGGCCACCGGCGAGACCCTGGAGACCTTCGAGCCGCTGGGCCGGGACGCGCTCGAACTGGCCCTCGGCCGGGCCGCCGAGGCGGCGGTGCTCCAGCGGGCCACCGGCTTCGAGGAGCGCTCCGGCCTGCTGCGCCGGGCCGCCGAGCTGTTGGACGCCGAACGCGACCGGATCGCGGTCACCGTCACCACCGAGATGGGCAAGCCGCTCGCCCAGGCCCGCGCCGAGGCCGCCAAGTGCGCCAAGGCACTGCGCTGGTACGCCGACCACGGCGCGGCGCTGATCGCCGACGAGCGCCCCGCCGACGAGGACGTGGCGGACTCCGGGGCCGCCTTCGCGTACGTCCGCTACCGCCCGTTCGGGGTGGTGCTCGCGGTGATGCCGTGGAACTTCCCGCTCTGGCAGGTGGTCCGCTTCCTGGCCCCGGCCCTGATGGCCGGGAACGTCGCACTGCTCAAGCACGCCTCCAACGTGCCGCGCACCGCCCTCACCCTGGCCGACCTGTTCCGCCGGGCCGGCGCGGCGCCCGGGGTCTTCCAGGCCCTGCTGATCGGCTCGGACCAGGTCGAGCAGGTGATCCGCGACCCCCGGGTGGCGGCGGTGACGCTGACGGGCAGCGAGGGCGCCGGACGGGCGGTCGGCGCGGCGGCCGGGGACGCGCTGAAGAAGACCGTGCTGGAGCTCGGCGGCAGCGACCCGTTCCTGGTGCTGCCCAGCGCCGACGTCGATGCCGCGGTGGCCACCGCCGTGAAGGCCCGGATCCAGAACAACGGCCAGTCCTGCATCGCCGCCAAGCGGTTCATCGTGCACGAGGAGGTCTACCCGCGCTTCGCCGCCGCCTTCACCCAGGCGATGCGCGGGCTGAAGGTCGGCGACCCGATGGACGCCGACACCGACCTCGGCCCGCTGGCGACCCGTCAGGGCCGCGACGACCTGGCCGCCCTGGTGGCGGACGCGCTGCGGCACGGCGCCACCGCCGACACCGGAGGCGACCGGGCCGGCGTCCCGGAGCGGGGCTGGTACTACCCGCCGACCGTGCTCACCGAGGTCTCCCCCGAGATGCTGGTCCACACCGCCGAGACCTTCGGCCCGGTCGCCACCCTCTACCGGGTGCACGACCTCTCGGAGGCCGTGGAGCTGGCCAACGCCACGCCGTACGGCCTGAGTTCGAACATCTGGACCATGGACCCCGAGGAGCGCGAGTACTGCCTGCGGGAGCTGGTGGCCGGCGGGCTGTTCTTCAACGGGATGACCGCCTCGCACCCGGCCCTGCCCTTCGGCGGGGTCAAGAACTCCGGCTACGGACGGGAGTTGGCGGGCCACGGCATCCGGGAGTTCTGCAACGTCACCACCGTCTGGCTGGGGAACCCCTGACCGCTGCTCAGGAGACCGCCTTGAGGCGGCGCTTCGGCTTCACGGCCTTGGTGACCGCCTTCAGCAGCTCGTCCCTGGTCATCGATGAGCGACCCTTGATGTCCAACTCGGTCGCGCGCTCGTAGAGTTGCGCCTTCGTCATGGCGGTGAGGTCCTCCTTCGCCGGAGCCTCGGGCCGCACCGGCGCTGGGGTCTTGCCCACCGCCGCCATCGAGCGGTTGAGCACCTCCATCAGGTCCACCACGTTGGTGGCCACGGCCGGCTCCTCGGAGCGGACCATCTCGCGGCCCTCGACCTTGGCCTCCACCAGTTCGCGCACCCGGTCCTCGTAGTCGTCCCGGTAGTCCTCCGGGTTCCAGTCCATCGCGAGCATCCCGATCAGCTGCTCGGCCGCCTTCAACTCCCGCTCCTGGAGCGTGACGTCGGCCTCCGGCAGGTTGTCCACCTCGCTGTGCGGATCCCGGACCTCGTCGGCGAAGTGCATGGTGTGCAGGGTGAGGGTGTCGCCCTCGACGTGCACCGCCGTCAGGTACTCGCGGCCGCGCATGGCGAACTTGGCGATGCCGGCCTTGCCGGTGCGGCTGAGCGCCTCCCTGAGCAGGGCGTAGACCTTGGTGTACTCCTTGCCCTTCGGGCCCAGGTAGTAGGTCTTGTCGAAGAGGATCGGCTCGACCTGCTCCAGCTCCACGAAGCCGAGGATCTCGATGGTCTTCGACCGTCCGGGGGAGATCTCCTCCAGCTCCTGCGGCTCCACCACCACGTACTCGCCCTCGGCGAGCTCGAAGCCCTTCACCACGTCGGCGTAGGGCACCTCCTCGCCGGTGCGCTCGTTGACCCGCTGGTTGCGCACCCGGTCGGAGGTCCCGCGCTGGAGCTGGCGGAACCGCACGCTGTGGTCCTCGGTGGCCGAGTACAGCGCCACCGGCACGGTGACCAGCCCGAAGCTCAACGTCCCCGACCACATCGCCCTGGCCATCCGGGCCTCCTCAGCCGACGCCTGCGTCCCCCTGCCCTCCAGGTTCGCCCACCCTGGCGTGCCCGGCCAGCACGTCCAGGAAGGCGGCGGTGATCCGGTCCGGCCCGGGGCGGGTGTAGCCGGCCAGGGTCCGGCGGACCGGCGGGTCGGGGCGCAGCACCCGGGCGGCGAAGCCGGGCCGCAGCAGGTTCCCCGGCACCAGGGCCGGGCCCAGCCCGGCGGCGGCCAGCAGCGGGGCGGCGGCGGTCTGCTCAGTCCGCACGCCCGCCTCCGGGCGGAATCCGGCCGCCGCGCAGGCCGCGTCGAGCACCTCGGCGAGGCCGTTGCCGGGCGCGTAGTGCACCCACTCCCGCCCCGCCAGCGAGGCCAGCGCGATCCGCCCGCCGGGCGCCTCGGCCGGGTCGTCCCCGGCCAGCACCACGACGAACTCCTCCTGCCCCAACTCCCGTACCGGGCCCGCCCATTCAGCGGGACGGGGCCCGACCGCCAGATCCGCCCGGCCTTCGCTCATCGCGGCGGCCAGCGCCTCGGCGTGCGGGTACTCGCGCAGCCGCACCCGCACCTGCGGGTGGCGGGCCCGCCAGGCCCGCAGCACCGGCGGCAGCACGCCGAGCGCGACGGAGTACACCACGGCCAGCTGGAGCTCCCCGCCGTCCAGCCCGGCGGCCCGGCGGGCGGCGGCCCTGGCCCGCTCCGCTCCGGCCAGCGCGGCCCGGGCGTGCGGCTCCACCTCGCGGCCCATCGGGGTGAGCCGCACCGAGCGCGGCAGCCGCTCCAGCAGCGGCCCGCCGCACTCCCGCTCCAGCGCCCGCACCTGGTGCGAGAGGGCCGGCTGGGAGACGTGCAGCAGCTCGGCCGCCCGGGTGAAGGAGCCGGTCTCCACCACGGTGACCAGATACTCGTACTGACGGAGCGTAGCCATGCACGGAGTTTATGGCCGGCGGAGGAAGCATGTCTTGGACAGGGGGTACCCGGCCGACGGAGGCTCGTCGAGAGAGATCCACTTCCCCCTGGAGGAGCAGACAGATGAGCGACGACATCCTCGACGGCCGCCGCCTGGTCGTGATCGGCGCGGGCTCGGGCATCGGCCGCGAGCTGGCCCGGACGGCCTCGGCGGCCGGGGCCGAGCTGGTGCTGGCCGGGCCGGACGAGGCCCGGCTGGCGGCCACCGCCGCCGAGCTGCCCGGCCCGGCCCTGGTGCAGCCGGTCGACCTGGCCGACGAGGCCTCGATCGCCGCGCTGGCCGCGCGCACGGGCCGCTTCGACCACCTGGTCTCGACCGCGGCCATGCCGGCCAACGGGCCGGTGCGGGACCTCGAACTGGCCGACGTGCAGCGGGCGTTCGCCGCCAAGGTGTTCGGTCCGCTGCTGCTCGCCAAGCACCTGGCCGGGCAGGCCGGGCCCGGCGGCTCGTTCACCTTCTTCTCCGGCGTGGCCGCCTGGCGCCCCGCCCCCGAGCGGGTGGTGATGGCCACCACCAACGGCGCCCTGGCCTTCCTGGTCGAGGCCCTCGCGGTGGAGCTGGCACCCGTCCGGGTCAACGCCGTCTCCCCGGGCATCGTCGACTCCGGCGCCTGGGACGGCCTGGCCGAGCGCAAGGACGCCTTCCTGGCCGGCGTGGCCGCGAAGAACCCGGCCCGCCGGGTCGGCGCCCCCGCCGACCTGGTCCGGGCGGTGCTGTACGCGATCGGGAACCCGTACGTCACCGGCACCGTCCTGCACGTCGACGGCGGCGGCCGCCTGGCCTGAGCCCCCGCCGCGGACCCCGGGCCCGGTCCCCCTCCCGGTGCCACCCTGGAGGGGTGACACTGCTCCGCTTCTCGCCGATGCTGGCGAGCTCCAGCGAGCGCCGGGAGTTCGGCCCGGGCTGGCTGCTGGAGCGCAAGCTCGACGGCATCCGGGCGCTGGCCTACCGGGACGGCCCGACCGTCCGGCTGGAGTCCCGCACGGGCAAGCAACTGGCGCCCGGATTCCCCGAGTTGACCGAGGCCCTGGCCGCGCAGCCGGTGCAGCGCTTCGTGCTGGACGGCGAGATCGTCGCCTTCGACGAGCACGGCGCGACCAGCTTCGAACGGCTCCAGCAGCGCATGCAGCTGCGCGATCCGCGCCGCGCCCTGGCCACCGGCGTGGCGGTCACGTACCACCTCTTCGACCTGCTCCAGCTGGAGCAGTACGACACCACCCGCCTGCCGCTCTCCGAGCGCAAGCAGGTCCTCGCCCGGGCCCTCCGGTACGAGGGCCCGCTGCGCTACACCGAGCACCGGGTGGCGGACGGACCGGTGCCGCTGGCCGAGGCCTGCGCCCGGGGCTGGGAGGGCCTGATCGCCAAGCGCGCGGACGGCGCCTACCAGCAGCGCCGCTCCTCGGACTGGCTGAAGCTCAAGTGCACCGCCGGCCAGGAGCTGGTGATCGGCGGCTTCACCGACCCGGCCGGCTCCCGGGCGGGCTTCGGTGCCCTGCTGCTCGGCACCCACCTGACGGAGGGCGGCGGGCCGCTGCGGTACGCGGGCAAGGTCGGCACCGGCTTCTCCACCGCCGTGCTGCACGGACTGCGGGCCCGGCTGGACGACCTGGTCCGGCCCGGCTCGCCGTTCGACGGCCCGGTGCCGGAGCGGAGGCCGCACTGGGTGGAGCCGGTCCTGGTCGCCCAGTGCGCCTTCACCGGCTGGACCAGGGAGGGAAGGCTGCGCCACCCGCGCTTCCTCGGGCTGCGGGAGGACAAGGAGGCGCACGAGGTGGTCCGCGAGTCCTTCCGCGAGGGCCAAGGGACTTGACAGTTCATCAGGCAAGTCCGCGCTCGTTGTTCAAATTGGAAATGTCAGGTACGGTCACCCAAGTGGTTCAAATTCGAACCGCGCTTCCCCTTGCCCAGGCCGCCCGAGACCGGAGACCTGCCGTCATGACGACCACCTCCCCCACGCCCCCCGGCGGCGCCACCCTGCCCGCCTACGACCTCGGCCTGCTCGTGCTGCGCCTCGGCCTCGGCCTGACCATGGCCGGCCACGGCCTGCAGAAGCTGTTCGGCTGGTTCGGCGGCAGCGGCCTCGACGCCACCTCCCAGTTCTTCGCCTCCGTCGGCTACCCCGCCCCCGACGCGATGGCCGTGGTCGCCGCCCTGACCGAGACCCTCGGCGGCCTCGGCGTGGCCCTCGGCCTGCTCACCCCGCTGGCCGGCGCCGCCGTGGTCGGCACCATGCTCAACGCCCTCGCCGTCACCTGGACGGGCTCCTTCTTCTCACCCGACGGCCCCGAGTACGTGATCATGCTGCTCGCCGCCTTCACCGCGCTCACCCTGACCGGCCCCGGCCGCTACTCGGCCGACTCCTTCGTGCCCGTCCTGAACCGCCACCGCCTGGTGTACGGCCTCGCCGCACTGGCCCTGGCCGTGATCACGGCCGGCGTCGTCCTGCTGGTCCGCGACTGACCGCGCGACACTGGAACCATGAGCCGTGACATCTTCCACCCCCCGGTGGTGGTGCGGGCCCCCACCAAGGGAGCCCGCCCCTACCGGCGGGTGGAGATCTACGGGCGCCTGGTGGGCAAGGCCACCGGCGAGGCCGACGTGGCGGAGTTCATCCGCCGGGCCGGGGTGGACGACCCGGACCTGGACGACCCCGAGCTGGTCGAGTGGCTCGGCGGCGGACGCGCGGTGTGGGCCCCCGAGGAGTAGCGCTGCGGTTGTGGGACGGCGCGGTCGGTGTTCGAGTGGGTATCGGCCGTCGCGGGCCGACCGCCGGCCGAGAGGTACGCGCGTACCGCTAGGAGGCCCTACCCCATGTCCGAAGCACACGTCCCGTACACCACCAACAACGCCGGTGTCCCGGTCGAGAGCGACTCGGATTCGCTGACCGCCGGGCCGGTGGGCCCGATCCTGCTGCACGACCACTACCTGATCGAGAAGATGGCCCAGTTCAACCGGGAACGGGTGCCCGAGCGGGTGGTGCACGCCAAGGGCGGCGGGGCCTACGGCTTCTTCCAAGTCACCAACGACGTCAGCCAGTTCACCAAGGCGGACCTCTTCCAGCCCGGCAAGAAGACCGAGCTGCTGATCCGCTTCTCCACGGTGGCCGGCGAGCTCGGCACCCCCGACAGCTGGCGCGACCCGCGCGGCTTCGCGGTGAAGTTCTACACCGAGCAGGGCAACTACGACCTGGTCGGCAACAACACCCCGGTCTTCTTCGTCCGGGACCCGATCAAGTTCCAGGACTTCATCCGCTCGCAGAAGCGCCGCCCCGACACCCACCTGCGCGACAACGACATGCAGTGGGACTTCTGGACCCTCAACCCCGAGACCGCCCACCAGGTCACCTGGCTGATGGGCGACCGCGGCATCCCGAAGACCTGGCGCCAGATGAACGGCTACGGCTCGCACACCTACCAGTGGGTCAACGCGGGCGGCGAGCGCTTCTGGGTCAAGTACCACTTCAAGACCGACCAGGGCATCGACTTCCTCACCCAGTCGGACGCGGACGCGCTGGCCGGGCAGGACCCGGACGCCCACATCCGCGACCTCTACGACGCGGTCAAGAACGGCAACCACCCGAGCTGGACGCTGCACGTCCAGGTGATGCCCTTCGAGGACGCCTGGGACTACCGGTTCAACCCCTTCGACCTCACCAAGGTCTGGCCGCACGGCGACTACCCGCTGATCGAGGTCGGCCGGATGACGCTCAACCGCAACCCCGACAACTACCACGTGCACATCGAGCAGGCCGCCTTCGAGCCCTCGAACCTGGTGCCCGGCATCGGCGTCTCGCCGGACAAGATGCTGCTCGGCCGGATCTTCTCCTACCCGGACACCCACCGGTACCGGATCGGCCCCAACTACGCGCAGCTGCCGCCCAACCGGCCGCACGTGCCGGTGCACTCCTACGCCAAGGACGGCCCGATGCGCTTCGAGGCCTCCCGGGCCGAGGTCCCCTACGCCCCCAACTCCTACGGCGGCCCGGCGGCCCAGCCCGAACTCTGGGGCTCCCCGCTCGGCTGGGACGTGGCCGGCCGGATGGTCCGCGAGGCCTACCCCCTGCACCGCGAGGACGACGACTGGGGCCAGGCCGGCACCCTGGTCCGCACCGTCCTCGACGACGCCGCCCGCGACCGCCTGGTCTCCAACGTCAGCGGCCACCTCCTGAACGGCGTCTCCGCCCCGGTCCTGGCCCGCGCCCTCGACTACTGGCGCAACGTCGACAAGGACCTCGGCGACCGCATCGCCACCAAGGTCAACGGCGGATAGCGCCCGCCCTCCGCCCCACGGCCGCCCCGGGAGCCCTCCCGGGGCGGCCGTCGTGCGGGCCGGTGTGACCGGGGTCACGTCGGGCGGTGTCACAGGGGGGGCGGCTCTCTCGTCCCAGGGGTGGAACGGCGAACAGCGCCGCCACTGCCCCGGAGGAGCACCCCATGAACATCGCCCTGTGGATCGTCGCCGGCTTCCTCGCGGTCGCCTACCTCGCGGGCGGGGGCCTCAAGCTGGTCCTGCCGAAGGCGCGGATCGCCGCGTTCGGGCCCAGCTCGCAGTGGGTCGGGGACTTCAGCGCGGGCGGGGTGAAGGCGATCGGCGCCCTGGAGGCGCTGGCCGGGATCGGGCTGGTGCTGCCCGCCGCGGTGGGCGTCGCACCCGTCCTGGCGCCGCTGGCCGCGCTCGGGCTGGTGCTGCTGATGGCCGGCGCGGCGGTGGTCCGGTACCGGCGCGGGGAGATCAAGCTGGTGGGCGTGGACCTGGCCTACCTGGCGCTGGCCGCCTTCGTGGCCTGGGGCCGCTTCGGCCCGGCGGCCTTCACCGGCTGAGCCCGGGCCCCGTGCGGGGCGTTGACAGGGGCAGACCTCACGGCAATGCTAAGCAAGCGCTTAGTCACCCACCCGTGAGGACTGCCCCATGAGCGATGACTTCCCCGATCCGCCCGGCCTGGACCTCGCCCGGCTGCGGACCCACCTCGATGCCGAACGGCCCGGGCTGGTGGCCGGGCCGCTGTGGGCGGAGCTGATCGAGGGCGGTCGGTCGAACCTCACCTACCGCGTGGGGGACGGCAGTTCGACCTGGGTGCTGCGGCGGCCGCCGCTCGGGCACGTGCTGGCGACGGCCCACGACATGGGCCGGGAGTACCGGGTGATGACGGCGCTGGCACCGACCGCCGTGCCGGTGCCGGAGACGCTGCTGCTGGTGGAGGACCCGGAGGTGCTGGGGGCGCCCTGGTACCTGATGGAGCACGTGGCCGGGACGCCGCACCGGGACGCCGACGCGCTGGCGGCGCTCGGCGAGCAGCGGGTGCACGCGCTCGGGCTGCACCTGGCCGACACCCTGGTCGCCCTGCACGCCGTCGACCCGGCGGCCGTCGGCCTGGCGGACTTCGGGCGGCCGGAGGGCTTCCTGGAACGTCAGCTGCGGCGCTGGGAAAGGCAGTTGGAGAGCTCGCGGAGCCGCGAGGTGCCGGGCATCGCCGAGCTGCGGGCCGGTCTGACCGACACCCTCCCCGGCTCCCCCGCCCCGGCGCTGGTCCACGGCGACTACCGCCTCGACAACGTGTTGGTCGGCCCGGACGACCGGATCACCGCCGTGCTGGACTGGGAGATGTCCACCCTCGGCGACCCGCTCACCGACCTCGGCCTGCTGGTGATGTACACCGAGCTGGCCCGCCGGTACGACGGCATCCTGCCCGGCGCCGCACTGGCCCCCGGCTTCCCCGCCGCCGCGGAGCTCGTCGGCCGCTACGCCGAGGGATCGGGGCGGGACGTCTCGACGCTCGGCTGGTACGTCGGCTTCGCCTCGTTCAAGCTCGCCGTCGTCCTGGAGGGCATCCACTTCCGGCACGCCCAGGGCCGCACGGTCGGCTCCGGCTTCGACCGGGTGGGCGAACTGGTGCCGCTGTTCGTGCAGTTCGGCCTGACCGCACTCAAGGAGAACTGACCGTGGACTTCGCCTACGACGACCGGACCGAGCAGCTGCGCGGGCAGCTCACCGCCTTCCTGGACGAGGCGGTGTACCCGGCGGAGCCGGTGCTGGCCGCCCAACTCGCCGACCCGGAACGGACGGAGTGGACCGTCCCGGCGGTGATCCGTGAGCTCCGGCAGGAGGCCCGGGCGCGCGGTCTGTGGAACCTCTTCCTGCCGGGCGAGCACGGCGCCGGGCTGACCAACCTCCAGTACGCCCCGCTGGCCGAGCTGACGGGCCGTTCGATCCTGCTGGCCCCCGCCGCGCTCAACTGCGCCGCGCCGGACACCGGGAACATGGAGCTGCTCGCCCAGTTCGGCGACGAGGCCCAGCGCAAGCAGTGGCTGGAGCCGCTGCTGAACGCCGAGATCCGCTCGGCCTTCGCGATGACCGAGCCGGAGGTGGCCTCCTCGGACGCCACCAACATCACCACCAGCATCGAGCGCCGCGGCGACGAGTACGTGGTCAACGGCCGCAAGTGGTACATCACCGGGGCGATGAACCCGGACTGCAAGGTCCTCATCGTGATGGGCAAGACCGATCCGACGGCCGACCCGCACCGCCAGCAGAGCATGATCCTGGTGCCGCGCGACACCCCCGGGGTGACGGTCCGCCGGGGCATGACGGTCTTCGGCTACCGGGACGAGGACCACGGCGGGCACGCCGAGATCCTGTTCGAGGACGTCCGCGTCCCGGCCGCCAACCTGATCGGCGAGGAGGGCGCCGGCTTCGCCATCGCCCAGGCCCGGCTCGGCCCCGGACGGATCCACCACTGCATGCGGGCGATCGGGATCGCCGAGCGGGCCCTGGAGTTGATGTGCCGACGGGTGAGCGAACGCGTCGCCTTCGGCAAGCCGCTGGCCGCCCAGGGGGTGGTCCAGGAGTGGATCGCCGAGTCCCGGGTACGGATCGAGCAGGCCCGCCTGCTGGTGCTCAAGACGGCCTGGCTGATGGACACCGTCGGGAACCGGGGCGCGCACACCGAGATCCAGGCCATCAAGATCGCCGTCCCGGCCATGACGGAGTGGGTGCTCGACAAGGCCGTCCAGGCGCACGGCGCGGCCGGGGTGAGCCAGGACACCCCGCTGGCCCAGCTCTGGGCGGGGAACCGCACCTTGCGGCTGGCCGACGGTCCGGACGAGGTGCACCGGCGGTCACTGGCCCGCCGGGAGCTGCGGCGCCACCAGGAGGGCTGACCATGGACCTGCGCGCACGGACGAGGGAGTTCCTCGCCGCCCACGACCCCGCCGGAACCGGACGGACCGCCTTCCTGCGGGCCCGCTTCGACGCCGGCCTCGCCTGGGTGCACTTCCCGCCCGGGCTCGGCGGCCTCGGCGCGCCGCGCTCCGGACAGGCGGCGGTGGACGAGGAGTTGGCCGCCGCCGGAGCCCCGGACAACGATCCGCGCCGGATCGGCATCGGCCTCGGGATGGCCGCCCCGACCGTCCTGCGGCACGGCACCGAGGAGCAGAAGCGGCGCTTCCTGCGCCCGCTCTGGACCGGCGAGGAGGTCTGGTGCCAGCTGTTCAGCGAGCCCGGGGCCGGCTCCGACCTCGCCTCGCTCGCCACCCGGGCGGTGCGCGAGGGCGACCACTGGGTGGTGGACGGCCAGAAGGTGTGGACCTCGATCGCGCACGCCGCGCGCTGGGCCATCCTGCTCGCCCGCACCGACCCGGACCTGCCCAAGCACCAGGGGATCACCTATTTCGTCTGCGACATGACCGACCCCGGGGTGGAGGTCCGGCCGCTGCGCCAGATCACCGGGGAAGCCGAGTTCAACGAGGTGTTCCTGACCGGGGTGCGGATCCCCGACGCACACCGGATCGGCGCGGTGGGCGAGGGCTGGCGGATCGCCCAGACCACCCTCAACAACGAGCGGGTGGCGATCGGCGGCCAGGCCACCCCGCGCGAGGGCGGGATGATCGGCGTCGTGGCCGGGGCCTGGCGCGAGCGGCCCGGGCTGCGCACCCACGAACTGCACCAGCGGCTGCTCAAGGGCTGGGCGGACGCGGAGCTGCTGCGGCTGACCGGTGAGCGGCTGCGCCAGCAGCTGGCGGCCGGGCAGCCCGGCCCGGAGGGCGCGGCGATGAAGCTGGCCTTCGCCCGGCTGGCCCAGGAACTCAGCGGCCTGGAGCTGGAGTTGCTCGGCGAGGACGGGCTCGTCTACCAGGACTGGGCGATGACCCGCCCGGAGGTGGTCGACTTCACCGGCCGTGACGCCGGGTACCGCTACCTGCGGGCCAAGGGGAACTCGATCGAGGGCGGCTCCTCCGAGATCCTGCGCAACGTGATCGCCGAGCGGGTGCTCGGCCTGCCCTCGGAGCCGCGTACCGACAAGGACCTGCCGTGGAAGGACCTGCGCCGATGAGCGATCTGCTCTACTCCGAGGTGGAGGAGGAACTCCGCTCCGCCGTCCGGGACTTCCTGACCGACCACTGCCCGCCCGCCGCTGTGCTCGGCCGCGTCGAGACCACCGAGCCCTACGACCCGCGGCTCTGGCGCGGCCTGGCCGACGGCCTCGGGGTGGCCGGGCTCCAGGCACCCGAGGTGCTCGGCGGCGCCGGCGCCTCGGTGCGCGAAGTAGCGGTGGTGCTGGAGGAGTTGGGCCGATCGGTGGCACCGGTGCCGTACTTCGGCAGCTCGGCGCTGGCGGTGACGGCGCTGCTGGCGGCCGACGACCGGGAGCTGCTGCCGCAGCTGGCCACCGGGGAGCGGACCGCCGCCCTCGCGGTGCCGTTCTCCACCCCACCCGGGGCCCCGCTGCCGCAACTCGCCGCCGGGGAGCGGCTCTCGGGCCGGATCACCTCGGTGGCGGACGCCCTGACCGCCGACGTCCTGCTGGTGCCGGCCGGCGGCGCGCTCTGGGCCGTGGACCGCGCCGAGGCCACCGTGCTCCCCCGGACCTCGCTCGACCTCACCCGGCCACTGGCCGACGTGGAGCTGAGCGGAGCGGCGGCCCGGAAGGTGGCGGACGGCCAGGAGCCGGCCGCCGCCGCCCTGCTGACCGGGGCGGGCCTGCTGGCGTCCGAGCAGCTCGGCATCGCCGAGTGGTGCCTGGCCACCACCGTGGCCTACCTGAAGGAGCGTCACCAGTTCGGCCGGCCGGTCGGCTCCTTCCAGGCGCTCAAGCACCGCCTCGCCGACCTCTGGCTGGAGATCGTCCAGGGCCGGGCCGCCGCCCGGTACGCGGCGGACGCCCTGGCCACCGGCAGCCCGGACACGGCGGTGGCGGTGGCCCTCGCCCAGTCGCACTGCGGGGCGCTGGCCGTCCGGGCCGCCGAGGAGTGCGTGCAGCTGCACGGCGGCATCGGGATGACCTGGGAGCACCCGGCCCACCTCTACCTCAAGCGTGCCAAGGCCGACCAACTCGCCCTCGGCACCCCGGGGTTCCACCGGGGCACCTTGGCGGACCTGGTCGGCCTCACCGCACCGTAGCCGTGCGTCAGTCGATCGCGCGCAGCACGTCGCGCAGGTCGACGTACTTGAAGCCGGTGGCCTCGCGGTCGCCGTCGCCCGGGGTCTCCTGGCCGTCCTGGACGACCATCAGGCCGTGCGGGTAGCGGCGGCCGAGCGGGGCGTTGAGCACGGCCGCGCCGTCGCAGACCTCGGAGCCGTCGAGGGTGGCGGACGCGGCGGTGATCCGGAAGGCCCCCTCGAACTCGTTGTGCTCCTCGCGCTCGCGGTCGTAGGCGACGAAGGTGTCGTCGCCCTGGCTGGAGGCGAGGAGGTAGCCCCCGCCGTGGCCCCGGTCGAGGATGGTCAGGCCCTCCACGTCGGCGGTCAGGTGCTTGCCGCCGTAGCCCGGGTCGGCACCCGGGACGCACTCCTCGGTCTCCGGGTCGTAGGTGGCGGGCACGCCGTACTCGCGGACCCGGTCCATCAGTTCCGGCCGCCCGGAGAGGTCGGCGGGGATGCGCCAGATCCCGACGTCCTCCTGCCCCGCGTACAGGGTGCCGCTCTCCGGATCGACCACCATGCCCTCCACCTGCGGGAGTTCGCCGGGCTCGGCGCACGGGGCCCAGGTGCCGCCGTCGGGGAGGCGGAAGGAGGCGGGGAGGTCGACGGTGCGGACCTGACGGTAGGTCACCGTGTCGGCCGGGGTGGCGGTGAGCTCCAGCAAGGCGAGGCGGGTGCGGTGCCGCTGGCTGGCGATCGCGTAGCTGCGGCCGGTGCGTCGGTCCGTCCAGGTGGCCAGGCCGTAGGCGGTGGCCTGCTCGTTGATCTGCGCCTGGTCCGCCGAGAACACCGGGCTCACCCCGGGGTCGGTCACGTCGGTCAGCGGACCGCCGGGCCGGTCCGGGTCGATCCGGTAGACCCGCAACCGGTCGTTGCCCCGGTCCGTCACCACGGCCAGGTCGGCCTTGGCGCCGCCGATCCGGACGCCCTTCAGCAGGTCCACGTTGTTGAACCGCCCCGGCGCGTCCTCCTCCCCCGGCCCGGCCGGCGCCGCCAGCGCCTGCACCTGCCGCGCCTCCAGGTCGTAGACCCGCAGCCCGCCCTGCTTCGCCGTGGCGATCACCAGGCTCCGCCCCGGATCGGCGTCGTTGCGCCAGATCGCCGGGTCGTCGGCGTTGGCCTTCCCACCCGCCTTGTCGTCGAACAACGGAGCCGTCTCCGCCCTCGGATGCACCTCCGGCAGCCGCGAGGCGGCCCCGGCGGGGAACGGGACGGAGACGGCGAGGAGGGTACCGAGCACGAGGGAGGCGGCCCGCACGGCCTGACGAGTGGTCATGGGCCGCCACCCTTGCGCCCCCGGGCGGCCGGCGGGCGAGCGGCGGCCGACGTCCCGGTGAAGCTCTCGTGCACCCCTACGGCAGGATCGCGATCCGGCCGGTGGTGGTGCCGTCGGCGACGCGTTGGACGGCGTCGGCCGCCGCGTCGAGCGGCAGGCGTTCGCTGACCAGGGGGCGGATGACGGACTTGGCGGCGAGGGCGGTGAGTTCGGTGTGGGCCGCGTGGACGGCGGCGGGGTCGTGGGTGGCGTAGAGGCCCCAGTGGAGGCCGAGCACCGAGTAGTTCTTGACCAGGGCGTGGTTGAGGGCGGCGGTGGGGATGGTGCCGCTGGCGAAGCCGATGACGACGATGCGGCCCTCGAAGGCGATGCAGCGGGTGGAGCCGGTGTAGGCGTCGCCGCCGACCGGGTCGAAGACCACGTCCGCGCCCCGGCCGGCGGTGGCCTGCTTGACCGCGGCGGTGAAGTCCTCGGTGCGCCGGTCGATCACCAGGTCGGCGCCCAACTCCCGTGCCACGGCTGCCTTCTCGGGGCCGCCGACGACCGCGATCACGGTGGCGCCCGCCGCCTTGCCGAGCTGGACGGCGGCGCTGCCGACGCCTCCGGCCGCGGCGTGCACCAGCAGCGTCTCGCCGGCCCGCAGCCCGGCCCGCCGGTGCAGCGCGAACCAGGCCGTCTGGTAGGCGATGTGCAGCGCGGCGGCCTCCGCGTCGTCCAGCGCCGGCGGGGCCGCGAAGGCGCCCCGGGCGTCCATCAGGGCGTACTCGGCGAAGGCCCCGGCGGGCAGCAGCGGGGTGCCGATCACCCGCTCCCCGGCCCGCGCGCCTCCGACCACCTCGCCGCACAGCTCCACCCCCGGGGTGAACGGCAGCGGCGGCCGCACCTGGTAGTGGCCCCGGACCATCAGCGCGTCCGGGAAGTTGACCGCGGCGGCCCGCACCCGGACCAGCACCTGCCCGTCCCCCGCCTCGGGTCGGGGTACCTCGGCCGGCCGCATCACCGCCCCCGGCTCGCCCAGCTCCCCGACCTGCCACGCCCGCATCGTGCTCACGCCTCGTCCTCCAGCCGTTGCTGCATCCGGTTCATCGTGCCCAGCCAGCGGTCGGTGTCCCCGGCCCTGGCCAGGTAGTACCGGGCCACCTCGGGGTGCGGAAGGATCAGGAACCGCTCCTCGGCGATCCCCCGCATCACCTCCTCGGCGACCACGGAGGGCTCCAACGCCTCCTCCGCCAGCAGCAGTTGACCGGCCCGTCCGGTCTCCTCCAGCATCCTGGTCCGCACGCCCTGCGGGCAGACCGCGTGCACCCGCACGCCCCGGTGGCGGTAGGTGGCGGAGAGCCACTCGGCGAAGGCCAGCGCGCCGTGCTTGCTGACGGAGTACGGGGCGGAACCGAGGCTGGTGAGCAGCCCGGCCGCGGAGACGGTGGCGACGAAACGGCCCGCGCCGCGCTCCAGCCAGTCGGGGAGCAGGAGTTCGGCGGCCCGGACGTGCGCCAGCACGTTGACCTGCCAGGCGCTCTCCCAGGCGGCGGGCCCGGCGTCGGCGCCGCCCACCGGGGCGACGCCCGCGTTGGCGCAGTACACGTCGATGTGGCCGAGCTCCTTGCGGGCGGCCGCGATCAGCTCCTCGGGGCGGGACGCGTCGCCCGGCACCGCGACGCCCCCGATCCGCTCGGCGACGGCCGAAGCGGCCTCCGCGTCGAGGTCGTTGACCACCACGCGGGCCCCGCCCGCCGCCGCGAAGGCCTCGGCCATGGCGGCCCCGATGCCGTGCCCGGCGCCGGTGACCACCACGCCCAGCCTGCGGGTCACAGGCCGCCGCCCAGGGTGATGCCGCCGTCCACCACCAGGGTCTGGCCGGTGATCCAGGCGGCGTCCTCGGAGAGCAGGAAGGCGACCGCGCCGGCCACGTCCTGCGGGACGCCGAGCCGCTTCATCGGGTAGGCCGCGGCCACCTGCTCCTCGCGGCCCTCGTACAGGGCCTCGGCGAAGCGGGTCTTGACCACGGCGGGCGCGACGGCGTTGACCCGGATCGACGGGCCGAGTTCGGCGCCGAGCTCGGTGGTGACGCGCATCAGGGCAGCCTTCGAGACCCCGTACATGCCGATGCCGAGCGAGGCGCGGATGCCGGCGATGGAGGCCACGTTGACCACCGAGCCGCCGTGCTCGCCCATCCAGGCGTCGCGGGCGAGGCGGATCCAGGCCAGCGGGGCGAGCACGTTGACGCCGAGGATCTTGGCGGCGGCGGCCTGGTCGACGTCCAGCAGGGAGCCGAACACCGGGTTGATGCCGGTGTTGTTGACCAGGTGGTCGAGGCGGCCGAACTGCTCCGTCGTGCGGGCCACCACCTCGGCCTGGTGGGCCGGGTCGTCGGACTTGCCGGCCACGGCGATCGCGTGGTCGGGGCCGCCCAGCTCGCGGACCGCCTCGGCCAGCGGCTCGGGGTTGCGGGCGGTGATGCAGACCCGGGCCCCGCGCTCGACCAGCTCGCGGGCGATGCCGAGGCCGATGCCCCGGCTGGCTCCGGTGACCACGGCCACCCGGTCCTTGAACGACGGCGCCATGGCCGATTCCTCTCCACTGGTGCGACGCGCAGGAGTGACTAAGCGCTTGCTTAGCATGTTGGCGACGGGTCACACTGTCAACCACTCCGACCCCGGGGCGGACCGCACCCGTCTGCGAGGATGGCCACCATGAACGACCACGCGACCGCCGAACTCTGGCCCACCGGCAGTACGGGCGAGCGGACCGAGGCCGCCCGCCGGCTGCTGCTCGCGGCGGTCGAGTCCTTCGCCCGGCGCGGCTACCACGCCACCACCACCCGGGACATCGCCACCGCCGCCGGGATGAGCCCGGCGGCCCTCTACATCCACTACCCCTCCAAGTCGGCACTGCTCTCCGAGATCAGCCGCACCGGCCACCAGGCCACCCTGGACCTGGTCGAGCGGGCGGCCGCCGAGGGCAGCGGCCCGGTGGAGCAGATGCGGCAGCTGGTCGAGGACTTCACTCGCTGGCACGCCCGGGGCCACACGGTCGGACGGATCGTCAACCACGAGCTGCACGCGCTGCCGGAGGAGGAGTTCGAGGTGGTCGCCGCGCTGCGGCGGCAGATCGAGGAGACGGTGCGGCGGATCATCGAGGCCGGGGTGGCGGAAGGTTCCTTCCAGGTGCCGGATGTGCGGACGGCGGCCCGCGCGGTGACCTCGCTCGGCATCGACGTCTCGCGCTGGTACACCGAGCGGAGCAGCGAGACCCCGGAGGAGCTGGGCCGGCGGTACGGGGTGCTGGTGCTGCGGATGCTCGGGGCCGCGATCTGACGTCCCGCCGGAGCCGCTCCTTCCACCCTCCCTCGACTTAGGTTAGGCTCGCCTTACCTGCCCAGGAGGACGGATGCCCGCCAGCCCTGCCCTGCCCAGCTCCGGAAGCCCCGCCACCGCGCCCACCCCGGCCGAACGCGCCCGCACCCTGCTGGAGTTCGCCTCCTCGGTGATCGTCGACGTGCCCGGCATGGACCTGGCCCAGCGCCCCGGCATCCCGCCCGCCGCCCGCTGCGCGGTGCTGGCGGACGGCTCGCTCGCCCTCCTGGTCGAACAGGACTCCCCGCTCTGCCGGATCGCCTCGGTCGCCCGGGGCGACGAACTCCCGGCCGTGGTCGAGGCGGTGGACGTGGCACCGGTCGCGATGCCGCACCGCATCCGCGGCCGCGCCACCGCGCACGGGCACCTGGACGTGCTCACCGCCGCCGCGCCCGAGGTGCTCGACGGCCTCTTCCCGCAGCGCCCCACCGGAGTCCGGTACGCCCTGCTCCGGCTCGCCCCCGACCACCTCTCGGTCGAGGACCTCTGGGGATCGGAGTGCTGCGTCCCGCTCGACGGGCTCGGCGCGGCCGCACCGGACCCGCTCGCCGCCGACGAGGCCGCCATGCTCCAGCACCTGGCCGCCGCCCACCCCGACCACCTCGCCCGGCTCGGCGCGCTGGCCCTCGACCACCCCGCCGGCCCGGCCGGCTGGACCGGGCACCCGGTCGGCCTCGACGTCCGCCCGGTCGCCCTGGACCGCTTCGGCCTCCGGGTCCGGATGATCGACGGTGCCCGCATCCTCGACGCCCGCTTCGAGTTCCACCGCCCGGTCACCGCCGCCGACCAGCTCCCCGAGGCCATGCACCGCCTCTTCCGCCCGGCCGGCTCCCACCGCGCGGACGCCTGACGATCTTTCTTCCACCAGAGGAAATTGTCGGACCGTCAGCTCGGTTGGCCACGGCATGACCGAGAAGCCGAAGCCCCGCACCCTGTCCGACGACGCCCTCTCCGAGCTGCTCTCCCGGCAGCAGTTCGGCACCCTCTCCACCGTGAAGCGCAGCGGCCACCCGCACCTGACCACCATGGTCTACAGCTGGGACCCGCAGGCCCGGATCATCCGCTTCTCCACCACCGCCGACCGGGTCAAGGTCGCCCACCTGCGCTCGAACCCCCAAGCCGCCGTGCACGTGACGGGCGGCGACGTCTGGTCCTTCGCGGTGGCCGAGGGCGAGGCCGAGGTCTCCGAGGTCTCCACCGAGCCGGGCGACGCGGTCGGCCGCGAGCTGCTCGCCATGATCCCGGCGGCCGCCCGCCCCGGCCCGGAGGACGAGGAGGCCTTCCTGGCCGAGCTGGTCGCCGAGCGCCGCCTGGTCATCCGCCTGAAGGTGAACCGTCTCTACGGCACCGCGCTGGACGTCTAGGCCTCGTCGTCCGCTGCCTCCAGGTCCTTCAACGTCGCTTCCAGCCAGGCGAGTTCGGCCTCGGTGGTGGCGCGGGCGATCCGCAGCAGGCCGGCCCGGAACGGGTCGGTGAGCTCCTCCGCCCGGAGGGGGCGGGCGCCCTCGTAGAAGAAGCTGGCCGGCTCGCCGAGGAAGGCGAGCCGGCGGCGGAGCACCGCCGCCTGCTCGGCCGGGCTCTCCAGGTGGCGCAGGAAGGCCAGCACGGTGAACCAGCGGTTCTCGTCGCTGATGTCCAACTCCTCCGGCTCGCTCAGCAGTTCGCGCAGTGCGCGCTGCCCGGCCGGCGTGAGGTGGAGGGTGTGCCGGGGCGCGGCCGCCGCACCCGGTTCGGTCTCGCGGCGCAGCAGGCCGTCGGCCTCCAGTCGCTTGATCGCCGGATAGAGGGTGCCGTCGCTGATCGGCCGGACGTGCCCGGTGAGCGCGGCCAGGTGGCGGCGCAGCTCGTAGCCGTGCAGCGGCCGGTCGCACAGGAACCCGAGGATGGCGAGCTTCAGCATGCGCCCATGCTGCCATGCCGCGCGCCCGGATATATCGCTTCCGTGATACCTCGGCACCGATGTATGGTCTGGGCCGTCCGCTCACCGCACCCGCGTCAGGAGCCCCGCCATGCGCCAAGCCCCCGTGACCCCGAACGGCGACCTGATCCGCTGGATCGAGCTGCCCGGCGCCGAGCCGGCCCGGCTCCACCTGCACGGCCTGGGCGCCAGCTCGCCCGTCTACTCCGCCGCGGCCGCCGCCCACCCGCTGCTGACGGGCCGTCGGTCCCTGCTGCTGGACCTGCTCGGCTTCGGCATCAGCGACCGGCCCGCCGACTTCCCGTACACCCTGGAGTCGCACGCCGACGCGGTGGCCACCGCCCTCACCGCCGCCGGGGTGGAGGGTGCCGAGGTGATCGCGCACAGCCTGGGCGGGGCGGTCGCCGTCCTGCTGGCGGCCCGTCACCCCCGCCTGGTCTCGAAGCTGGTGCTGGTCGACTCGGTCCTGGACCCGGCACCGACCGTGCCCGCTCCCGGGTCCACCGGCATCACCGAGTACACCGAGGAGGAGTTCCTCGCCGAAGGGTGGCACCGGACCGCCGAACGGGTCGGCCCCACCTGGTGGGCCACCATGCGCCTGGCCGGCCCCGTCGCCCTGCACCGCACCGCCGTCCACCGCGCCCGGGGCACCACCCCGCCCCTGCGCGAACAGCTGGCCGCCCTGACCGTCCCCCGCACCTACCTCCACCCCGAGGCCGACGGCGCCCCGGCCGGCGCGGCGGAACTGACCGCCACCGGCACCACCGTCCGGGCCGTCCCGGACTGCGGCCACACCATCATGTTCGACAATCCCGAGGGCTTCGCCCTCGCCGTCTCCGAAGCCCTGAACCGGAGTTGACGCGGGGTCGGGTAGCCGCCGGTCAGCTGCCGGCTGCGGCCTCCCGGGTCCAGTAGAGGGCGTTCGCCACGCTCCGGGCGCACTCCACCGCGTCCTGCGGCGAGTCCGCCCGGTACGAGACCCGGCGGAGCGCGCCGACGGCGTCGATGCCGGACCCCTCCCGGGCGAGGACGAAGAGCAGGGCCAGGAAGCCCGCCCGGGCGTTGCCGTCGTCGAACGGGTGGAAGAAGGCGACGTCCAGGTAGGCCCGCGCGGCCCTGGCGGCCAACGGCAACCCGCCGGCGGCGCTCCCGGCCAGGCAGGCGTCCAGCCGCGCGCGGGTGTCCGGCCCGATGCCGTACCGCTCGCGGCCGTCCTTGGCGAAGGCCGCAAGGGTGCGGAACGGCGGCGGCCGCTCGACGCCCAGCACGTGCCGCTGCCACCCGCTCAGCAGCTCGAAGTCGAGCACCGCCCCGCGCGCGGCGTCGGCCCTGACCTGCTCCAGGGCGGCCAGCATCCCCTCCCCGCGCGCCCGGTCGATCGCCAGGTCGAAGGCGCGGACGTCCTCCGCCGCACCGTCCCGCGACGGCACCACGGAGCCGGGGCCCAGGTCTCCGACCTCGTCCCAGGGCACCTCCTCACGGACCGTCAGCCAGTCCCGGAGGTGGTCCCGCCCGGGCTCGGGGGTCCGCCGGGCGAGACCGGGCGTGAGCGCGCCCGCCAGCCGCTCCGCGACCTCGGCCGCCTCCTCGGACTCCGGGGCGGTCCAGCTGTGGAAGCGGCCGCCGACGGCCTCGTTCACCAGTCGCACCGCCGTTCCGGAGGCCACGCCCCAACGGGCGAGGAACCAGCCCAGCACCACCTGGCAGTGGCCGTACCACGCGCTGTCCGCCCCGGTGCGGTCGGCGACGCGCGCGATCAGCCGCCGGGAGGCGTCCTCCCAGAGGTCCCGCCGGTCCTCCACCTCGGCGAGCTCCAGTGGGTACGCGTCGAAGTGCGCCGCCAGCTCCTCCAGCCAGTCCCGCCACTCGCACAGGGCCTCCGTGACCTTCGCGAGGGTCTGCTCCGGGGTGCCGATCGAGTGCGGCGGACAGCACCAGCTCCCGACCGGTCCGCCGTCGACGTCCCCCTCGGCCCGGGCCCAGCGCCAGCCCAGCGCCCAGTCGCCGTAGTGCCGGGCGAGCGCGTGTGACATCGCGTCACCCCAGGAGTCCCCGCGCTCGCGGACCAGTGCCCGGTGCTCGGGCCCACCCGGGGCGTCCGGCATCCACGGCACCTGTCCGGCCGGGCCGAGCCCGCGCACCACCTCGGCCGCGGTCGCGCGGTCGAAGGGCCGGCGGGCGGGGTCGACCTCGTCCCAGGTCAGCCGGTACGGGGAGAGTTCGAGGATCACCGGCCCAGCCTCGCCCGGACCGCGCCCCGGCTCAAGCGGATTTCCTCAGGCCGCCGGGGTGATGACGGAGAACAGGCCGCCCTCGCTGTCGCGCAGCCGGGCGGTGCGGCCGTACGGGCTGTCGGCGGGGGCGTCGACCACGCTGCCGCCGAGGGCGGTGGCGCGGGTGGTGGCGGCGTCGGTGTCGGCGACGGAGAAGTAGACCTCCCAGTGCGAGCCGGTCAGTTCGCCGCGGCGCAGGGCGGCGACGCTGCGGCCGTCGGCGCGCAGCACGACGCGCTCGTGCTCGTAGCGGACCTCCAGGCGCGCGGGGTCGCGCTCGTCCCAGCGGAAGACCTCGCCGTAGAACAGGGCGGCCTGGAACGGGTCGCCGGTGCGCAGTTCGATCCAGACCGGGGCTCCGGGCGAGCGGACCCAGGTGGTGCAGCCGAGGTCGCCCTCCCAGAGGCCGAAGGCGGCACCGGTCAGGTCGGAGGCGAGGGCCATCCGCCCGGCGTCGAAGGGGAGCGGGCCGACCGCGACGGTGCCGCCGCGCTCGCGGATCCGGCCGGCGGTCTCGTCCGCGCTCTCGGTGCCGAAGTAGGTGGTCCAGGCGACGGGCGGCTGCCACTCCCCCTCGGTGGTGCCGAGCCCGGCCACCTCCACACCGTCCACCACCGCCCGGACGTACGGGCCGAAGCCGTGCCGCCCGTCCTCGAAGGACCAGCCGAGCAGCGGCCCGTAGAACTCCTGGGCCACCGTCAGGTCACGCGCCATCAGGCTGACCCAGCAGGGGGCGGCCGGGACGCAGCGCACGGTGGTGGTCTGCTCGCTCATGCGGAGCCCTTCCTTCCGGTCGTGGCGCTCCACAGCCTAGGGGGAGGGGGGCGACAGCGCCGGACGGGACGTGTGGTTCGACGCGCGGCGGGCAGTCCTCCGGGGTGTGATGGCGGGGTGCGGCGCGGACAAGGAGAGGAGCGGGCGATGCGGATGGGCTACGTCGTGGTGGGGGCGAGCCTGGCGGGGGCGAAGGCGGTGGAGACCCTGCGGGCGGAGGGCTACGACGGCCCGGTGACGCTGATCGGCAGCGAGACGGAACGGCCGTACGAGCGGCCGCCGCTGTCCAAGGGCTACCTGATGGGCAAGGCCTCCCGGGAGAAGATCTACGTCCATCCGGCGGAGTGGTACGCCGACCAGGGGGTGGACCTGCGGCTCGGGGTGACGGCGACCGCGATCGACCCGGGCGGACGGACCGTCAGCCTGGACGACGGCGGGCTGGTCCCGTACACCCGGCTGCTGCTCACCACCGGCTCCTCGCCGCGACGGCTGACCGTGCCCGGCGCCGAGGGCGAGCAGGTGCACTACCTGCGGACGGTCGGGGACAGCGAGCGGATCAGGGCGGCGATCCGTCCGAGGGCCCGGATCGTGGTGATCGGCGCGGGCTGGATCGGCCTGGAGACCGCCGCGGCCGCCCGGGAGGCGGGGGCGGAGGTGACGGTGCTGGAGGCCGCCGAACTGCCGCTGCTGCGGGTGCTGGGCCGGGAGGCGGCCGAGGTCTTCGCCGACCTGCACCGGGAGCACGGGGTGGACCTGCGCTTCGGCGTCCGGGTGACGGAGGTGACCGACGAGGGCGTGCGGCTGGAGGGCGGCGAACTGGTCCCGGCCGACGCGGTGGTGGTCGGCATCGGCATCGTCCCGAACACCGGGCTGGCCGAGGCGGCGGGGCTGCACGTGGACAACGGGATCCGCACCGACCAGCAGCTGACCACCTCGGCGCCGGACGTGTTCGCGGCGGGGGACGTGGCCAACGCCTACCACCCGCTCTTCGACCGGCCGGTCCGGGTCGAGCACTGGGCCAACGCGCTGCACCAGCCGAGGGTGGCCGCCCGGGCGATGCTCGGGCAGGAGGCGGTGCACGACCGGGTGCCGTACTTCTTCACCGACCAGTACGACCTGGGCATGGAGTACACCGGCTACGTGGAGCCGGGCGGCTTCGACCGGGTGGTCTTCCGGGGCGAGCGGCGCTCGCGCGAGTTCATCGCCTTCTGGCTCTCCGGCGGGCGGGTGCTCGCCGGGATGAACGTCAACGTCTGGGACGTCACCGACCCGATCCGCGACCTGGTCCGCTCCGGCCGCACGGTGGACCCGGACCAGCTCGCCGATCCGGCCGTCCCGCTGGACCGGATCGGCCGCTGACCCCGGCACGACCCCGGCCCCGGGCCGGCCCCGACCGGGCCCCGGCCAGGCCCCGCAGCCACCCCCTCGTTCCGGGAGGGGGTGGCTGTTGAACATGTTCAGAGTTGCCGTAGAGTCATCCGCGCAGCAGCTTTGAACACGTTCAATGAGAGGGGGCAGCTGCCGTGACCGCCCTGGTCAACCTCATCGTCATGCTCGGCATGCTGGCCGTCGTACCCCTGGGCCTCGGCCTGCTCGGCGGCCCCGGCAGTGCCGCCCTGGCCCGGCTCTGGCCCTTCGCCGCCCTGCCGGGAGCAGTCGCGCTCTGGCTCCCGCGCGGCACCACCGCCACCGCCCTGGCCTCGGTCTACGCCGCCGCCACCGTGGCGCTGGCCCTGCTGGCGCCCGCCCGGCTGGCCCGCCGCCGGTCCCTGGCCCCGGCCGAGCTCGCCGCGCTCACCGCCCTCGCCGCACCCTCGGTGGCCGGCCTCGCGCTGGTCGCCGAGCGCTCCGGCACCGAGCTCTTCGGCTTCGACCTGGACATCCTGGCGCTCACCGTGCCGCACTTCCACTTCGCCGGCTTCACCGCCGCCCTGGTGGCCGGGCTGGTCGGACGGACCGTCACCGACCGCCCCGGCCCTGCGGCGGCCGCGGCGCTGAGCGTGCCGCTCGGCACCCTGCTGGTGCTCGGCGGCTACTTCGTCGGGGACTGGGCCGAGCTGGTCGGCGCCGTGGTGCTGACCGTCGGCATGTGGCTGACCGGCCTGCTCACCTGGCGGGACGTCAGCCGACGCGCCCCCGACCGGCTCACCGCCCGGCTGCTGCTCGGCTCCGCCGCCGTCCTGGTGGTCACCATGCTGCTCGCCCTCTGGTGGGCGCTCGGCGAGGCCACCGGACTGATCCACCCCACCCTGACCTGGATGGCCGCCACCCACGGCCTCGGCAACGCGCTCGGCTTCGCGCTCTGCTCGCTGCTGGCCTGGCGCAGACTCGAGGAGCTCGCGCGATGAACCACCGCACGGACCAGCACGGCACGGACCAGTACGGCACGGACCACCGCCGCACCACCGCCGCACCACCGCCTTCAGCTACCCCGAGGTCGGCGCCACCCGGACGCCCGACCGCCTCCCGGCCGGCTACCGCCACCTGCGCCACCGCGTCCTGATCGGGTACGGCCGGGAGACGCTGGAGGCCGCCGGGGAGACGGTGACCAGCTGGCGGATGCACCGCGGGATGGGCACCAAGGTCCACGCCGAGGCCGAGCGGACCGACCCGGGCGTGCGGGCCTCGCTCGGCCTCGGGTTCGGGCCGCTCACCGTCTCGGCCCCCGCCGAGGTGGTCTGGTCGGTCCGCGAACCCGACCGCATCGGCTTCGCCTACGGCACCCTGACGGGCCATCCGGCCAGCGGGGAGGAGTCCTTCGTGGTCGAGATGGGCGAGGACGGGGCCGTCCGGCTCACCGTGACCGCCTTCAGCCGCCCCGACCGCTGGTACACCCGCCTCGGCGGACCGCTGCTCGGACTGCTCCAGGGCCTGTACGTGCGGGGCTGCGGCCGGGTGGTGCGGCGGGCCGCGACCGCCGCCACCCGCCGGCCGGCCTTCAACTACCCCGACGTCGGCGCCCTCGCCGCCTCCGACCGGCTGCCCGCCGGGTACCGCCACCTGCGCCACCGGGAGGTGATCGGGTACGGCCGGGACGTGCTGGAGGCCGCCGGGGAAACCGTCACCAGCTGGCGGATGCACCGGGGCGCGGGGATCGGCGTCGCCCCCGGGACGCCGCCGGCCGAGGCCGGGGTGCGGGTGGTCTGCCGGATCGGGCTCGGGCCGCTCGCGGTGACCGCACCGGCCGAGGTGCTCTGGTCGGTCGACGGACCCGACCGGATCGGCTTCGCCTACGGCACCCTGACGGGCCATCCGGAGGCCGGCGAGGAGTCCTTCGTGGTCGAGCTCGGTCCGGACGGCGCGGTCCGGATGACCGTCACCGCCTTCAGCCGCCCCGGCCGCTGGTACACCCGTCTCGGCGGACCGCTGGTGCCGCTGCTCCAGCAGCTGGCCGCCCGCCGCTACGCCCGGGCCGTCCGGCGCAGCGTGGACCCGGCCGCCTGACGCGGCGTCGGGCTCCTACAGACCGGAGGCGCCGCGCAGCACCAGGCCGAGGCCGACGGCCAGCACCACCAGGGCGGTGAGCAGTCCGCCGAGACGGGAGTACCGGCCGAGTGCCGGGACGTACCGGGCGGTGAGCGAGGCGACCCGGGTCGAGCCGCCCGAGAGGAGCAGTCCGGCGGCGGCCAGCGCGACCGCCATGCCGAGGCCGTACCCGAGCACCAGCAGCACGCCGAAGGAGGTGCGGCCGAGCGCCACCGCTCCGAGCAGGATCACCAGGGCGGAGGGGCTGGGCACCAGCCCGCCCGCCAGGCCGACACCGATCAGCGAGGGGAAGCGGAGCCTCCCGATCCGGTGGCCGTGGCCGTGCTCGTGTCCGTGCCCGTCGTGGTCGCGGTGGTCCGGTGCGCGCCCGTGCTCATGCCCGTGGCCGTCCTCCGCCCCGCTGTCACGGCCGGCGTCCGCGGCCTTCTCCGCCACGAGGGCGGAGCGGCCGCGGCTGAGGGTGCGGACGGCGGGCAGCGCGCGGACGGCCGAGACCAGCAGGGCGGCACCGATGAGGGTGACCAGGGCACCGCCGGCCAGTCCGAGGCCGCTCAGCAGACGCTCGCCCACCAGGGTGGTCGACGCGGTCAGCAGCAGGCCGACCACCAGCACCCCCGCCGTGTGGGTGGCCGTCACCGTCGCCCCCACCGCCAGGGCGGACCGCAGGCCGCCCCGCCGGGGCCGCCCCGAGGTGCGGGCCAGACAGGCGGCGACCGCGAGTTTGGCGTGGCCGGGGAGGGCGGCGTGCCCGGCGCCCAGCAGCAGGGCGAGGGCGGTGGCCGCCAGACCGACGGGGACGGTCAGGTCGCGGGTGGTGGTGAGGGCGGCAAGGTGCCGCTCCACCCCGTCCAGCGGTGGCAGGCCGACGGCCCCGGCCGGGACGGCCCGCCGTTCGGCGGAGCGGTGGGCCCCCGGGACGGACCGCCGCCCGGCCGGAGCCCCGTCGGGCGCGGGCGCCGACCCGTCCGCGGGTGGCGCCGCTGACGCACCGTCGGCCGGATCCCCTGACGCACCGTCGCCCGCCGACCCGCCGATCGCCGGCGGCGGCGGCAGTGCGGCTGACGCACCGTCGGCCGCGAGCTCGACGGCAACCACCGACAGCGGCTGCTCGACGGAGTCGGCCGGGTAGCTGCGCAGGCCGTCGGTGGCGCTCCGCCGGGGCACGCTGCCCTCGCGGAGTTCGACGCCCTCGCCGACCGCCGTGATCTCCTTCCAGCCCGGGCGGGCGCCGTCCGCCCCGGAGTGGAAGGTCACCCGGACCGGGCGGGTGAGGTCGGCGTCGGCCGAGAGTTCGCAGCTCAGCCGCGCGGTCGGCAGACCGGCGGCGCCCGGCCCGTACGCCAGGCTGCTCGCCTCCACCCGCCAGGACGCCTCGCGCCCGCCGATGTCCGCCCGGACCGCGCCCGCGAGTTCGGCGCACCGCTGCCCGGCGCGGTCGGCCGCCTCGGCCGCGTCCACCGCACCGTCGTGGTCCCGGTCGGCGGCGGTCCGGTCCTGGGCGGTGGGGATCTCGGCGGTGTCGAGCACCAGGCTGTCCTGGATCCGGTCGGGCCGCAGTCGCAGGCCGTCGTAGCGGTTGACGCTGAAGTTGCCCAGCGGGTGCGCCACCGCCGTTCCCGGGAGCACCACCCCCGGCAGCAGTACCGTCAGGATCAGCCCGGCCGCCCGGCTACGGCGATCCCGAGTACTGTGCCCCGCAAGGCCGTTGACTCCGTTCATCGCTCCCCCTCGGCGAGCAGGCGGCGGGCCAGGTCCGCGTGGTAGGCGGAGAACCGCGGGTTGCGCTCCAGCGCGGTGCGCAGGGTCTCCTTGCCCTCCGGCAGGCCGAGGGCGAGTTCGATCACGCCCCGGTGGTAGGCCGCGAGCACCGGCTCGTCCCCCGACTCGGCTGCGGACCGGGCGTGTTGGAGGGCACCGCGGTCGTCCCCGGTCCGGTGCAGCGCCCAGGCCAGCTCGGCCGCGACGGGGGCGCTGCGGCGCCGTTCCCACTCCTCGGTGAGCTGCCGCACGGCCTCGCCGGCGTCACCGTGGTCGGCCAGGTAGCGCGCCAGGTGCAGGTCCGCCGGACCGACCGCCAGCCGGGCCTCCGCCGCGAGGGCGGCCAACGGGCCTTCGGCGTCGGCCCGGTGGCCGGTGGCGAGGGCGAGTTCGGCCTGCTCCAGCAGGAACTGCGGGAGCGGTGTCCGCGCGGTCAGTTCGGCCAGCCGCCGCGCCGCCTCCTCCGTCCGCCCCTGGGCGGCAGCGGTCCTGGCCAGCCCGAAGGCGGCGGCCGCGTCATCGGTGCGGGCGGCCAGGGCCTCCCGGTAGCGGCCGTCCGCCTCCGTCAACCGGCCGTCCTCCCAGGCGAGATCACCCAGCCGACGGGCGCAGAAGGCCCGTTCCCCGGCCGGCCCGGCCGCCTCCAGGGCCCGTTCCAGCGCGAGCTGCGCCTCGGCCCGGCGGCCGTGCGCCTGCAGGTCCTGGGCGGCCCGGACCAGGGCGGCGGCGGTCGGGGCCAGGTCCAGCAGGCGCTGGGTGGCGGCGGTGGCGGCCGGGTAGTCGCCGAGTTCGAGCTCCGCGTCGGCCAGCACCGCGTACGCGGCCGCCCGCTCGGGTGCCATCGCGGTGGCCCGCAGCCCGTGCTCCCGGGCGGCACCGAACTCGTGCCGGGCGTTGGCGAGTGCGCCGGAGCCGACCACGGCGGCGTAGTTGGCCTCCGGCTTCAGCTCCAGCGATCGGGCCAGGGCCCGTTCGGCCAGGTCGAGCCCGCCGGCGTCCAGGGAGGTCCGGGCCTGCTCCACGGCCGCGAGCCCGACCTCGGCCCAGGCCGCCGCGTCCTCGGGGCGCCGCCTGGCGTCCTCCCGGGCGGCGGCCAGGCGGTCGGGCGGCGGCGGTACGGGCACCGCCACCGGGCCGACCACACCGATCGGCCGGACCGCGCGCTCGGGCGAGAACGCCACCAGCCCCGCCGCGCAGGCCAGGACGAGCAGCCCGCCGCCCAGCCACTGACGGCCCGTCACGGGCCCGCGTGCGGGAGGTTGACGTACGGGAAGACGTCCGAGGCCGGTGCGGGCTGGACGTCGAAGCTCGGCGGCGGCAGCAGGTGGGCGGCGGAGCGCTCGGAGGGCTCGCCCTCCAGCATCCGCAGCAGCGGGACGTCGATGACGTCGTTGAACCGGCGGCCGTTGGGGTAGCCCTGGCGGTCGCCGGCGAGCACGCCGTAGGGGTGCGGTTCGGCGCTGGCCGGGGTGGTGAGGTTGAGCCGGAGCTCCTCGGCGTGGGTGATCGCGGCCGGGTCGGCGTCGGCGTTCAGGGCGTGGGTGTTGAGGTCGAAGCCGAAGCGGGAGCCGTTGGCCGCGCCGATGCCGCTGAGGAAGAGCGCCCTGATGTCCTCGCGCGGGGTGGCCGGGGCGGCGAAGCCCTGGGCCGCCTCGATCCGCCGGGGCGGTGCCGGGTCGAGCGTGGCGGCGACGAACTCGGCGTCCTGGTGGTCGAGTTCGGCCGGACGGGTGTTGAAGCGGTCCTCCGGCCCGCCGGGAGCGGCGTTGAAGGCGGCACTGCCCCAGAGCGCGAAGCAGACGTGCGGCATGCCGAGCCGGCCGATCTGCCGGTAGCTCGCCGCCTGGGTGCGCAGGTCGCGGGAGAGGTCGGCCCCCTCCCGGGAGACGGTGGCCCAGACGCCGATCACCGGATTGCGCACCGGGTCGCCGTTCAGGGCGAGTTCGCGCTTGGGCAGCTGGAGGATCAGCGAGCCGACGTTGAGCGCGGAGAGCGGCCCGGCGGCGGGCAGGGCGCCGGGGACCGGCCCCACCGTGCCCAGCACGAACAGTCCGAAGACCCGGGTGTCCGCGATGAACGGCTCGGCGATCTGGCCGGCCAGCGTCCGGCCGCCGCCCGGCAGTGCGCGGGTGGCCTCGGTACGCAGTGCCCGGTAGTCGGGCATCAGCGCCAGGCCGGTGTGGGTGGGCGCCGCGATCGCGTCGGAGAGCAGCACCTCGGCGGGGCGGCCGGGGCGGATCCGTTCCAGCGTGTAGCGCTGGCGGAAGAGCAGCGAGGAGTCGGTGAGCGAGCGCACCGGGGAGAGCGCGATCGGCCCGCTGCCGAGGAGCCGGCGGTCCTCGTTCCGGAAGGTCCACCGGTAGGTCAGGTCCGGGCGGCCGTCGCCGGTCCGGTCCACGTGCACCTCGTACCGGGCCCGGGTGGCGAAGGGGTGGTTGAGCAGGGACGACCCGGGCAGCTGGGCCGGCTGGACGTCGACGGCGATGGTGACCGTCGAGTGGTCGTCCGGGCTGGTGAAGGCGAACACGTCGGTGACGTTGGCCTGCGGGTCGGCCGTCACGGCGGGCGCGTCGACGTGCCCGCCCGCCAGGCTGCGGCCGAGCAGCGGACCGCCGAGTGCGGCCGCGGTCAACGTGGCGGCGGCGGCGCCGAGGAAGGTCCGCCGACCGGGGCGGGGACCGTCAGGTCCGGGCACAGTGGCTCCCAGGGGTCCGGGTACGGGAAACGGGGGCGAGCCCAACCAGCCTGGCTTCAGCCGCCGTTGGGCGCGTGAAGGGCGACCGTGGACGGGTCCCGTCCGGCGGCCACGGCCAACCTAGGCGCCCCGTGGATCTTCACGCAGCCGTCGCCCCCCGAAAGAGTCACGCGATTCCCCCGGCCGGATCAATTTCCGGACCGGACCGCACCCGGGAGAGTCATCCGCATGCGGACGGACCGGCCGGGCCGGGGTAGCGTCCGGAGCCGATCCGCCGTGCGGGTCCGTTCCGCCGTGCGGTGCCATCCGCCCGCCGCCGCAAGCGAGTTGGGCCGTCCCATGACTGGGGATCCGATATGAAAGTACGTCAACTCCTCTCCGTGCTCTTCGCCGTTCTGATGTGCTGGACGGTCGCTCCCGGAGCCGCCCGGGCCGCCGGGATGCCGTCCGGCCCGTACGTCTCGCCCTGGGGCGAGGCCCAGGTCGAGTGGGCACCGGGGTTCAAGGCCGCCCTGGCCGAGCAGGAGGTGGCGATCACCCCGATCGCCCCCGTGCACGCGCTGCCCGGGGACAGCGGCATCAAGAGCGACATCGGCTGGACCTCCGGCGACTACATCGACCTGGAGGAGTTCGGCCGGGTCTACTACCCGGGCGGAGTGAACCTCAGCTCCCCTCGGTCCGGGGGCAGTTGGACCATGGACGAGTTCTACCTGCGGTTCGCGCCGACCCGGGGCCTCTCCTCCTACCTGGAGGTGAACGGCGTCAAGTCCGAGACCGAGCAGCTGTTCTGTTCCTACACCCTGCGGGACGCCTTCGGCCCGGGCTGGGGCCTGGCCCCGGGCGGGATCCGTACCGCCCGGGTGCCGCTGACCCTCACCGAGGTCGGCGCCGGGACGCTGAACGAGGCGCTCGGCACCTCCTTCGAGGCCGGCGACGCCTTCGGCACCCTCTCCGGCACCTTCCGCTACCTGCCCTGACACCCGATCGGATCCCGGACAGTGAACCTCTTCCGAAAACTCGCCACCGCCGCCCTGGCCCTGGCCCTTCCGCTCGTCCCGGCCGCCGCGCGCGCGTCGGTGCCCGTGCACCAGGACGCCGGGAGCCAACCCCCGCAGCTGCGGGCCGTCGGCCCGTACATCTCGCCCTGGGGCAGCGCCCACCTCCGAGTGAGCGAGGCCGCCAAGACGTGGCTGACCGGCGCCGGGGTCAAGCTGGGCGCCATCGCGCCCTTCGTGCTCGACCCGGACGGCTTCGGCTTCGACATGCCGATCGGCTCCACCGCCGGGGACCACCTGGACGAGAAGGGCCGGATCTTCTACCCGGGCGGGATCACCCTCACCCAGGAGAGCAGCGGCCACGTGGTCGCACTGCTCCCGACCTGGATCCGGGTGATGCCGCAGCCGGGCTACTCGGCCGGGGTGCTGGCGGACGGCAAGTCGGTGCTGGAGGAGGTGATGGTCGCCTACACCACCCCGGCCGAGGTCATCGCGGGCGGCCGCCCGACCCTGACCGGCTTCAAGCTGGAGCAGGTGCCGTTCCACTTCTCCAAGGACGCCGCCGGGCTGGCCGCGACGTACTTCGGCAGCGGACCGGAGCCGGACTCGCTGTTCGGCGTGCTGACCCCGCGCTTCGACTACGTGCCGACCAGGTAGACCGAGCGGCGGAATAGCCCGGGGCGAGGGCCTGTTGAGGGCGGTGCGGGACGCGACCACGAGAGAGGCAGGAGCAGAACATGAGCACCGTCGAACTGACCACCGAGAACTTCGACGAGGTGGTACAGGGCCCGGACGGGAAGGCCTTCGTCTTCATCGACTTCTGGGCGGGCTGGTGCGGCCCCTGCCTGCGCTTCGCGCCGGTCTTCGAGAAGGCCGCCGAGCGCCACTCCGACCTGGTCTTCGCCAAGGTGGACACCGAGGCGCAGCAGGAGCTCGCGGCCGCGTTCGAGATCCGGTCGATCCCGACCCTGGCGATCATCCGCGAAGGCGTGATGATCTTCTCCCAGGCCGGCGCCCTGCCCGAGCAGGCCTTCGAGGAGCTGATCGGCAAGGCCCGCGAGCTGGACATGGACGAGGTCCGCGCCAAGATCGCGGCCGAGCAGGCCGCCGCGCAGGCCTGACACCAGGCTTCCGGCCCCGCCCGCGGGGCCGGAGGGCGCACCGGTCGTGACCGGTGGGCGGGAGCATGGGCGGGCCCGGGGACGAGACCGGGCCCGCCCACCGTCATGTCCGGGGCCCACGCCCTCGGCCGCACCCGGGCCCGGGGCCCTGAGCGGCGCCTCAGAGCCGGGCGGCCAGGCCGTCCAGCAGCAGCCGCAGCGCGAGCTCGAAGCCCCGGTCGTCCAGTCCGCTCCCCCGGGCCGCCGAGGCGGTGAGCGCCTCGGCCAGTGACGGGTAGCCGGGCCGGTAGTCCTCCACCGGGCGGGCGAAGCCGGCCGTGAAGGTCTCCAGTGCGGAGCCGAGCACCAGGTAGTCCAGTGCGGCGGCCGCCTCGGCGGCGTCGGCGGGCTCGAAGCCGGCCCGGCCCAGGCAGGACAGCAGGCTCTCGTAGCCGAGGAGTTGGCGCTCGGCGCCGACCCTGCGCCGGGCCAGCAGGGCGATGGTGTGCGGGTGGCGCAGGAAGGCCGCCCGGTAGCCGCGGGCGTACTCGGCCACCCCGGCCTTCCAGTCCGGCCCGGCGAGCGGCCCGAGGTCGATCTCGGCGTTGACCAACTCGGCCAGTCCGTCGACCAGTTCGTCCTTCCCCGCGACGTGGTTGTAGAGCGAGGCCGCCTTGACGCCGAGCCGCTCGGCCAGCGCCCGCATGGTGAGGCCGTCCGCCCCGCCCTCGTCCACCACCGCCAGCGCGGCGGCCGCGATGGCCTCCCGGCTCAGCAGCGCCCTGTTCGGTCGGCCCACGCCCGCCCCGCCCTTCCACCTCGTCCGACCGGCCACGTTACAGCCTGGTCTCACCCCTTCCCTCCCTCGCGGCGGGCGGCTACGGTCACGGACTAACAAAGTTAGTTTTACGAGGGCGAGGCGGTTCCCGATGACCGATGACATCCCCGGCACGGACAGCGAGAGGCTGGCCGCGCTCGGCTACCGCCAGGAGCTGCGCCGCAGCCTGGGCATGCTGGGCAACGTGGCGATGGGCTTCGCCGTGGTCTCCCCGGTGGTGGGCCTGTACGCGGTGGCCCAGGTGGGCATGAGCCTGCGCGGCGGGGCCTGGGTCTGGGCCCTGCCGGTCTGCCTGATCGGGCAGCTGCTGGTGGTGGGCGTCTACTCCGAGCTGGCCTCGCAGTGGCCGCTGGCCGGCGGGGCCTACCAGTGGGCCCGCCGGCTGGCCTCGCCCGGCTTCGCCTGGCTGAGCGGCTGGCTCTGGCAGTTCGCGGTGATGTTCGCCAACACCACCGTGGCCTACCTGGCCGCGCCCTGGTTCTTCGCGCTCTTCGACGCGGTGCCCACCCCTCCCCAACTCGTGCTCACCGCGGCCGCGTTCACCGTGGCCTGCCTGCTGGTCAACGCCTACGGGATCAACCTGCTGCGCTGGTTCGTCAGCGCCGGGATCGCGGCCGAGACGGTGGCCTCGGTGCTGGTCGGGCTGGCCCTGCTGCTGTTCTTCCGCGAGCACGGCTTCGCCCTGCTGACCGACGACCTCGGCGCCTCGGTGACCACCGGCACCGGCGGCCTCGCCGGCCTGCTGGCCGTGGTGGCGGTCGGCGGCTGGGCCTTCATCGGCTTCGACGCCTGCGTCTCCACCGCCGAGGAGACCAAGGACGCGGCCCGCCAGGTTCCGCGCGCGATGCGCTGGGCCCTGCTGAGCGTGGGCGCCGTGGTGATCCTGAACGCCGTCTCGGTGGCGCTCGCCCACCCCGACCCGGCCCGGGTGGTACGGGGCGAGGACCTCGACCCGGTCACCACCGCCGTGGTGACCGGCTTCGGCGGCTGGGCCGCCAAGCCCTTCGTGCTGGTGGTGCTGGTCAGCTTCGCCGCCTGCCTGATGGCCTCCCAGGGCGGAGCCGCCCGCGGCCTGTACTCGCTGGCCCGGGACGGGGTCTTCCCGTTCTCCCGGCGGATCCGCACGGTGAACCGCCACCAGGCCCCGATCGGCGGCCTGGTCGCGGCCACCCTGGTGAGCGCCGCCGCGCTGCCGCTCGGCCTGGAGTCCACCGCGATCGGCAGCCTGATCACCTTCGGCACCGCAGCCACCTTCCTGCCGTTCTTCCTGCTCTGCCTGACCGCCCTCACCGCCCGCCTGCGCGGCACCTGGCGCCCGGCCGGGGCCTTCTCGCTCGGCCGCTGGGGCACCCCGGTCAACCTGCTGGCGGTGCTGTGGACCGGCTTCGAGGTGGTCAACATCTGCTGGCCCCGCACGGTGCTGGCCCCGGCCGGCGCCCCCTGGTACCAGGTCTGGGCCGCCCTGCTCGGCGTCGGCCTGGTCACCCTGGCCGGGGTCGGCTACCTGCTGGTGCGCCGGCCGCAGCGCCTGATGAGCGTTCAACTCACCGCCGCCGAGGGCGAACTCACGGCCTCCACAGCACGATGACGCCGTCCTCCTCGGCCACCGTCAGGTAGCCGGCGGCCCGGTACGCCGCCAGCCGCTCCAGGGTGCGGGCCTCGGGGCAGGGGCTCTGCACCGTCGGGTCGGTGCGGTCGATCACGACCCACCGGGGCGGGTCGGCCGCCTCCGGGCCGCCCTGGCAGGCCAGACTGACGGTGGCCCGGGAGACCAGCAGCGGGCTCAACCGGTTGCTGGCCGCCACCGTCGCGCCGTCCGGCACCTGGGCCAGCAGCCGGTGCGCGGTCCGGACGTGCGCGTTCGGCGTCCAGCCGCCGGGCAGGACCAGATCGCGCAGCGGGTAGACCACCGCCCCGACCACGGCGAACGCGGCCACCCAGCCCAGCACCAACCGCCGCGCCCGGCCCCGCCGCCACCCGCCGGCCTGCCCGAGGCGGTGGACCAAGGCGCCGAACAGCACCGGCATCAGCACCGCGCTGTAGTGGTACGAGGGTTCCCAGTAGTGCTCGTTGGCCCCCAGCAGCCGCCAGCCCAGGGTGGGCGCGGCCAGCAGCACCAGCGGCGAGCGCACCGCGACGAAGGCGACCGGGGCGGCCAGCATGAAGAGCAGCAGCCACTTCACTGGCGGCCAGAACAGCAGGAACGGCGAGAGGCCGGTCGAGCCCTCGGCTCCGGGCACCTGGTTCCAGTAGTCGAAGACGCCGTTCGTGTTGGCCATCGGCAGCAGCACCAGCGTCTCCAGCACGGTGGCCGCCGGGCCGAGCACCAACAGGGCCAGACCGCCCCGGCGCACGGCGCGGCGGTCCCCGCGCCACAGCAGGTAGCCCCCGACCGCGCCGACGGTCAGCCCGAGGTCCTCCTTGACCAGCACCAGCGGCAGCGCCCAGAGCACCGCCGCTCGCCACCGCCGGGCCGCCAGCGCCTCGACCGTGAAGGCCAACAGCGGTACCGCGAAGGCGATTTCGTGGAAGTCGAAGGCCACCGCCGAGACCATGCCCCACGAACTCCCGAAGGCCAGACCGATCAGCAGGCCGGCCCGGCGGCCGGCCGCCCGGCACGCCCAGCGGGTGAGCGGCAGGCAGGCCAGCGCCATCAGCACCGCCTGGGCCAGCAGCAGGGTGATCGGGCCGGGGGCCAGCCGGTAGGCGGGCGCCAGCGCGGCCAGCACCGGGTGGAAGTGGTCGCCCAGCAGGTTGTAGCCGGGGCCCTTGAGCTCGACCAGCGGCGCCCGGCCCTGAGCGTAGGCGCTCACCGCCTGCTCGAAGATCCCCAGGTCGAAGGCCGAGCTGAGCATCCGGCGGTGCCGGGTGATCGAGAGCAGCGCGTACACCACGGCGAACAGGCAGGTGACGGCGAGCGCCACCGCGTTCGGGCCGGGCACCGTACGGCGCCGCCCCTCGGGCTTCGGGGGCGCGGTCCGGCCGGACCGGCGCTCCAGCAGGGTGAGGTTCATCTGATCACCATTCCACTAGTTAACTAGTGGAATGGTGATCACGGCGCGTCCAGGCCTGTCAAGAGCGGCACTTGACGCCTGCCCCCACGACTGGGCAGGATTTCCCTAGATAACTAGTGGAATGAAGGTCAGCACGTGGTCGAGTACCTCATCGACCGGCACAGCGGTCTCTCCCCGTATCTCCAGATCGTGGAGCAGACCAAGCGCGCCCTGAGACTGGGCGTGCTCCGCCCCGGTGACCAACTCCCCACCGCCCGCGAGGTGGTGGAGGCGACGGCGATCAACCCCAACACCGTGCTCAAGGCCTACCGCGAGCTGGAGCGGGAGGGTCTGGTCGACAGCCGGCGAGGGGTCGGCACCTTCGTCCGGCGCTCGCTGGCCAAGCCCGAGACGGTCGCCGCCTCCGCACTGCACGAGGAGCTGGCCGACTGGGTGCGCCGGGCCCGGGAGGCCGGGCTGGACCGGGAGGACGTCGAGGCCGTCGTCACCACCGCACTGGACACCGGCTTCGCCGGCCCCGACCCCGGCCCCGCCGCGCCGACCGGCAGCTGACCGAACAGATCCCCACCGACCACCGCCCCCACCGACCACCAGCGCACGCGCCAGCACGGCCGAGGAGCCCGGGTGAACCACCCCAGCGAAGTCCAACTCCCGCAGGAAATACCGGCGTTGAGGACAAGCGGACTCGGGCTGAGATACCGCCGCGGCTGGGCCCTTCGGGACTGCGAGCTGACCCTCCCGGCCGGCCGGATCAGCGCCCTGGTCGGCCCGAACGGCGCCGGCAAGTCCACCCTGATGGCGCTGGCCGCCGGACTGCTCGCCCCCACCACCGGCACCGTCGAGGTCTTCGGCCACGCACCGGGCACGGCGGAGGGCCGCCGCCGGTTCGCCCTGCTGGCCCAGGACAGACCGCTCTACCCGCGGCTGTCCGTCGCCGACACCCTCCGGATGGGGCGCGAGCTCAACCCCTCCTGGGACCAGAAGGCCGCCGAACTGGTCCTGGAGCAGGGCGACTTGGCACCCAACACCCGGGTCGGCTCGCTCTCCGGCGGCCAGCGCACCCGGGTCGCCCTGGCCCTGGCCCTCGGCAAGCGGCCCGACCTGCTGCTGCTGGACGAACCCCTGGCCGACGTCGACCCGGTGGCCCGGCACGAGCTGACCGGCCTGCTGCTGGCCCAGGCCGTCGAGCACGGCACCACCGTGCTGATCTCCTCGCACGTGCTGGCCGAACTGGACGGCGTCTGCGACCACGTGCTGCTGCTGCGCGACGGCAGCGTCCGGCTGGCCGGGGAGGTGGACGAGCTGCTCGCCGCCCACCGCAAGGTGGTCGGCGCCCACGAGGGCGAGGGCACTCCGCCCGCCCTCGCCCCCCACCACCTCGTCGAACTCCGCCGGACGGGCCGTCAGGCCACCGCGATGATCCGCCCCACCGGCCCGGTCGACCCGGACTGGGACCTGGGCGAGCCCACCCTGGAGGAACTCCTGCTGGCCCACCTGCGCGCCCCCGGCACCGCCGCGCCGACCGTCCGCGAGGAGGTGACGGTCCGTTGAGCACCGCCGTCCTCCCCCGTCCCTCGCTGCGCGGCACCGCCTGGCTGAGCCTGCGTCAGGAGCGGACCACCCTGCTGGCCGCCGGCGGCATCCTGCTCGCCTTCAGCACCTGGGTACTCCTGTTCGGCTGGCGGATCAGCGCCTGGATCGACTCCAACGGGCTCCGGAACTGCAACGACGTCTACTACCCACCGGAGTGCTCGGACGTCTCCGACCTGCGGCGCGCCATCCCGGAGTGGTGGCCGCCGGCCGTCTCCGGCACCGGCTGGGTGCTGTTCCTGCTCCCGTTCGCCCTCGGGCTGTTCGCCGGGGCGCCGCTGCTGGCCCGCGAGTTCGAGTCCGGCACCCACCGACTGGCCTGGACCCAGTCGGTCTCCCGCTCCCGCTGGCTGGCCGGGCGGCTGGCCGCCCCGTTCGCCCTGACACTGGTCGGATCGGCCGTGCTGGCGGGTGTCGCCAGCTGGTGGAGGACGGTGGTCGAGGGCCGCTTCGGGGTGCCCGGGTACTACCACTGGTTCGGCTGGATGGCCCGCTCCACCGAGGGCCCGTCCACGATCGCCTTCTGCCTGGTCGGGCTGGCGGTCGGCGTCACGGCCGGCCTGCTGGTGCGCCGGGTGGTGGCGGCGATGGCGGTCACCGCCGTGCTCACCGCCGGCCTGCGGCTGGCCGTGGACGACCTGCGCGACGTGTTCACCCCCGCCGTCGAGGTGGAGGCTCCGGTGCGGCTCGCGCTGATGCCGCAGAACGCCGACATCCGGGACCTGGTCACCGGGTACGGCTTCCCCGCCGAGTCCCCGCTGAACTCCGAGATCCTGGCGACCGGCTACCGCACCTCGGACGGGATCACCATCGCCGGCCAGGGCAACTGGCCGCCCTACGCCCTGCCGGACGGCAGCCTGCTCTGCCAGGACTCCGGCTGCGAGCCCCACGTGGCCACCGTCGACCGGGCCTTCGTGCTGTTCCACCCGCCGGCCCACGAGTGGCCGATGCTCTGGACCCAGACCGGGATCTGCCTGGCCGTCACCGCACTGCTGCTCGGCCTCTGCTTCCTCCGGGTGCGCCGGATGCACTGAGCGCGGCGCGGAACGTCAGGGGGCCGGGGCACCTTCGGGCCCCGGCCCCCTGACGTCGTCTCACTTCTGCTGCCAGGAGCGCCAGAGCGCCGCGTACGCCCCGTCGCGGGCGACCAGCTCCTCGTGGCTGCCCAGCTCGGTCAGCCGCCCGTCCGCCATCACGGCCACCCGGTCGGCGTCGTGCGCGGTGTGCAGCCGGTGCGCCACCGCGATCACGGTGCGGCCCTTGAGCACCGCGGCCAGCGCCCGCTCGGTGGCCCGGGCCGCCGTCGGGTCGAGCAGGGCGGTGGCCTCGTCCAGGATCACGGTGTGCGGATCCGCCAGCACCACCCGGGCGAGCGCCAACTGCTGGGCCTGGGCACCGTCGAGCCGGTGACCGGTCGGGCCGAGCTCGGTGTCCAGGCCGTCCGGCAGCCCGTGCGTCCAGCCGACCGCCGCCAGCGCCTCGGCCAGCTCGCCGTCCTCGGCGGCGGGCGCGGCGATCCGCAGGTTGTCCCGCAGCGTGCCGAGGAAGACGTGGTGCTCCTGGGTGACCAGCACCACCTCGCGGCGCAGCAGCTCCGGGTCCAGGTCGGCCACCGGCACGCCGCCGACCAGCACCGAGCCGCCGCTCGGCCGGTCCATCCCGGCCAGCAGCCGGCTCAGCGTGGTCTTGCCCGAGCCGGAGGGGCCGACCACCGCCAGCCGCTCCCCCGGACGGACCGTCAGGTCGACCCCGTGCAGCACGTCCTGGCCGCCCTCGTAGGCGTAGCGGACGGCGCTCACCTCGATCCGCTGGTCGGCCGGGCGGGCCGTGCCGGCCGTCCCCGCGTCCTCGGCGGGCACCGCGCCGACGCCCTCCACCCGGGCGAAGGAGGCGGCACTGCTCTGCAGCTGCTCCAGCCGGAGCATCACGGTGTCCAGCGGGTCGACCAGCCGCCGCAGGTAGAGCGTGCAGGTCACCACCGCGCTGAGCTCCACCGAACCGTTGGCGTGCAGCGCGCCGCCGACCAGCAGCACCACCGTCACCGGCGCCACGTAGGAGGTGTCGACCAGCGGGAAGAGGAAGCTGCGCAGCAGCAGGGTGCGCAGCCGGGCCGTGCGGGAGACCTCGATCGCGGTCTCCATGGCGGCGGTGCGGCGCTCCTGGAGGCCGAGCGCCTCGACCGTCCGGGCCCCGGCGGCGGTGGTGCCGAGCACGTCGGCGACCTCCGAGTTGGCGGCGCCCTCGGCCAGGTAGGCGTCCCGGGCCCGGGCCAGGTACCAGCGGGCGACGAACCACAGGCCGGAGAGGGCGAGCACGCTGCACGCCCCGAGCAGCGGGTCGACCAGGAAGATCGCGACCAGGATGAACAGCCCCTGGAAGACCCCCACCGCCATCTCCGGGACGCTGTCCTTGAGGGTGGTGCCGACGGTGGCCACGTCGGTGGTGCCACGGGTCGTCAGATCGCCGGTGCCGACCCGCTCCACCACGGTCGGCGGCAGCGCCAGCACCCGCTCGACCAGGCGCTCGCGCAGCCGGGCGGCGGCCCGCTCGGCCACCCGGTAGCCCTGGTGCACCGCCTGACGGGTCAGCAGGAGCTGCAGCACGCCGCAGACCACCACGGCGAGTGCCAGCCGGTCCACGGCGGCGGCGCCGTGGCCCTTCACCACCGCGTCGACGATCAGGCCGAGCAGCCAGGGCCCGGCCAGGCCGGCCAGGGCGGCCAGGCCGTTCAGCGCGGTCACGCCGCCGAGCGCCCGGCCGTCCTGGCGCAGCAGCGCGGCGGCGGCCCGGCGGGTCTCCCGGGGCGTGGCCACGGGAAGGGCTCGTTCGGTGCTCATCGGGCGGCCTCCTCGGTGGTGGTGGGCGAGGACGTACGGGCCGTCGGCAGCGGGACGCGGGTGCCCGCGGGCGGCTCCTCCTCGTCGCGGGAGACCAGGGCCCGGTACTCCGGGGCCCGGCGCAGCAGTTCGCGGTGGGTGCCGGCGGCGGCGACCCGGCCGTCGGCCAGGTACAGCACGGTGTCGGCGAGGTCGAGCAGCAGCGGCGAGGTGGAGACCACCAGCGTGGTCCGCCCGGCCCGGAAGGCCCGCAGGCCGGCCGCCATCGCCGCCTCGGTGTGGGTGTCCACGGCGGAGCTGGGCTCGACCGCGATCAGCACCTCCGGATCGGCGAGCAACGCCCGTGCCAGGCGCAGCCGTTGACGCTGGCCGCCGGAGAGGTTACGGCCCTCCGTCCGGATCGGGGCGGCCAGGCCGCCGGGCAGCCCGCGCAGGACGTCCAGCGCCGAGGCCGCCTCCAGGGCGGCGAGCAGCTCCTGGTCGGCCCGCTCCCGCCGCCCGCCGAGCACCTCGCGCAGCGGCCCGGCGAACAGCGCCGCCTCGTTCTCCGCCAGCACGATCCGGCCGCGCACCTCGCGCAGCGCGTACTCCTCCAGCGGGCGGCCGTCCCAACGGCCGCCCTCCGCACCGGGGTCGGCGAACAGCGCCAGCCGGTCCGCCACCTCCAGCGCCTCGGCGGGCCGCCGGGCGGCGAGCACCGTGAGCCCGCCGGGGACGAGTTCGACGCCGGAGAGCCCGTCCCGGAGCGGGGCGGGGCCGGCGGGGGCCGGGGTGGCCGCGGCGGCCGGGCCGGCCGGGCGGGGCTCCAGCCGGAGGAAGCCGACCGTCCGCTCGGCCGCGACCAGACCGCGGGTGAGGTCGCGGCCGCCCTCGATCAGGAAGTAGACCGGCACGGTGAGGGCCGCCGTGTAGCCGTAGACGGCGACCAGCTCGCCGATCGTGATGGAGCCCTGGGCCGCCATCCGGGCGGCGACCCAGGTCACCGCGCCGAGGAAGAGCAGCGGCAGTCCGCTGCCGAGCGCCTCGATCCAGCTGGCCACCCTGCCGACCTTGAAGCCGTCGGCCATCAGCTTGCGCGACTCCCGGGCGTACCGGGCGGCGAACTCCTCCTTGCCGCCGAGCCCGTTGAGCACCCGCAGGCCGTCGCTCAGGTCCTCGAACCGGGCCGCCACCTCGCCCTGCTGCTCCCGGTACCCGGCCTCGGCCCGCTGGACCCGGGCGAGCATCGGACCGATCAGCCCGGCCAGCGCGGGGACGCCGAGCAGCACCAGCGCGGCGAGCACCGGCGAGATCCGCAGCAGCTGGCCCGCGACCAGCAGGTAGGCCACCACGGCGCCGAAGCCCGGTCCGCTGAAGGTGAGGGTCTGGCTCATCCGCTGCACGTCGGAGACGCCGATGGTCACCACCTCGCCGGTGGCGGTCTGCCGGGGCAGCTCGCCACCGAGCCGGACGGCCTGACGGACCACCACGCGGGTGGTGCGGAAGGTGGCGTCCATCCGGACCTTGGTCATGGTGCGGTGGCGGTACGCCCCGATCACCGCGTTCACCGCGCCGATGACCAGGAAGGCCACCGCCCACCCGGCCAGTGCCGGGTAGTCGTCGGCCTTGAGGCCGTCGTCCACGGCCCGGGAGAGGATGTAGGGCATCATCGTCAGCGCGCCCAGCCACACCGCACTGAGCACCGCGCCGAGCGCGACTCGCCCCGGCTGGCTGGCCGCCAGCCACCAGAGGTACCGCCCGGCACCCCGCACGTCCGGTTCCCCCGGACCAGTTCTCTTGACCGTCACCACGGCACCCTAGCCAGCGACCCGGCCGCCGGGCCCGCGAATTTCGTACCGAAAGCACAACGCCTGACCTGCGGCGGGACGGGACCGTCCGGACCGGACGCGCCGCTCAGCCGTCCAGCAGCCGCTCGCCCACCCGGGCGCGGGCCGGGGCGAGCTCGGCCTCCACCTTCTCCTGCTCGATCCGGCCGAAGGCCACCGGCCGCGGCTCGACCGGGCGGTCCAGCAGGGCGATCCGCAGGTGGGTCGGCGGGTGGGTCGAGTCCACCGCGGCGAACTCGTGGGCGCCCAGCCGCAGTCGGCGCTCCCGCTCGCGCGGGGTGAGTCCGCCCGCCAGGCCGGCCAGCTCGGTCCAGAGCTCGGCCACCGCCTCGCCGCCGTCCCGGCCGGGCCGGGAGGTCCGCAGGCGCGACCGGCTGCGGATACGGACCACCGCGGCCTCGGCGGTGGGTTCGAGCAGCAGCGCGGCGAGCATCCCGCGGGCCGCGGCGGGCGAGGCGACGGTGGCGGCCAGCAGGTCCGCCCGGTACTCGGCGCCCTGGCCGGAGCGGCTGGTCAGCCGGTCCAGCAGGAACAGCAGACGCTCCGTCAGGACCTGCAGCAGCAGCCTCGGCACCAGCAGCAGGGCCTGGACCAGGTTGACCAGGCCGTCCTCCGCGGGCGTCTCGTCGTCCAGGGTCAGCAGGTGCCACTCGCGCACGGCCGCCACCGCCGAGTGCAGCCAGAGTCCGCGCCGGTGGTCCCCGTTCACGTCGTGGCCGAGCTCGTGGCCGAGCAGGGCGACCCGCTCCGGCGCGGACAGCACCGCCCAGAGCGGCAGTCCGATCTCCAGCACGCCGCGGCGGCGCAGGCCGAACCGGCCGAAGGAGGCGTTGAAGCTGCCGGTGACCCTGATGCGGTCCACCGGCCGGCCGCCGACGGCCGTGGCGACCCGGTCGGCCAGGGCGTACAGCTGCGGGGCCTGGGCGCGGGTGAGGAAGGAGTCGTCCGTCCTGATCCGGCCGAACCTCGGGCGCAGCAGGAATCCGATCAGCAGGCCCAGGCAGCCCACCAGCCGCATGGGCAGGGTCCCGGTCACCACCAGCCAGAGCGAGCCGAGGACCACGGTGACCGTCACCAGGTGCACCACCCCCGCCAAGGCCGCGGCGATCAGCCAGTTGCGGTCGGCGCCCGGGCCGTCACCGCGCTCCAGCGCGTGGTACAGCCGCTCCGCCCGCCGCCGCGCCACCTGCTCGCGGCGCTCCTCCCGGGCCCGGTTCCGGGCGGCCTTGCGACGCTCCTTCGCCGAGCCGTCGGGCTTCGGCCGGGGCGGCACCAGGTTCCACTCGCAGGCGTGGCACCAGACCGGGAAGCGGTCGTCGGCGGGGAGCTCGGTCGTGCAGTTCGGGCACGTGGTGGCTATCGGCACGGACGGAGATGATGCCAGAGCCCCCACCGCGCCCGCCCCTGGTTTCCCGCTCGGCGACACACCGGCGTCGGCGCTGGCCCGGCCGCCCGGCCCCCCGCAGGATGGGCCCGTACGGAGGGCCGACGGAGAGAGCGGGGCAGGGATGAGCGGCGAGGCGGAGCAGTACGACGTGGTGGTCCTCGGGGGCGGTCCGACCGGGGAGAACCTCGCCGACCGGACCAGGGCGGCGGGGCTGAGCACGGTGCTGGTGGAGAGTCAGCTGATCGGCGGCGAGTGCTCCTACTGGGCCTGCATGCCGAGCAAGGCGCTGCTGCGCCCGGCCCACGCGCTGGCCCACGCCCGGGCACTGCCGGGTGCGCGGGAGGCGGTGACCGGGGAGCTGGACGCGGCGGCGGTGCTGGCCCGGCGGGACGAGTTCACCTGGCACTGGCACGACGACAGCCAGGTGACCTGGCTGCACGACACCGGGATCGACCTGGTCCGGGGCCACGGCCGGCTGGCCGGGGAGCGGCGGGTGGAGGTGGAGACGCCGGACGGGGTACGGGTGCTGACGGCCCGTCACGCGGTGGCGGTGTGCACCGGCTCGCGGGCCGCGCTGCCGCCGGTGCCGGGGCTGGCCGAGGCCCATCCGTGGACCAGCCGGGACGCGACCAGCTCGGCCAAGGTGCCGGGCCGGCTGGCGGTGGTCGGCGGCGGGGTGGTCGCGGTGGAGATGGCCACCGCCTGGCGGGCGCTCGGCTCCCGGGTCACCCTGCTGGTGCGCGGCGGGACACTGCTGGACCGGATGGAGCCGTTCGCCGGTGAGCTGGTGGCGGACGGCCTGCGGGCCGCCGGGGTGGACGTCCGGCTCGGTGCCGAGGTGGTGCGCCTGGCCCGGCAGGGCGGGGAGGTGACGCTCTCGCTGGCCGACGGCTCCTCGGTGGCGGCGGACGAGGTGCTGTACGCCACCGGCCGGGTGCCGCGCACCGACGACCTCGGGCTGGCCAGCGTCGGCCTGGAGCCGGGCCGCTGGCTGCCGGTGGACGACACCTGCCTGGTCGAGGGAGTGCCGGGGGGCTGGCTGTACGCGGCCGGGGACGTCAACCACCGGGCCCTGCTGACCCACCAGGGCAAGTACCAGGCCCGGATCACCGGCGCGGCCATCGCCGCCCGGGCGGCCGGCGAGCCGCTGGACACCGCCCGCTGGGGCGCGCACGCGGCCAGCGCGGACACCGCCGGGGCACCGCAGGTGGTCTTCACCGAGCCGGAGGCGGCGGCGGTCGGCCTGAGCCTGGCCGAGGCGGAGCGGGCCGGGCTGCGGGTCCGGGCGGTCGACCACGAGCTGGGCCACGTCGCGGGCGCCTCGCTCTACGTGGACGACTACCGGGGGCGGGCCCGGCTGGTGGTGGACCTGGACCGCGGCGTGCTGGTCGGCGCGACCTTCGTCGGTCCCGGGGTGGCGGAGCTGCTGCACTCTGCCACCGTCGCGGTGGTCGGCGAGGTGCCGGTGGCCCGGCTCTGGCACGCCGTCCCGGCGTACCCGACGGTCAGCGAGGTCTGGCTGCGGCTACTGGAGGCGCTCCGCGACAGCGCGGACTGACCTTCCTACCAGTCCATTTGACGACCTGTCACTCCCCCGGCGGCAGTTCCTTCGCATACCCACCAATGCCGACTGCTTCGCATGCCTCCCCCGGGCCCCCGTCAGGAGAAGCTGACCGCCGCGTCCATCTCCCACATCAGCACCTCGGCGCCCGCCGCCCCGGCGGTGATCCGCTGCCCCTCGGCGGCGGCGATCCGGGCGGCGTCGCCCTCGTGCAGCAGGCCGGTGCCCTCCAGGGCGACCTCGCCCTTGGCGACGAAGAGGTGGACGAACGGCGCGGTCGCCGTGTCCACGGTCTCCGCCGGGCGCAGCCGGGCCACGTGCAGCGCGGCGTGCTTCTGCCGGATGCCGATCGCGCGCTGCCCGGCGTGCTTGCCCATCCCGGACGCGAGGACGGTCCAACCACCCTGCGCCAGCTGGTCGTTGATGTCCAGCTGCTCGTAGCCGGGGGCGATCCCGGCGGTGTCCGGGATGACCCACATCTGGACGAAGCGGACCGGGTCCTGGTGCTCGGGCTGCCCGGTGAGCGTCCAGGAGTCGTTCTTCTCGCTGTGCAGGATCCCGGCGCCCGCGCTCATCCGCTGGGCCAGGCCCGGGTAGATGACGCCGTTGTGCCCCTCGGAGTCCTGGTGCACCAGGCCGCCCTCCAGCACCCAGGTGACGATCTCCATGTCCCGGTGCGGGTGGGTGTCGAAGCCGGTGCCGGGGGCCACCACGTCGTCGTTGGAGACCAGCAGCAGACCGAAGTGGGTGTTGGCCGGGTCCCAGTGCCGGGAGAAGGAGAAGGAGTGGCGGGAGTCGAGCCAGCGCGCCTCGGTGTGGAAGCGGTCGGCCGCGCGGCGGACGTCGGTGGTGGTGGCCATCGGTACGGCTCCTCTCAGGTACTTGTTGAATCATAAACCATCGACCACCCTCCCCGATTCCCGGCGCGCTGACGTGCGACCACCCCCCGCCCGGAGCAGACTGGCGCCGCCAACGACCTCTCCCCCAGGTGGTACGCCATGACCGAGTCACTGCTGGCCGTCGGAACGCAGAAGGGCCTCTTCCTGGGCCGCAGCCGCGACCGCCGCACGTGGGACTTCACCGGCCCGCACTTCCCCATGAACGCGATCTACTCGGTGGCCGTGGACCGCCGCCCGGAGCGCCCGCGCATCCTGGCCGGCGCCGACAGCAGCCACTGGGGCCCGTCCGTCTGGTGGTCCGACGACCTCGGCGCCACCTGGCAGGAGCCCACCACCCCCGCCGTCCGCTTCCCCGAGCACACCGGCACCTCGCTGGAGCGGGTCTGGCAGCTCCACCCGGCGGGCCCGGAGGCGCCCGGCGTGGTGTACGCGGGCACCCAGCCGGCCGCGCTGTTCCGCTCCACCGACGGCGGCGAGAGCTTCGCCCTGGACGAGAACCTCTGGGCCCACCCGCAGCGCGCCGAGTGGGCGGCCGGCTTCGGCGGCCAGGGCCTGCACACGATCCTGACGGACCGTCGGAGCCCGGACGCGGTCACCGTCGCGGTCTCCACCGGCGGCGTCTACCGCACCACCGACGGCGGCAAGAGCTGGCAGCCCTCCAACACCGGCATCCGGGCCACCTTCCTGCCGGACGAGTACCCCGAGTTCGGCCAGTGCGTGCACAAGGTCGCCGTCGACCCGGCCGACCCGGACCGCCTCTACCTGCAGAACCACGGCGGGGTCTACCGCAGCGACGACGCGGGCGGCCACTGGCAGGACATCGGCACCGACCTCCCCGCCACCTTCGGCTTCGGCCTGGCCGCCCACCCCCACCACGGCGGCACCGCCTACCTCTTCCCGCTCGACGCCGACTACGCCCGCCTCCCGGTGGACCGCCGCTGCCGCGTCTTCCGCACCACCGACGCCGGCGCCACCTGGCAGCCGCTGGCCACCGGCCTCCCCGGCGAGGACCACTACGGCGTGGTCCTGCGCGACGCGCTGTGCACCGACGACGCCTCCCCCGCCGGCGTCTACTTCGGCAACCGCAACGGCGAGGTCTACGGCTCGGCCGACGAGGGCGAGAGCTGGAGCCTGCTGGCCCAGCACCTCCCGGACGTCCTCTGCGTACGCGCCGTCACGCTGCCCTGAGCTCGCGCCCGCGAGGGTGACGGCCCGTCAGGCTCGCCTCCGCGCGGACCCTCCGGCCCGCACGGATGACCACCTGGACCGGCACCGGAACGACCCGGGCGGACCGGTTCCGCATCCCCGTCGAGAAGCGAGGCACGCCCTGCCACCCGGCATCCGCAACCACCGGCCGGCACCGCCGGGCCCCGCGCCGCGAGGATCAGCGCGCCGAACGGACCAGCGCGGCACGGACGTCCAGCCCGAGGTGGAGCAGGAGCAGCCCGGCGCAGACCACCACCGCCGAGGCGGCTCCGCCCACCGCGACGAGCAGCACCGCCACCGTGACCACCAGCGTGTGCACCGTCTGCGCCCCGGTCGACCAGGCGACCCGGTGCAGGCCGTCCGCGCCGCCCGGCAGGGCCGCGGGCAGCAGCGCGGCGAGCACCAGGAAGAGCCCGGCACCGGCCGCGGTCAGGTCACGGTCCGTCAGCGTCCACCCCTGGTCCGACCGGACCACCGCCGTGGCGTCCGTCCCGGCCAGCGCCGCCCCGACGGGCACCAGCAGCAGCCAGACCGCCACCGAGCGCAGCCAGACCCAGGCCGGGCGGTCGAAGTCCACCAGCTCGGGCCCGTCCGGGTGCAGTCGGACGGGCCGCCGGGCCCGGGACAGGTGGCGGGCCGTCAGTTCGTCGAACGAGGGCCCCTTGGTCAGCCGGACCGGCCGCCGGGCCGGGGCGTCGCCGCGGCTCTCGGCCCGCCACCGCCGGAGCACCGCCAGCCGCAGCCAGAGCAGCACCAGCACCGCCGGAGCCACCCCGACGGCCGCCGGCGGACCCTCCGGCGTCCCGACCGCCAGGACCGCCCCCGCGAGCACCAACGCGTACACCGCCAGCCCGAGCCCGCGCACCCACCACATCAACACCGTGCCACTCCCCCCTGGAGACGTCCCGTGCCGGGGGGAGTATGACAGGGGGTCAGCGATCGGCCGAGCGCAGGCGTCCGCTGACGGTGCCCAGGCCCTCGGCCAGCACGGCCAGCTGCTCCCGGGTGAGGACGTCGATCAGCACCTCGCGGACGGTGGCGACGTGGCCGGGGGCGACCTCGCGCAGGACCTGCCAGCCGTACTCGGTGAGCTCGGCGAAGACGCCGCGCACGTCGCTGGAGCAGGAGCGGCGGCCGACCAGGCCGGCCTTCTCCAGCTGGGTGATCTGGTAGGTGAGGCCGCTCTTGGAGGTGACCAGGCGGTCGGCCAGGTCGGTCATCCGGAGCGAGCGGCCGGGGGCCTCGGAGAGCTGGCTGAGGATCTCGTACTGGGTGTGGGACAGGCCCGCGCTCTCCTTGAGCTGCTGCTCCAGGCGGCGCTCGATCAGGTTGCTGGCGACCACGAACGCCCGCCAAGCCACCTGTTCCTCGTCGTCCAACCATCTGGGCTCGTCCATGCCGCCGATTCTACCGGTTGTTCAAATTCGAACCAAGGTGTACCGTGACGTATGTCAGGTTCAAATTTGAACCAGATTCTCGGAGCAGGAGCCAGCCATGCCAGTCCGTCGCCTGAACCACGCCGTCCTCTACGTCCGCGACGTGGCCCGTTCGGTCGCCTTCTACACCAACGCCTTCGGCTTCAAGGTCGACGTCGAGATCCCCGGCCGCGCCGCCTTCCTGAGCGCCGAGGACACCCTCAACGACCACGACCTCGGCCTCTTCGCCGTCGGTGAGCAGGCCCCCTCCCCCGGCCGGGGCAGCGTCGGGCTGTACCACCTGGCCTGGGAGGTCGGCACCCTCGGCGAGCTCGCGGAGATCGCCACCAGGCTGAGCGCCACCGGCTCGATCGTCGGCGCCACCGACCACGGGGTCTCCAAGTCCTTCTACGCCAAGGACCCGGACGGCATCGAGTTCGAGGTGATGTGGCGGGTGCCGCGCGAGGAGTGGCCCTCCGCCGAGGACGGGGCCGGCATGCGCTCCCTCGACCTGCACGCCGAGCTGGCCCGCTGGGGCGCCGACCTGAAGACCGGCGCGGCGGCCGGCTCCGCCACCTGACGGACCGTCCGCGCCCGTGACGCGCCGCAGGGGCCCGGCCGGATCACCGGCCGGGCCCCTGCCCGTGCTGAGGCCCTACGCGCCCGGGCTCAGTAGCCCAGCGCGTCGCCGCCGACCGCGAACGCGTCCTCGCAGAGCGACTCGGCGTCGCCGCCGATCGCGGCGGCCGGGCCCTCCGCCCAGGCGTCGCCGCCCACGGCGCCCGCGAACTCGCCGCCCTTGGCGTCGCCGCCCACCGCGCCGGCCTCGCCGCCGCCCGTGGCGTCGCCGCCGACCGCGCCCGCGTCACCGGCGGCGTCGACGTCACCGCCGACGGCCAGCGCGGACCCGTCGCCCACGGTCACGGCGTTGCCGCCGACGGCCAGCGAACCGTGCGAGTGGCGGCAGTGGTCGTGGGCCGAGGCCACGCCCGCGCCCATGACGAGGGCACAGCCGCAGAGGGCGGCGGCAGCGGTGATCTTGGCAAGAGTCGTACGCATGATGATGAAGTCCTCCGAGGTCGGTACGGGACTCCACCTGAATCGGCACCCCCCGCCCGCCCCATGAGCCCCCGTCACCCGCCCGGCGGAGCGATCACCTCCGCTTCCACCCCCACGAGTGCGCCGGAGCTCCCCCACCCGCCCGCCGTCACGGCGCCGGGGCTCAGTGCTCCCAAGGGCGGTCCTCGCCCGGACGCACCTCGGCGGCGAAGTCGTCGGCCAGTTGGGCGATCACCGCGCGGCCCTCGATCCGCTTCAGCCAGTGGAGGGGCAGGCGGACGTCGCCGTGGTGGGCGCCGAGCAGGTTGCCGGCGATGGAGCCGGTGGAGTCGCTGTCGCCGGAGTGGTTGACGGAGAGCAGGAGGGCGGCCTCGATCGGGGTGCGGGCCGGGGAGGGGTCGCAGACGGTGGGGCCGTGGCCGTAGCTGTAGGTCTGCGGGCGGGTCCGGGCCAGCACCGCGTAGACGCCGATGGCCAGCGCCTCCTCCGCCACCCAGCCCTGGCCGAGCCGCTCCAGCTGCTCCGCGCTCGCCTCGCCCTCCTCCGCCAGGTCGACCGCCCGCCGCAGCGCGGTGGAGGTCTCCTCGTGCCCGGGGTGGCGCCGCAGCAGCTCCAGGGTCCGCAGCACCGCGCCCAGCGGCGACTCCCCGTCCACCAGGTGGCTGATGATCGCCGCGAAGGCCCCGGCCGCGTAGTAGCCGGTGGGGTGCCCGTGGGTGATCTGGGCACAGTTGGCGGCCAGTTGGAAGGAGTGCTCGGCGCCCTGCAGGGTGAAGCCGAACGGCGCCGAGCGCATCACGGTGCCGCACCCCTTGGAGTCCGGGTTGACCGGACCGGGCGCGCCGGTGAGCTTCGCGTACGGGTGCGGGGCCTGTGGGCTGCGCAGGCCGGAGAGGCAGGCGTTGCCGGGGGCGCGGCGGGCGTAGAGCCAGGGCTCCAGCCGCAGTTCGCCGCTCCGGTGCCGCAGCCCCTCGGCCGGGGGCGGGGCCGGGAGCTGCTGGGTGTCCAGCCAGCGGAGGTAGGCGTCCAGCACCAGTTCGCCCTCGGCGCCGGTGATGCCGCGGTCCCGGGCCCGGCGGTAGCCGTTCAACCGGCCCTCGGCGCTGAAGAGCGTCATCTGGGTGTCGTCGGTGATCCGCCCGACCACGCCCTCGTGGTCGGCCACCGGGCCGGTGATCCCGGCCGGTCCGTACGAGGCCCGGATCTCCGCGAGGGAGCGGAACTCCACCGGGTTGCCCAGCGCGTCGCCGATCGCTCCGCCGAGCAGGCAGCCCCGCAGCCGGGAACGGTACGCGGTCAGTTCGGCCCAGGAGGCGTGCGGCACCTGATGGCTCCTCAGTCTGGTGTGTCCGGCGGATCCGGTCTGATGTTCTGGTTGAGCCGGAACAGGTTACCCGGGTCCCAGGCGCGCTTGAGCTCCCGCAACCGCCGGTACTTCGCCTCGCCGTAGGCCTGCCGGACGCGCTGCTCGCCCTCCTCCATCAGGAAGTTGACGTACACGCCGGTGTGGTGCGGGGCGAGCGCCCGCCACAGGCCGCGGGACCACGCCCGCTCCTCCTCGAAGCCCTCGGGGCCGGCGCAGGTGGCGTTGATGTTGAAGGTGTGCCCGGCGCCGCGGCCGCTGAAGGCGGTCTCGTCCTCGCCCACCCGGGCGATGGCGCCGCCGAGTTGGAAGATCGGGAAGCTGGTGAGCGGGGAGGCGATCCGCGCCGCGTGCTCGGCCGTCACCTCGATCACCTCGTCGGAGAGCCGGGCCACGTCGCAGGACTTGAAGTAGTACCAGCGCCCGGCCGGGAAGGACGGGTCCAGCGAGGCCTGGTGCTCCAGGTAGGGCTTGGGGCGGCACAGGTCGGCGGCCGGCGGGCCGAAGCGGCGCAGCGGGCCCAGCACCTTCTCGCCCCGCTCCGGGTCACCGGCCCAGCAGCACATCACCACCACGGCCAACCGCCCGACCAGCTCGGCCGGTACGCCGGGCAGCGGCGGCGCGGTGCGGTGCACCACGGCGGTGGTCAGCTCGTCCGGGGCCTCCTCGATCCACTCCCGGTAGAAGCGCAGCAGCCGCGCCGAGTCGGCCACCGGCCAGAACAGCGGCCCGGCCAGCACGGCCGGCCCGACCGGGTGCATCCGGTACTCGAACTCGGTGACCACCCCGAAGTTGCCTCCGCCCCCGCGCAGCCCCCAGTACAGCTCCGGGTTCTCCCGGGCGTCGGCCCGGACCCGCTCGCCGCCGGCGGTGACCAGCTCGGCGCCGAGCAGCTGATCGACCGTCAGGCCGTACTTGCGCATCAGCCAGCCGATCCCGCCGCCGAGGGTGAGCCCCGCCAGGCCGGTGTGGGTGACGATCCCGGACGGGACGGCCATCCCCACCCGCTGGGTGGCCGCGTCCAGCTCTCCGAGCAGCGCCCCGGCCTGGGCGCGGACGGTACCGGCCTGCTCGTCCACGGTGATCCGGCGCAGCCCGGAGAGGTCGATCACGATGCCGCCCTCGCAGAGCGACTGGCCGGAGAAGCTGTGCCCGCCGCTGCGGACCGCCACCGGCAGGCCGTCGCCGTCGGCGTGCCGGGCGGCGGCCCAGCGGACCGCGGCGGCCACGTCCGCCGGGTCGGCGCAGTAGGCGATCAGGGCCGGGCGGCGGTCGATCGAGCCGTTCCAGATCCGGCGGCCCTCCTCGTACTCCGGATCCCCGGGCCGCACCAGCCGGCCGCGGAACCCGCGCCGCAGCTCCCTGACGTCCACCTGCGTGCTGGTGTCCATCGGCTCTTCCCTCGCCGCCGTCCGGCCCCCGCCCTCCCAGTCTGGCACCGGCCCCGGGGGGCGTCCCGGGAGCGGGGGCGGCCGTCCCGGGACCGCGACCGGGGGACCGCGCGGGGGCGCGACCCGGGGCCGTCCCGGGAGGAGAATGGGAGGCACTTCCCCTCTTGACCGAGGAGGTGGTCGCCATGGGCGAGGCTCGCGAGCTCATGGACCGCCTGACCGCCGCGGTGACCGGTACGCCCGACCTGGAGGCGCTCGGCGAGTGCCTCGCCGAGGACGTGGTCGCGTCGACCCCGGACCAGCCCGAACTGCGGGGGCGCAAGGCCCTGGTGGACTACTTCGGGGACATGACGGAGTCGGTCCCGGACGCCCGCTTCGAAGCGACCGCCACGTACGAGGCCGGTGACACCGCGATCGACGAGGGCTACTACACCGGCCGTAACACCGGGCCGCTGACGATGCCCGACGGCTCGAAACTGCCGCCCACCCAGCGGGAGATCAGGATCCGCGGCTGCGACCTGGCCACCGTGCGGGACGGCCGGATCGTCGAGTACCGGCTCTACTTCGACCAGTTCGAGTTCATGAGCCAGCTGGGGCTGGTGCCCGAGGAGTGACGGGTCCGTCCCCCGGTACGGGCAGGAGTGACGGGGCGGCCCCCTGGTGCCGGTGGGCCGGAAGGGGTACGCCCCCTGTCGGTGCGGCGGCCCGCGCGGCAGAGTGTGCCCCATGCAGACTCCACTCACCGTGATGGACTTCCTCCGGCGGGCCGAGACGGTCTACGGCGACCGGATCGGGATCGTCGACGAACCCCTCCAACCCGCCGAGTCCTGGGGCGACCTGACGTACCGACGGGTGGCCGAGCTGGCCCGCGCCCAGGCGGCCGGGCTGGACCGGCTGGGCATCGGGCCGGGCGAGCGGGTGGCGATCGTCTCCCACAACTCCGCCCGGTTGATGACCTCGCTCTACGGGGTGAGCGGCCACGGCCGCATCCTGGTCCCGGTGAACTTCCGGCTGCGGGCCGAGGAGGTCGCCTACATCGTCGAACACAGCGGCGCCAGTGCCCTGTTGGTCGACCCCGAGCTGGACGAGGCGCTGACCGGCGTCCCGGTGAAGCACCGCTTCGTGCTGGGCGCGGAGAGCGACGCCCAGCTGTACGACTTCGACCGCGAGCCGGTGCGGTACGAGATCGCCGAGTCGGACACCGCGACGATCAACTTCACCAGCGGAACCACCGCCCGCCCCAAGGGCGTTCAGCTCACCCACCGCAACCTCTGGCTGAACGCGGTGCTGATGGGCCTGCACTTCGGCGCCAGTGACCGCGACGTCTACCTGCACACCCTGCCGATGTTCCACGCCAACGGCTGGGGCATGCCGTTCGCCCTCACCGGCCTCGGCGCGCAGCACGTCGTGCTGCGCAAGGTGGACGGCGCCGAGATCCTGCGCCGGATCGACCGGCACGGCGTCACCTTCCTCTGCGGCGCCCCCGCCGTGGTGGCCTCGGTGCTGGCGGCCGCCGCCGAGTGGGACGGGCCGGTGCCCGGCCGGGACCGGGTGCGGATGATCGTCGCCGGGGCGCCGCCGCCCACCTCCGTGGTGCAGCGGGTGGAGGAGGAGCTCGGCTGGGAGTTCATGCAGATCTACGGCCTGACCGAGACCTCCCCGATCGCCACCGTCAACCGCGGCCGGGCCGAGTGGGACGGGCTCCCGCCGCTGGAGCGGGCCGAACGGCTGGTGCGGCAGGGGTCGGCCTCGATCGGCACCGAGCTGCGGGTGGACGAGGAGGGCGAGGTGCTGATCCGCTCCAACACCGTGATGACCGGCTACTGGAACCAGCCCGCCGAGACGGCGGAGGCGATCCGGGACGGCTGGTTCCACAGCGGCGACGGCGGCACTCTGACGGACGGGTACCTGACCGTCTCCGACCGGAAGAAGGACGTCATCATCACGGGCGGCGAGAACGTCTCCTCGATCGAGGTGGAGGACTGCCTCTACGCCCACCCGGTGGTGGCCGAGGTCGCGGTGATCGGCGTGCCGGACGCCAAGTGGGGCGAGACCGTCAAGGCACTGGTGGTCCGCCGGGACGGCGTGTCCGCCGCCACCCCGGACGAGGAGCTGTCCGCCGAGCTGATCGCCCACTGCAAGGAGCGCCTGGCCGGCTACAAGGCGCCGACCTCGGTGGAGTTCCGCTCCGAACTGGCCCGGACCACGACCGGCAAGCTGCAGAAGTTCAAGCTCCGCGAGCCCTACTGGGAGGGCCGCGACCGCCAGGTCAACTGACCCCCGGCGGCGGACGCCCCACCACCGACGCCCCGGCTCCCGACACCTCCCGACTCGGCCGGGGCGCACGGCTCGGCGCCGCCGCCCCACCAACCCCTGTGTCCCCACCCCGTACGCCTCACCCCGTACGCCTGACCTCGTGCACCTCGCGCGTACGCCTCACCCGCCGTGCCGATCCCCCCTCCCCGCCATGCCCAACCCCTCCGTCCCCGACCGTCGTTGAGGAGCCATCCCGTGGCCGATGCCACCGCCCTGTTGGACGACCTGCGTGACGAGACCGAGTCGCTGGACGCCCTCGTCGCCCCGCTGGACGCCGCCGGTTTCGCGACCCCGACCCCCGCCGAGGGGTGGACCGTCGCGCACCAGATCTCCCACCTCGCCTGGACCGACCGGTGGTCGCTGCTGGCCTGCCGGGAGGGGGCCGAGGAGTTCCAGGCCCGCTTCACCGACCTGCTGGCCACCGGCGACGACCCGGTGGAGGCCGGGGCGGCCGAAGGCGTCGGCGAGGAGCCCGCCGAGCTGCTGGCCCGCTGGCGGGCCGGCCGGGCCGAGCTGGCCGAGGCGCTCGCGGAGGCCGCCGCCTCGGGGCGTCAACTCCCTTGGTTCGGGCCGCCGATGAAGGCACCCACGATGGCCACCGCCCGGCTGATGGAGACCTGGGCACACGGCCAGGACGTGGCCGACGCCCTCGGCGTGGTCCGGGAACCGACCGCCCGGCTGCGGCACGTGGCCCACCTCGGGGTGCGGACCATGGGCTTCGCGTTCGTCCTGCACGGCCTGCCCGCCCCGGAGGCACCGGTCCGGGTGGAGCTGACCGCGCCCTCCGGCGAACCGTGGACCTGGGGCCCGGCCGAGGCCGCCGACTCGGTGCGCGGACCGGCCCTGGACTTCTGTCTGCTGGTCACCCAACGACGCCACCGCGACGAGCTCGCCCTGCGGGTGGCGGGGCCGGTGGCCGAGGCCTGGCTGCCGATCGCCCAGGCCTTCGCCGGGACCCCGGGGGCCGGTCGGCCCGCACCGCAGCAGAACTGACCGGCCGTCAATTCACTCCGGCGAGCGATTTCATGTTTTACCAATTCATGGTGAAGTCTTTGCCATGAGGAAATACTTCGCACTCGCCGCCGCCACCGCCCTCCTCCTCCCGCTCGCCGCCACCCCGCCCGCCACGGCGGCGTCCGCGCCCCGGACGCCGCTCGGCGAGGTGGACTCCTTCTTCGCCGAGTACCGCCTCGCCGCCCTCGGCGAGATCGAGGAGTACCCGGACGAGATCCGCGCCAGGACGCTCTCCCCGCCGCTGAACGCGGAGTTGGAGACCTGGTCCGCCACCCACGGCGGAGCCGACCCGGTCTTCCGGGAGCGGAACATCCCGCGCAGCTGGTCCCTGCACGAGGCCCCGCCGACAGCCGGCCGGCCCGGATCCCGCACGATCTCCCTCACCGAGACCTGGTACGAGGGCGGCTCCCGCGAGGTCGTCTTCACCGTCCACCTCCCCGACCTGCGGATCACCGCCATCACCGACCCGCCGTCCCGAGCCGGCTGACAACCCGTCACCCAGCAGCCCCGCGCGGTCCCCGGGTCAACCGAACGCGTCAGGCCCCACGCTGCACCCCCGGTCGCCCGAACGAGTCGGACCTCACCCCTGTGGGGGACAGTGGTTTGGCGCGTCCGGGCGCCCGTGGCCAGGCTGGTCGCCATGACCCCTCCCCGCCTGCTCCCCGTCGCCCTCGCCCTGGCCGCCGCCTGCTGCTCCGCACCGGCCGTCATCCCCGCCGAAGCCCGCCCCCTCGCCCCGCAACCGGCCAACTCCACCCTGGTCCTGACGGTCAGTGAGGGCGACACCGTCTCCTCCACCCCCGAGGACCGCACCACGCTCGACTGCTCCGCCAGCCCCAGCGGCACCCACCCCGCCCCCGACGCCGCCTGCACGGCACTGGCGGCGGCGGGCGGCGATCCGGACCGGCTGCGCGGAGCCGTCGGCACGCTCTGCACGGCCCTCTACTCCCCCGTCGCCGCTACCGCCGAAGGCGTCTGGGAGGGGTCCCCGGTCAAGTGGTCGCGGACCTTCGGCAACCGTTGCCAGCTGCGCGCCGCGACCTCCCCCGTCTTCTGACCCCTCCCCCGCGCCGCCCCGCCCCGCAGACTCAGCCCGCGCTGCGCCCGCCCAGCACCAGCGCGGTCACCAGGCAGCCGAACCCGGCCGTGCCCGCCACCGTCCGCACGGTGTTCCACGTCACCCAGGTCGTCTCGAACTTCTCCCGTACCGCGGCCAGGTCCGGGATGTGGTCGAGCGAACCGGCCGCCGCCAGCTGGTCGTTGAGCGGCACGTTGACCGCGCCCGTGACCACCACCAGCACGGTGTACAGCACCGCCGCCGCCACCAGCCAGGGCAGCGGACCCCGGTGGCCGGCCCCCAGGTGCAGCGCCACCACCGCCAGCGCCAGCACCAACGCCCCCATGAAGACCGTCATGAACCACCCGTTCAGAATGGCCACGTTGATCCGCTGCATGGTCTCCACGAAGGTCCGGTCGTCCGCCTTCGCCAGCCCCGGCATGACCGAGACGGTGTAGGAGAAGAACAGCCCCGCACTCAGCCCCATCGTCACCGTAGCCGCCAGCAGCACCGCGGTTCTGAACCAAGCCATCTTCCGTTTCCCCCTACATCTCGCGTTCCACCGTGTCTTTCTGATGACCAGTCAACCGCCTCCGCCCCTCCGGCACCATGGTCGTCCGACTCCCGTCCATACGCACGCGTCTACACTCGGCGCCCATGGACGCACTCGCCGGTCTGCTCGCCGGCCCCCGGGCCCGGGGCGCCTTCTTCCTCCGCTCCGTGTTCACCCCGCCCTGGTCGATCCGGATCGAGGACCGGGCCCCGCTCACCCTGCTGATCCCGATCACCGGCACCGCCTGGGTGGTCCCCGACCCGGGGAGCGGTGCCCCCGTCCGACTCGCCCCCGGCGACGTGGCGGTGACGCGCGGCCCGGCCCCGTACACCGTCGCCGACTCCCCCGACACCGCGCCCACCGTGGTGGTCCACCCCGACCAGACCTCCACCACCCTCGACGGCGAGCCGCTCTGCGCCGAGCTCGACCAGGGCGTCCGTACCTGGGGCGACGCCCCGGACGGGCCCACCGTCCTGATCTGCGGCACGTACCAGCTGCGCGGCGAGGTCAGCCGCAGCCTGCTCGACGCCCTCCCGCCGCTGCTCTCCCTCCCCCTGGACTCACCCCTGACCGCCCTGCTCGGCGAGGAGATCGGCCTGGACCGCCCCGGGCAGGACGCCGTCCTGGACCGGCTGCTGGACCTCCTGCTGATCACCACCCTGCGCGCCTGGTTCGACCGCCCCGACTCGGACGCCCCGCCCTGGTACCGCGCCCACACCGACCCCGTGGTCGGCCGGGCCCTCCGCCTGCTCCACTCCGACCTGGCCCGCCCCTGGACGGTCGCCGAGCTGGCCACCACCGTCGGCGTCTCCCGCGCCGCCCTGGCCCGGCGCTTCACCGACCTGGTCGGCGAACCCCCGATGGCCTACCTCACCACCCGCCGCCTCGCCCTGGCCGCCGACCTCCTCCACGACCCCGCCACCACCCTCGCCGCCGTCGCCCACCAGGTCGGCTACTCCACCCCCTTCGCCCTGAGCACGGCCTTCAAGCGCGTCCACGGCATCAGCCCCACCGAACACCGCACGGCCTGAATCCTGCTGCCCGGCCTGCCGCCGGCAGGTGGATCAGGCCAACAGGGCCTCGGCAGCGGCCCTCACGACGACCTCGGCGACCGTGGACAGGGCGGGCGAATCCAGCTTCCACTGCTGCCAGTACAGGGGAACGTCCATGGGCCGGGCGGGCGCCAGCTCCACCAGCCGCCCGGCCCGCAGCAGCGGCTCGGCCTGCGACTCGGGCACCAGCCCCCAGCCGAAGCCGGCGGCCACCGCGTCCCGGAACCCGTCCGAGGCGGGCACCAGGTGGCGGGTCCGCCCGGCGCCCGACCGGCCCCCGGTGAGGGAGCGGACGAACTCGTCCTGGAGCTCGTCGCGCCGGTCGAAGACCACGGTCGGGGCTTCGCGCAGGTCCTCGGCCAGGTCCCCGGTGAGGTGACGGGCCGTGAACTCCGGTGCGGCAACGGCCAGGTAGCGGGCCAGCCCGAGCCGCCGCACGGTGCAGCCGGCCACCGGATCGGGCGAGGAGGTGACGGCGGCCATCACCTGGCCCTCCCGCAGCAGGGCGGTGGTGTGGGACTCGTCCTCCCGGTGGAGCTCGAAGCAGATCGGCGGGTCCTGCGGCACCCTGGTGAGCGCGGGCAGGAACCAGGTCGCGAGGGAGTCGGCGTTGACCGCGATCGGGACCCGGGCCGGCCCCTGCTCGGCCGCCAGGCCCAGGTCGGCCCGGGCGTCCCGCTCCAGGCGGGCCACCTGGCGGGCGAACCGGACCAGCACCTCGCCGGACTCGGTGAGCCGCACCGGCTTGGTGCGCAGGAGCAGGACCCGCCCGGTGCGCTGCTCCAGGGCCTTGACGCGCTGGCTGACGGCGGAGGGGGTCACGTGCAGGACGGCGGCCGCGGCGTCGAAGGTGCCCTCGTCGACCACCGCGAGCAGGGTCCGGACCTGGTCCAGGGGAAGCTCGTTCATAAGCACGGCTGAGGTTACCTAAGAATCTTTAGCTGTACTCATCCTTACGTGATCCATACGGTCGAAGCCATGAACGCCAGCACCATCACCGCCGCAGCCGCCGGCTTCGGCACCGGGCTCTCCCTCATCGTGGCCATCGGAGCCCAGAACGCCTTCGTCCTGCGCCAAGGCGCCCGTCGACAGGCCGTCCTCGCGGTGGTCGCCATCTGCGCCGTCTCGGACGCGGTGCTGATCGCGCTCGGCGTGACGGGGGTGGGCACGGTGGTCGCGGCCTGGCCCGCAGCACTGAGCGCGGTGGGCCTGGTGGGCGGGGCGTTCCTGCTCTGCTACGGCCTCCTGGCCGCCCGGCGGGTACTGCGCCCCGATCCGACGGCCGCTCTCACCGGCGGGGGACCGGACGCGAGGTCCGTCCGGCGCGCGGTCCTGACCTGCCTGGCACTGACCTGGCTGAACCCGCACGTGTACCTCGACACCGTCCTCCTGCTGGGTTCGCTCGCCTCCGACCGGGGCGACCTGCGCTGGGCCTTCGGCACCGGCGCGGCGCTGGCCAGCCTGTGCTGGTTCGCCGGCCTGGGCTTCGGCGCCCGCCTGCTGAGCGGCGCCCTGTCCCGGCCGAAGGCCTGGCGAGTGCTGGACGGGCTGGTCGCGGCGACCATGCTGGCGATGGGCGGGATGCTGGTCGCCGGGGCGTAGGCCTATCAACAACGGCGATCCACCACGGCGATCAGGCCACCTCCATGACCTGCAGTGATAGCACCATATCGAACGGGTGACCGATTCGGGGAAAGTCGAACCCCGGCTTCCCTTTTTCGTTCGTTTGTTCGACAGTGGGTGCTGTGGAGGCATCCCTGGCCGCTCTGGCACCCCGGCTCCAGCTGTCCCGTCCGGGGCAGCTGGTCCCGGTGCTGCCCGCGCTCGAGGGCCTGCTGCCGGAGCGCGGCCTGCGCCCCGGCGCGGTGGTCTCGGTGACCGGCGGCGGCACCGCGCTGCTGCTGGCACTGGCGGCCGCCGCCTCGACCGCCGGCACCTGGTGCGCGGCGGTCGGCATCGAGGGCCTCGGCCTGCTCGCGGCGGCCGAGCTCGGCGTCGACCTGTCGCGCCTGGTGGTGGTCGGAGAGGCCGGCGACCAGTGGGCCCGGGTCGCGACGGCGCTGGCCGACGGCGTCGGCGTGCTGCTGCTGCGCCCGTCCGGCCGGGTGCAGCCCCGGGTCGCGGAGCAGCTGACCACGGTGGCCAGGCGCGGTGGCTGCGCGCTGGTGGTGTCCGGCGAGTGGCCGGGTGCCCGGGTCCGGCTGCGGGTGGCCGCCCGCTCCTGGGAGGGCGTCGGCCAGGGCCGCGGCCGTCTGCGGGCCCGCCGCCTGGTGGTGGAGGCCAGTGGCCGCGGGGCCGCGGCGCGCGAACGGCAGCACCAACTCTGGCTACCGGACCGCGAGGGCTCGATCCGGACCGTCCGCCCCGGCGACTCCGGTACCGCCCACCCCGGCGCCGCCCACCAGTCCACCGCCCACCACCGCACGCCCGGCACACCCCCCGGCACGGTGCCCGGCACGGCGCACGGCCCGCTGGCGGTGGTCTGAGATGCCCCGGAAGGCCGCAGCGGAAGCACCGACCCCCCTCCACGAGGCCGCTCCCCCACGGGTGTTGGCCGTCTGGGTGCCGGACTGGCCGGTCGTCGCCGTCCTCGGTGCGGAGCCGGGGCCGGACCTGCTGGTCGTCGTGACCGAGCGCGGCCGGGTGCTGGCCGCCTCCGCCGCCGCCCGGCGCGGCGGTGTGCGACAGGGTCAGAAGGTGCGCTCCGCCCGGTCGTTGGTGGCCGGCCTGGCGGTGCACGAGCGGCGGGCCGACGCGGAGGCCGCGCTGTTCGAGCCGGTGGCGGACGCGGTGGCCGTGCTGGCCGCCCGGCTGGAGGTGGTCCGCCCCGGGCTGCTGGCGCTGCCGGCCGCCGGTGCGGCCCGGTACCACGGCGGCGAGGAGACCCTGGCGGAGAAGGTGGTCGACGCGGTCGAGGCGGTCGGCCACGAGTGCCGGATCGGGATCGCCGACGGCCTGTTCGCGGCGCAGCTGGCGGCCCGGGCCGGACGGGTCGTGCCGGACGGGGAGAGCGCCCGGTTCCTGGCGGGGATCCCGGCCTCGGAGCTGGCGGAGCCGAAGCTGGCCGATCTGCTGGGGCGGCTCGGCATCCTGACGATCGGTCAGTTCGCCGCCCTGTCGGCCGGTGGCGTCGCGGACCGCTTCGGCCGCGCCGGCCTGGCCGCGCACCGGCTGGCCTGGGGCCTGGAGGCCCGGCCGGTGGTGGCCCGCCCGCCCGGGGTGGAGCTGACGGTGGAGCAGCGCTTCGAGCAGCCGTTCACGGTGGTGGAGCCCTTGGTGTTCGCGGCCCGGTCGCTGGCCGAGCGCCTGCACGCCGGGCTGGCCGGTGCGGGGCTGGCCTGCGGGCGGGTCGAGATCGAGGTCGAGTGCGCCGACGGGACGGGTGCGTCCCGGGCCTGGCGGCACGAGGGCCTGCTGTCCGTCGGTGCGGTGGCCGAGCGGGTCCGGTGGCAGTTGCAGGCGTGGCAGCAGCGGCAGGTGTTCGCCGAGGCGTCCGGCGGAGTGGTGGCGCTGCGGCTGGTCCCGGACGGCCTGGTGCGCGATCCGGGCCGTCAGCTGTCGCTGGCCGACGGGGACCAGGAGGCCACCGAGCGGATCGAGCGGGCGGTGGCCCGGGTGCAGGCGATCCTCGGCCACACCGCACCGGTCACCGTCGAGCTGAGCGGCGGCCGCGCCCCCGCCGACCGGGTGGTGCGCACCCCCTGGGGCGACGCCCACCAGGAGCGCCGCGCGGACGGCCCCTGGCCGGGCCGGCTGCCCGCACCCTCGCCGACCGAGGTGCCGCCCGCCCCGGTGCCGATCAGGCTGCTGGACGCCGAGGGGCGGGAGGTCGAGGTGACCGCCCGGGCCGAGGCCCGCAGTGCCCCGGCCCGCCTGGTGCTGCGCACCGGTGCGGTGGAGGTGACCGGCTGGGCGGGGCCGTGGCCGGAGCAGGAGCGCTGGTGGACGCCGGACGAGGCCCGGCGCACCGCCCGGATGCAGGTCACCCTCGCCGACGGACGGGCCTTACTGCTCGCCGTCACCGGCGGCCGCTGGCGCCTCGAAGGCGACTACGACGCCTGACCCCCGATCACCTCTCCCCCGTACGACCGGACACAGCTCATGGGCTTCACCAACCACCCGAAGACTCCCTGGCGCGACCTGGAGCGCGCCATGCGGGGCTCTCTCCCTCAGGACCGCACGGTCGTCCCCTTCCCCGGGACCGGGGCCGGCACCGAACCGGTGCGACCGCCCGAGCCGGCCGCGACGACCACGACCGCCCCCGCCGACGCGGGCTGGGCCGAGCTGCACGTCCACACCACCTACAGCTTCCTCGACGGCGCCAGCGACCCGGCCGAACTGGTCGACGAGGCGGCCAGGTTGGGCATCGAGGCGCTCGCGGTCACCGACCACGACGGCCTCTACGCCGCGCCCGCCTTCGCCGTCGAGGCCCGCCGCACCGGCCTCGCCACCGTCTTCGGGGCGGAGCTGACCCTGGACGCCGCGCTCCCCCCGACCGGCGTCGCCGACCAGGACGGCGAGCACCTGCTGGTCCTGGCCCGGGGCGTGGAGGGCTACCGCCGCCTCGCCAAGGTGATCGGCGACGCCCACCTGGCCGGTGGCGCCAAACGCCGCCCCCGGTACGACCGCACGCACCTGACGGAGGCGCACGAGGGCCACTGGGCGGTGCTGACCGGCTGCCGCAAGGGCGCCGTCCGCCGCGCCCTGGAGACCGAGGGCACGGACGCCGCCGAACGCGAACTCCGCCTCCTCGCCGAGCGGTTCGGCCCCGCGAACGTCTTCGTCGAGCTGACCGACCACCACCTGCCCGGCGACGACGAACGCAACGACGCCCTCGCCGAACTCGCCGCCCGCACCGGCCTGACCCTGGTGGCCACCACCGCCGCCCACCACGCCTCCCCCTCCCAGGGCCGGCTCGCCCAGGCCCTGGCCGCCCTGCGCCAGGGCCGCTCGCTGGCCGAGGCCGAGGCCTACCTGGCGGCGGCCGGCACCGCCCACCTGCGCTCCCCCGCCGAGATGGCCCACCGCCTGGCCCCCTGGCCCGGCGTCCAGCGGACCACCGTGGAGCTCGCCCGCGAACTCGCCTTCGACTTCAAGGACCTCCAGCCGCAGATGCCCAGCTTCCCCGTCCCGGACGGCCGGACCGAGATCAGCTGGCTGCGCCGCCTCACCCTCGAAGCCACCGCCCGCCGCTTCGCCCCCGACAACGCCGAGGCCCACCGGCAGGTCGCCCACGAGCTGGACGTGATCGAGGAGTTGGAGCTCGCCGGGTACTTCCTGATCGTCCACGACATCGTGGCCTTCGCCCACCGGGCCGACATCTGGTGCCAGGGCCGGGGCTCGGCCGCCAACTCCGCCGTCTGCTACGCCCTGGGGATCACCAGCGTGGACCCGATCCACTACGGCCTGCTCTTCGAGCGCTTCCTCTCCCCCGAGCGGGACGGTCCGCCCGACATCGACCTGGACATCGAGCACCGCCGCCGCGAGGAGGTCATCCAGTACGTCTACGACACCTACGGCCGCGACCACGCCGCCCAGGTCGCCAACGTGATCAGCTACCAGCCCCGCCTGGCCGTCCGCGACGCCGCCCGCGCCCTCGGCTACGCCACCGGCGACCTCGACCGCTTCGCCGGTGCGACCGGCTGGTACGAGATGCCCCCGGCCGACTCCGGAGTGCCGGACGACGTCCGGGAGTTGGCCGCCGGGCTGCGCGGCCTGCCCCGCCACCTCGGCATCCACTCCGGCGGCATGGTCCTCACCCACGCCCCGATCGCCGAGACCTGCCCCACCGAGTGGGCCACCATGCCCGGCCGCTCCGTGCTCCAGTGGGACAAGGACGGCTGCGCGGAGGCCGGGCTGGTGAAGATCGACCTGCTCGGCCTCGGCATGCTCTCCGCCCTGCACGACGCCTGCGACCTGATCGAGCGTCACCACGGCCTGCGCTACGACCTGTCCACCATCCCGCCGGACGACGAGGCCGTCTACGAGATGCTCACCCGTGCCGACACCGTCGGCGTCTTCCAGGTCGAGTCCCGCGCCCAGGCCGGCGCCCTGCCGAGGATGCGCCCGTCGAAGTTCTACGACCTGGTCGTCCAGGTCGCCCTGATCCGCCCGGGCCCGATCCAGGGCGGCTCGGTCCACCCCTACATCCGCCGCCGCAACGGCCACGAGCCCGCCACCATCCCGCACCCCCTGATGGAGCGGGCCCTCACCAAGACCCTGGGCGTCCCGCTGTTCCAGGAGCAGATGATGCAACTGGCCATCGACTGCGCCGGGTTCACCCCCGCCGAGGCCGACCTGCTGCGCCAGGCGATGGGCTCCAAACGCTCCCACCAACGGGTCGCCGAACTCCGCGAGCGCCTGCTCACCGGGATGGCCGCGAACGACATCCCGCGCGAGGTGGCCGAGGACGTGTACACCAAGATCGACGCCTTCTCCGGCTACGGCTTCCCCGAGTCCCACGCCGCGTCATTCGCCCTGCTCGTCTACGCCAGCGCCTGGCTCAAGCTCAAGTTCCCCGAGGCCTTCACCTGCGCCCTGCTGGCCAACCAGCCGATGGGCTTCTACTCCCCGCTCAGCCTGATCGCCGACGCCCGCCGGCACGGCGTCACCGTGCTGCCCGCCGACGTCAACCACTCCCACCCCGGCCCCACCCTGGAACCCGTCCCCGGCTCCGAACGCCCCGCCATCCGGCTCGGCCTCGCCTCCGTCCGGGGCCTCGGCGAGGAGCAGGCCGCCGCCATCACCGCCGGGCAGCCCTACACCGGCCTGGAGGACTTCGCCCGCCGCACCGCCCTGCCCACCCCCGCCCTCGAAACCCTCGCCACCGCCGGCGCCTTCGCCGGCCTCGGGGCGACCCGCCGTCAGGCCCTCTGGTCCGCCGGGCTGCTGGCCCGCACCACCGACGACATGCTCCCCGGCACCACCCCCGCCCTCACCGCCCCGTCCGGGGTCCCGGAGATGACCGCGATCGAGGAGACCATCGCCGACCTCTGGGCCACCGGCGCCTCCGCCACCACCCACCCCGTCCAGCACGCCCGCCCCCACCTGGACCGCTGCGGCGCCCTCACCGCCACCGCCTTCAAGGAGGACGCCGCCCACGGCACCCTGGTGAGCGTCGGCGGCCTGGTCACCCACCGCCAACGCCCTCCCACCGCCGGCGGAGTCCTCTTCGTCTCCCTCGAGGACGAGACCGGCCTGGTCAACGTCGTCGTCCAACCCCACGTCTGGGAACAGCAACGCCGGGTCGCCCTCGGCTGCGCCGGCCTCCTCGTCCACGGCACCGCCGAACGCCGCGACGGCGCGATCAACCTCGTCGCCACCCGCCTCACCCCCCTCGTCCTCTCCGTCACCGGCCTGCGCAGCCGCGACTTCCGCTGAACGAGGGCCGGGGCCCGCTGCGGCCGGCCGACCGACCGGCCGCGGTCAGGCGTGCTTGACCGGGGGGAAGGCCTCCGCCGGGTTGACGTAGTACTTGCGGACCAACGGGCCGAAGCCGTCCGGCGAGCCGCCGAGGACCATGGCCTTGAGGACCTGGGTGCACTTCGCGTCCGAGTACACCGACACCCTCCCGACGGTGCCGCCGACGGCCCAGGGGATCCAGGCCTTCTGGGTCTCCACCGTGGCGCTGACGTCCGGGTCGAGCGCCAGGACGAAGCGGCGGCCGCCCGGCTCCTGCCCGGTGGCCAGCAGCACGATCACGTGGAACCCGGAGCGGTCCTTGGTGAGGAACCCGCTCTTGGCCCCGCCCACGTGCCAGGTCGGACCCTTGAGGGTCACCGCGCGGTCGGCGTGCAGGATGCCGCCGATCGCCTCCCACTTCGCCGCGATGTCCGGCGCCACCGCCAGGTCGGCGGGGTTGTACAGCCCCCCGATGCCCGGGCTCAGGCGCTCGCCCAGGTCCTTGGCGCGCTCGCCGCAGAGGCTGTCCAGCATCCCGTTGAAGAACGTGGAGTCGACCGGCATCTGCAGCCACACCTTGGCACGGTCGAGGGCCGTGGCCGCCACCGTGTCGTCGATCGCCTGCGAGAGCCGGTCCCGCAGCGTCGCGATCGCCGGTTCGGTCACGTCCCCGGCCTGCACGTACGCCTGATCCACCATGAGAACTCCCCCTCCGTCAACTCCCCTGCCACCACTATGGCTTGTCCGGCCTGCCGCCGACCTCCGAACGGCGAAAGCCGCAGCCCGCGCACCCCGGCCGACGCGGCCTCACCGGAAGGCCCACCGTCAGCGGAAGCGTCAGAGGAAGCGGACCTGGGGCGGTTCGCCGGTGGAGACGGAGAGCCGGCCCTGCTGGAGTTGGACGTCGCAGCCGCGGATCAGGACGCCGTACTCCTTGGTGAGCGAGAGGCCGCCCTTGCCCGAGTTGGCGCCGATGCCGCGTTCGAAGGTGACCCACTGCTTGAACTCGTTGATGCCGTGGAAGAGGATCCGGTCGGGGAGGGTCGTGAACAGCCGCTCGCCCTCGTGGCTGAGCTTCATGCCGCCGCCGACGGTGAGCAGGCCCTTCACCGCGGCGCCGTCGGTCTTCAGCTCGTTGAGGTCGGCCACGCCCGCCGAGACCGTGCCCCAGTCCTGCCCGCCGTCCCGCCGGACGTTGATCCCGGAGCGGGGGAACTCGATCCAGCCGTCCGCCTTGTCGCGGCCCTGCACCCACTTGGTGTTGACCCCGTTGAGGTCGGCCTTGTCGGCGGCGACCACGCCCCACTCCTGGCCGCCGTCCTTGCGGACGTTGATCCCGGCGCCCGGGAAGTCGACCCAGCCGTGGCCGGCCGTGCGGTCGCCGACCCACTTGGTGTCGACCCCGTTCACCTCGACCCGGTCCCCGCTGAGGACGCCCGACTCCTGGCCGCCGTCGCGGTGGACGTTGATCCCGGTGTCGGGGAAGCTGGTCCAGCCATGGCCGGCCGTGCGGTCACCGACCCACCGGGTGTCGACGCCGTCCACCGAGATCTGCTCGGCGGTCACCACGCCCCGGTCCTCCCCCGGGCCGTGCAGGACCTCGATCCCGGAGTCCGGGAAGCGGATCCACCCCGATTCGGTCGTGAGCCCCTTGACCGTCCCGGTGCGCACGTCCCGCGCCTCGACCGTCCCGGCCGACACCGTCCCCCGGCCGCCGGAGCGGTCGTCGACCCGGATGCCGTCCGCCGTGAAGACGGTCCGGCCCCGGTCCTTGCCGCCCTCGATCCACGGGGTGCGCGTGCCGCTCTCGAACTCCGGGACCAGCGCGTGGACCGTGGTGGTGAGGAAGTACCCTTGCTGCGGCTGGCCGTTGAGGCTGGTCCCGGCGATCAGCGTGTACGTGCTGCCGCGCTTGGGCACCGGGACGGGCGCGGCTCCCGGGGTGGGCCAGAGGTAGGGCTGGTCGACGACCGGCTGGCCGGCCGCCGCCCCGAGGGCGACCGGCACCGTCTTCCCGTCCGGGAAGCGGATCCAGTAGTCGAGGTTGCTCGGCCCGTCCCACTCCAGCTCGACCTGGGCGCCCTCCGGCAGGAGGGCCAGCCGGGGACGGAAGTTGCGCGGGGTGCGCGGCGCCTGCTTGACCAGCGCCAGCGTGGTGACGAAGACGTCCGTCGGCATGGCCGCCGACCCGTCCCCGCCGCCGGTCCGCTCGCTGAGCGTCAGCCGGACCAGCCCGCCGCCCGCCGTGACGGGGACGTTCTCCAGCTTCAGGACGAGCGACTGCTGCCCGGGGAAGACCTGCTTGCTGCCGGGCCTGGTGGGGTGCTGGGCGCGGAAGGCCCGGGCGTCCTCGTCCCAGGCGAAGGCCGGGTCCTCCGTGTCCCAGGGCGTGCTCCAGCTCGGGGTGGCGCTCGGCCGGATCGCCGCGCGGTCGTCCGTCAGGTCCTCGGGGCCGGAGCCCACCGGGATCGCCAGGTCGACGTACCGCCACTCCACTTCCTCCTGGTGGGTGTTGGAGACGACCACGTACACCGTCCCCACGGACGGCCTTCCGTCGGAGGACGCCTGGAGGGACGTCGGGTCGGTGAGGATCTCGTAGTGCAGGAGAGACGGCACGGCGGGGACTCCCTACCTCGGATGTGCACACGGTGCGGATGCCAACGGCCCTACTGACAGTAGGAGTTCGCGGCCCACACCGACCTGGCGAACCCGAAGGCCTGGCCCGAACCGCACCTCCTCTGGCCGACCGCCACCCCTTCCGGCCGGCCGGGGTGGCAGACTCGGCCCATGAGCGATCACCTGCCCGAGCCGGACACCCAACTCTCCGACCCCACCGAGCTGTTGCTCGGCTATCTGGACTACTACCGGTCCGCCGTCGACGCCAAGTTCGCCGGCCTGCCGGAGGCGGAGCTGCGCGCCTCCCTGCTCCCCTCCGGCTGGAGCGCGCTGGAACTGCTCAAGCACCTGGCGCACATGGAGCAGCGCTGGATCCGCTGGGCCTTCCAGGGCGAGCGGCTCGCCGCCCCCTGGGGCGACCGCGGCCCGGACGACCGCTGGCGGGTCGGCCCGGAGGAGACCGTCCAGGAGCTGCTCGCCGCCCTGCACGCAGGCGGGGAGCACACCCGCAAGGTGGTCACGGGCACCCCGCTGGCCACCCATGCCACCCCGGGCGGCCGCTTCCCGGACGACGGGACGCCGCTGCCCACCCTGGGCTGGATCCTCTTCCACGTCCTCCAGGAGTACGCCCGCCACGCCGGCCACCTGGACGTCGTCCGCGAGCTGACCGACGGCCGCACCGGGGAGTAGCGGAACGGCCGGACGGCCGGGGAGAGTTGGGCGAGGATGGCGGCATGGCAGACGAAACGATCACCACCGCCCGCGCCATCGCCGACCGCCACCTCGACCGGGTGGCCACCCAGGATCCGCTGGTGGCCGCCTGGTTGGGGCTCCACCCCGGGGACGACCGGCAGCCGGACCTCTCCCCGGAGGGCTTCGAGGACCGGGCCGACAGCGCCCGGCACACCCTGGCCGCCCTGGCCGCGGCCCCCGCCCCCTCCACTCCTGCGGACCGCAACTGCGCGGGCCTCCTCCGGGACCGCCTCTCCGCCGAACTGGCCCTGCACGAAGCCGGGGAGAACTACCGTCAGCTCCGCAACATCGGCGCCCACGTCCACCAGGTGCGCGACGTCTTCACCTTCATGCCCACCGCCACGGAGGAGGACTGGGCCGTGGTGGCCGGCCGGCTGCGCACGCTGCCCGGCGCACTCGACGGCTACCGCGCCACCCTCGGCGAGGGGATCTCCCGGGGCCTGCTCGCCGCACCCCGGCAGGCCGGCTCGGTGGTCGAACAGCTCACCGCCTGGACCGGGGAGGCCACCGGCTCCGACGGCTGGTTCGCCGACTTCGTCGCACCGGCCCCGGAGCGGCTGGGCGAGGAGCTGACGGAGGCGGCCCGTGCGGCCACCGCAGCCGTCGCCGGGTTCCGCGACTGGCTGCGCGACACCTACGCGCCGGCCACCGAGGGCACGCCGGACGCCGTCGGCCGGGAGCGCTACCGCCTGGCGGTCCGTCACCACGCGGGCGCGGACCTCGACCTGGACGAGGCGTACGCCTGGGCCTGGGCGGAGTTCCACCGGACGGCCGCCGAGATGCGGGCCGAGGCCGCGCGGGTGCTGCCAGGCGCCGGGGTCCTGGAGGCGGTGGACCACCTGCACCGGCACGGCCACGCGGTCGAGGGCGAGGAGGCGGTCCGGGAGTGGCTCCAGCAGGTGATGGAGGAGGCGGTCACCGCGCTGGACGGGACCCACTTCGACATCACCGGACCGCTGCGCCGGGTGGAGTCCCACCTGGCCCCGGCCGGCAGCGCCGCCGCCCCGTTCTACTCCGCACCCAGCCTGGACTTCAGCCGCCCGGGCCGGACCTACCTGCCCACCCTGGGCCGGACGGTCTTCCCGACCTGGCACCTCGTCACCACCTGGTACCACGAGGGCGTCCCGGGCCACCACCTCCAACTCGCCCGGTGGACCGAGCTGGCCGGCGAGCTGAGCCGCTACCAGACCACCTACGGGCGGGTGAGCGCCAACATCGAGGGCTGGGCGCTGTACGCGGAGCGGCTGATGGACGAGCTCGGCTTCTTCGAGGACCCGGCGCACCGGCTCGGATTCCTGGACGAGCAGATGCTGCGCACCATCCGGGTGATCATCGACATCGGCATGCACCTGGGCCTCACGATCCCCGCCGACTCGGGCTTCCACCCCGGCGAGCGGTGGACGCCGGAGCTGGCGACCGCGTTCATGGCCGCGCACAGCGGCACCCCGGCCGGGAAGCGGGACAGCGAGATCGTCCGCTACCTCGGCTGGCCCGGCCAGGCCATCGGCTACAAGCTCGGCGAGCGGGTCTGGCTCCGGGGCCGGGAGGAGGCCCGCCGCCGGCAGGGCGCGGCCTTCGACCTCAAGGCCTGGCACACCGCGGTGCTCTCCCAGGGCTCGCTCGGCCTGGACGACCTCGCGCAGCAGCTCGGCACCCTCTAGACCGAACCGGCCCGCCCAGCCAGCACCAGCCCGACCCACCCCGGCCAGAACCGCCCAGCACCGGTCCGCCCAGCACCGGTCCGCCCCGCCGTCCGACCCGGCCCCCGTCGGACGGCGGGCCGGACCAGGACCAGGGGGTGACGTGGCCCACCGGGCCGGGTGCGAAAGTATGACGAAATGCACCGAAGAGAACGCCAGGAGACATCATGACCGAACCGGACCTGCCCCCGGTCGCCGCGAGCCTGCCCGAGGCCGTGCGCGTGGCCCTGGCCGGAACCCCGGCCGGTGCCGCGACGGTCCGGCTGCCCGCCGGTCTGCCGGAGGTCGCCGTGGCCCAGCCGGAGCTGGACCGTCTCCTCACCGTCCTCGTCGAGCAGGCGCTGCGCCGCAACCCGCCGTGGGCGAAGGCCTCCGTCACCGCCTACCGGACCGGAGCGGGCGAGACCGAGGTCCGGATCGCCGACGGCGGCCCGGCCGTCCCGGACGAGGCGATGTACTGGGCCTTCGCCCAGGGCCACCTCCGGGACGCCGGCTGGGCGGCCCTGCGCGAGACCCCCGGCCTGCGCTTCGCCGTCGAGAACACCGGTGCCGGCCGCACGGTGGTGCTCACCCTCCCCCTCGTGGCGGTCACGGTCTGACCGACCCGCCCGCCGCGAGGTCCACGAACAGTGCCGCCGACCAGCCGAAGCCGCTGGTGGCGCGCGGGGCGCGGGCGCCGGTCAGCGGGTTCCAGTACTCGTAGAGGCCGCCCGCGTCCCGGACCATGGCCAGGGTGCGGCGGCGCAGCTCCGCCGCCGTCCCGGCGAAGCCGGAGCGCTCCAGCCCCTCCGCCAGCAGGTAGTTGACGTTCAGCCAGACCGGTCCGCGCCACATCGCGTCGGGGTCGAAGGCCGGGTCGTCGAAGGCCACGGTGGGCACGGGGTACCGGCCCCAGTAGGAGGGCGAGCGCAGGGTCCGTTCCAGCTGCGCCGCCACCGCCCCCGGGAGCCGCCCGGTGAAGAGCGGCATCAGGTCGAGCGCGGTGCGCACCCGTACCGGCGCCCCGTCGGACAGGGTGCGGAAGCCGCTGCCGTCCCAGCGCCTGGCGAGCATCGACTCCAGGTGCGCGGAGGCCCGTTCGCGCCAGCGGGCGGCCTCCCCGGCCAGGCCGATCGCCTCGGCGATGTCGGCCAGCCGGTCGGCCTGGTGGATCAGGTAGGAGTTGAGGTCCGGGGGTTCGGCGCGCGGGCCGTAGTCCCAGACGGGGCTGTCGTCGAGGCCGGAGGAGTACGGGTGGAGGTACTCGGGCAGGCCGTCGCCGTCCGGGTCCGAGGCGGTGAACCACCACTCGTGGGCGCGGACCAGCTTGGGGTAGACCTCGGCGAGGAACTCCCGGTCCGGGTCGGCCCGGTGGACCTTCCAGACCGCCCAGGCGGTGAGCGGGGGCTTGGTCACCGGCACCGGGCCGGCCGGCATCCCCGTTCCGTTGGCCCGGCCGACGTGCTCGCCCAACCGGGCCAGGTCGGACCGGGGCAGGTCCGTGGTCTCCGCCAGGACGCCGAAATCGTGCACCACGTCAGGCAGTTGACCATCCGGCAACTGATGGTCGAGGAGCAGCAGGATCTGGTCCCGGGCCAGCGCCGGCGAGGCGTGTCGGAGGGCGACGGCGTGGAAGAGCGCGTCCCAGTTCCACACGCCCAGGTAACCGTACTTGGAGGGGACCAGCCCCTCCCTGCCGCCGATCGGGAGCAGGTTGACGGCCAGCGTCCACCAGGCCATCCGGGTCCGCTCCGCCAACTCCTCCGGCACCTCGGGCATCAGCGCGAACCACTCCGCCCAGCACCGCTCGGCCGCCGCCCGGACCCGGTCGGCCGCCCACTCCCCCTCCGGGCCCACCAGGACGTGGCACCCGGTCAGTTCGACCGAGCGTGCCGTCCCCCCGGGCAGCCGCCAGGAGGCCGACCCGCCCTGCCCGGCGAGCACCAGGGTGGACGGATCGGCGAACAGCAGCTCGGCCCCGCCCTCGAACCGCACCGCCACCGGGTCCGCCGAGACCACGGGCAGCGCCCGCCCCCCGGCGTCCCGGACCACCAGCCGGGACAGCTCCACCGCCAGCGGCGCCTCGTACTCGGCCCGGGCCACCCTCAGCCCGTCCTCCTCCAGGAGCACCAGTAGCCGCGAGCCCCGTTCGGTGAACGGCCGCTCCACCAGGTCGAGTTCCACGTACACGCTCAGCGCCCCCCGAGGCCGGACTCGGCCATGCTGTTGAGGATCTTGCGCTGACCGATCAGGAAGGCGATCAGCATCGGCAGCACCGTCATCGCCGACAGCGCGGCGGTCAGCCCGTAGTCCAGGCCTCCCTTGGCGGAGTTGAAGGAGTCCAACAGCAGCGGCACGGTGAAGAGTTCGGGGCTGTTGAGGAAGATCAGCGGGAAGAAGTAGCTGTTCCAGCTGCCCAGGAAGACGATGATGCCCAGCGTCCAGAGCCCCGGCCGGATGTTGGGCAGGATGATCCGCCAGAAGATGGTCCACCGGCCCGCCCCGTCGATCCGGGCGGCGTCCTCCAGCTCGACCGGGACGGCCCGGATGAACTGCCGCAGCAGGAACACCGCGAACGGGTTGGCGATCGCCGGCAGGATCAAGGCCAGGTGGGAGTCGATGAGCTGGAGCTTGGCCAGCATGATGTAGAGCGGCACCACGATGACCTGGGAGGGCACCATCTGGGTGGCCAGGAAGAGCCCGAAGACCGGGCCCGAGCCGCGGAACGGGATCCGGGCGAAGGCGTAGGCCGCCATGGCGCCGGTGAGCAGGGTGGCCACCACGGTCACGGCCGCGATGTACATGCTGTTCCAGTAGGCCTGCCCGAGCGGGACGGCCCGCAGCACGTCGGCGTAGTTCTCCGGCCGCCACGGGTCGGGCAGCCAGGCCAGCGGCTCGTTGATCATCTGCTGCACCCCCTTGAAGGAGGTGAGCAGCATCCAGACGAACGGGAAGATCATCAGCAGGCCGCCGAGGGTGAGGCCCACGTGCAGCAGCACCTGCTTGCGGAAGCGGAGGGTCGTCATCGCGGCCTCACGACTCGTAGTGGACGAAGCGCTTCTGCGCCTTGAACTGGAGGGCCGTCACCAGCAGCGTCAGTGCCAGCAGGAGCAGCGCCGCCGCGCTGGAGAGCCCGAAGTGGAACTCCCGGAAGCCCTGTTGGTAGACCTTGTAGACGATGGTCTGGGCACCCTCGTTGTGGTCCGGGTTCACCAGCACGTAGACCAGGTCGAAGGCCTGGAAGGAGCTGATCACCGAGACCACGACCGTGAAGAAGACGGTCGGCGAGAGCAGCGGCAGGGTGACGGAGCGCAGGGTCTGCCAGGGGCCTGCGCCGTCGATCCGGGCCGCCTCCAGCAGGTTGGCGGGGATGGTGGCGAGCCCGGCCAGGAAGATCACCACGTTCAGCCCCAGCGAGGACCAGACCGTCACCACCGCGATGGCGGGGACCACCCAGACCGGGTCCTCCAGCCAGTTCGGCAGGGTGACCCCGAGCAGCTGGTGCGCGGTGCCGTTCAGGATGCCGTCGGTGCCGCTGCCCAGGATGATCTGCCACAGCACCGAGACGGCGACCGAACTGGTCACCACCGGAAGGAAGTAGACCACCCGGTAGACCGTCCGGCCGCGCACCCCGTGCAGGGCGAGCGCCAGCAGCAGCGCCAGCACCAGCCCGCCCGGCACGGTGATCAGGCCGATCTTGACGGTGTTCCAGACCGCCTTGCCGAAGTACGGATCGGTGAGCAGGGCACCGTAGTTGTCGAAGCCGACCCAGCTCGCGTCGCCCAGCCCGTTCCAGTCCAGGAAGGAGAGCACCACGGCGAAGCCCAGCGGACCGACCAGGAAGACCAGCAGGCCCAGGAGTTGGGGCCCCAGGAAGAGCAGAGCCCACCGGCGGTCCCGCCGCCGCCAGAGCGGCTCGCGGCCGCTCCCGGCGTCGGCGCGGCGGGACCGGTCCCGTGCGGGTGCCTCGGCGACGGCACTCACCCTTGCTTGCCCTTCATGCCGTCCACCAGGGTCTGCAGCTCGGTGAGCCCCTGGTCCAGGCCCACCTTGCCCTCCCAGATCTTCATCAGCTGGTCGTTGATGGCCTTGGTCAGACCCGGAACGGCCACCTCCTCCGGGTAGTTGGCGAAGCCGTTGTCCCGGGCGTCCAGGAAGGTCTTCACGTGGGCGGGGTAGTTCCCCTCCGTCACCAGCTCGTCCGCGCCCTTGACCGAGGGGACGGCGGTGCCGCCCTTGAGCCGCAGTGCCTGGCCCTCCTTGGAGACGAACTCGGTGAGGAAGGTGAACGCCTCCTTCGGGTGCGCGCTGTCCTTGTTGATCGCCAGGTAGGAGGCGGCCACCGCGCTCGGGATCGGCTGCCCGTCCACCGAGGGGAACGGCACGATGTCGTAGTTGGCCAGGTCGCCGCCCTTCTTGACGCTCTCGGCCACCCAGCGCCCGCCCGCGTAGAAGCCGGCCTTGTGCTTGACGAACTGGGTGCCCGGTCCGTTGCCCTCCGGCAGCAGGTCGGCCGAGGCGAAGGTCTTGTCCTTGTACCCGTCGGCCAGCACCTTGAAGGCCTGACGGGCCTTCGGGTCGCTCGGCGCGACGAACTTCCCGCCGTCCCAGACCTTGCCGCCGAACCCGTTCACCAGGCTGTAGGTGGAGCCGTACCAGTTCCAGAAGATCGAGCCGTACTTGTCGGCCGCCTTGAGCTTGGCGTTCATGTCGAGGTAGGTGGCCATGGTCCACTTCCCGGCCTGGCTGAGCGCCGCCGGGTCCTCGGTGATGCCGGCCTCGGCCAGCGCCTTCTTGTCGTACCAGAGCACCTCGGGGTTGGTGTCGTTGGGCACGCCGTAGGTGACGCCGCCCTTCTTCGCCCCGCCGTAGATGCCCTCGAAGAAGTCGGCGGGCTTGCTCCTGCTGTCCGGTCCGGCCAACTGCTGGTCCAGCGGGGCGAGTACGCCGTCCGCGACCAGCTTGCCGATGAAGTCGTCGCCGACGTAGAAGACGTCGGGTGCGGTCTTCGAGGTGAGCTGGGTGAGCAGCTTGGGGTTGTAGTCCTCGTAGGAGGCGACCGGCTCGAACTTGAGGGTGATGTTCGGGTGCTTCTTGGTGAAGTCGTCGGTGAAGGCCTTGAAGACGTCCAGGTCCTCGGCCGAACCCCAGGTGGACCAGCGGATGGTGACCTTGCCGTCCTTGGAGTCGGAGGATCCCAGGGCGCCCGAGCCGCCGGAGCCGCTGCACGCGGACACGGTGAGCGCGGTGGTGACGGCGATGGCGAGCAGTGCGGTTCTTCTGCTGAACACGGACATCGGTGCTCCCGATCGTGGGGGGGTGTTGAGGGTGGGTGGAGCGAGGTTCAGGCGAGGCCGCCGCCGTCCACCAGGAGGGCGGAGCCGGTCATGTAGCTGCTGGCGTCACTGGCCAGGAAGAGCACCGCATTGGCGATCTCCTCGGGCGTCCCGGCCCGTCCCATCGGCCGGTCGTGCGCGTCCTTCTCGAACACCGCCCACTCCTCCTGGAGTTGGCGGGCCTCCTCGCGCAGCATCGGGGTCTCGGTGTCGCCGGGGTTGACCGAGTTGACCCGGATGCCGGCCGCCGCGTGGTCAATCGCCAGAGCGCGCGTCATGTTGACCACGGCGGCCTTGGAGGCGCAGTAGACCAGCGCCTGGGCGCCGCCCTTCATGCCCCAGCCGGAGCCGGTGTTGACGATGGAGCCGCCCTCGGTCATGGCCGGGATGGCGAAGCGGCACATCAGGTAGACCGAGCGGACGTTGACCGCCATCACCAGGTCCCAGTCGTCCACGCCGATCTCCAGCGCGGTCTGGCGGCGGGTGATCCCGGCGTTGTTGAAGAGCACGTGCAGCCCGCCGTAGGTCTCCACCGCGATGGTGACGACCCGTCGGCAGTCGGTCTCCGAGGAGACGTCGACCCGCACCGCGGTGGCCCGGCCGCCGGCCGCCTCGATCTCGCGGACCACCGCGGTGGCGTCCGCCAGGTCGGCGATCACCACGGCCGCGCCCTCAGCGGCGAACAGCTTGGCGGTGGCCCGCCCGATCCCGGAGGCCCCGCCGGTGACGATCGCGACCTTGTTCTGCAGGGTGTTCATAGATCCTCACTTGCTGACTGGATGCGGTACACCACGGATTCGCGGTGTCCGGTGACCACCCGGGCCGGGCCGCTGAGCGCGGCGTCGGCCAGCGGGTCCCCGCTGTCGACGAGCAGCGGGCGGCCGCCGAGCGCGGCGAGCTTCTGCTGGGTGGCGAGCACGGTGATCCCGGCCAGCCGCTCCAGCACCCGCGGGCTGAACTGCTGGTTGCCCCGCCCGATCACGAAGCCCTGCCCCCCGATGACGGAGAGCACCGCGTACGTGACCTGTGACATGGCATGGGTGAGCAAGGTCTGCTCGGTGACGTCACGGGCGAGCAGCTCCCCGTCCCGGACCAGGTCCACGCCCAGGGGCGTGAGCTCCAGACCCAGTTGACGCCCCACCTCCAGTGTGGTGGCGCCCGGCCCGAGGGCGTACGAGACCCCCGGAGCCATTCCCGCCACCACCGCGCGGGCCACCGACTCCACCGAGCCGGGCGGCGCGGCGGAGGAGCCGGTCTTGCGCCCGCTTAGCTTGGCCCGGGCGGCGGGCACCCGGAGCGTCCCGTACAGCCGGGCCCCGAGCCGGCCGGCCCGGTGGGCCTCCTCGTCCAGGTCGACCACCTCGGCCTCCAGCGTCCGCCCGTCGTACCCGGCCGCCGTCACCCCGGCGGCGAACGGGCTGACGGCGAAGCAGCCGGAGTACACCTTCACTCCGGCCGGGACGCCGAGCACCGCCCCGACGGGCCCGGCGTCCAGCACGTCCCGGGCGGTGCCGTCCCCGCCCGCGAAGAGCAGCAGGTCCACCCCGGCCAGGGCGGCCACCGCCGCCCGGGTGTCCGCCGCGCCGGTCAACTCGCCCACCTCGAAAGCCACTTCGTGCGGAATCCCGGCAGCCCGGGCACTCTCCTCCCCCATCGCGCCGGCCGCCGTGCGGACCAGCACGCCCGGCCGCCTCGCGTGCAGCGCCCGCAGCGCGGCCGCCGCCCTCTCCCCGGCCCGGGGCACCGCCCCCAGCGCCAGCGCCCTGGCCTGCACCCCGGCGCCGTCGCTGCCCTTGAGCGCGACCGCGCCGCCGAGCCCGGCCACCGGGTTGACCACCAGGCCGACGATCACCGCCGGTGCTTCCGCAGGTAGGCACGCCAGGTCGGGGCCCACTGCTCCGGGTCGTCCAGGCAGCTGCCGTCGATCCGGTGCACGGTCTGCCGGTAGGGCGCTCCCTTGACGAACTCCGGTTCGGTGCGCGCCTCTTCGGCCACGTGGGCGAGCACGGCGACGTACTCGTCCAGGTCCTCCCGGGAGTACGACTCGGTGGGCTCCAGGGTGAACGGCTCGGGCACCACGTAGGGGTGGTGGCTGGTCCAGTAGTGCAGCCCGAAGTCGGCGGCCCGGATGCCGATCTCCTCGGAGTGCACGCCGGTCTCCTCCGCCAGCTCCTGCCAGGAGTAGCGGACCTGCTCGACCCGGCGCCGCTCGGGCCACGGGACGGAGGCGCCGGGGATCTGCTTCACCTTGTGCAGCAGGTAGTTGTTGTTGAGCACCGCGGTCTCGGCCACCTCGCGCAGGCCCTCGGCACCCAGCGCCATCACCCAGGCGTAGGCCCGCACCACGTTGGGCGTCACGCCGAGGAAGGGCCGGATCTTGCCGACGCTGCTCTCCGGGGTGGTGAGCCGGTACTCCTCGCCGACCTGGTCGACGACCGGGCCCGGCAGGAAGGGCACCAGCGCCTCGGACGCCCCGCAGGCACCGGCCGCCGGGCCGCCGCAGGCGTGCGGGGTGGAGAAGGTCTTGTGCAGGTTGAAGTGGCAGAGGTCGAAGCCGGCCTCCCGGGCCCGGGTGATGCCCAGGATGCCGTTGGCGTTGGCCTGGTCGTAGCAGGCCAACCCCCCTGCCGCGTGGACGAGTTCGACGAACTCGCGGATCTTCGGGTTGAAGATCCCGGTGTCCTCGGGGTTGGTGATCAGCAGCGCGGCGGTGCGCGGGCCGACGGCGGCGCGAAGCGACTCGACGTCCGGGTAGCCGTCGGCGTCCGGCATCAGGGTGATCACCTCGTACCCGGCCACCTTGGCGCAGGCCGCGTTCGAGGGGTGCGAGAACATGGTGGTGATCACCTGGTCCCGCTGCCCCGCCTCGCCCCGGGAGGCGTGGTAGGCGCGGATCATCGCGATGTTGGCGTAGATCGCCGCCGATCCGGCCCCGGGCTGCAGCGAGACCCGGGCCATGCCCGAGACCTCCTTGAGGATCTGCTCCAGCCGCCAGTACACCTCCAGCACGCCCTGCACCGTGGACTCCGGCTGGAGCGGGTGGAGTTCGGCCACCTTCGGGTCCCGCACGAAGGTGTCGTTCACCTTCGGGCTGTACTTCATGGTGCAGGTGCCCTGGCCCACGTCGATGTTGAAGTCGGCGCCCAGGGTCTCCTGGGAGAGCCGGAACCAGTGCCGGACCACCTGGTTCTGCGAGAGCTCCGGCAGTGCGGGCGGGGTCTCGCGCCTTACGCCGTCCGGGAGTTCGACCAGCGGCGCACCGGGGGCCGGGACGCCGATGCCGCGCCGACCGGGCCGGGACAGCTCGAAGACGATCTCCTCGTCCCAGCGCGCCTGGTGGAAGCGGCGCAGTGCGGGCTTGGGCGCCACCGGGAGGGAGGCGAAGGACTCTCCGTGCGAGCTCACCGGGTACCTCCGGAGGTGGCCAGGGCGTCCTTGACGGCCGCCGCGAGGATGTCGATGTCGGCGATGGCGTGCCGCTCGGTGACGCAGACCAGCAGCTCGCGCGGCCCGAGCCGGACACCGCCGAGGACGCCCCGCTCCAGCAGGGCGGCCAGCAGCGCGTCGGCGTCCGGCACCTCGATCGCGAACTCCCGGAAGTGGATGGCCTCCTGGTGGCGCACCACCGCCCCGGCACCGGCCAGCGCGGTCATCGCGTACCGGGTGCGGGCCAGCACCGTCTCGCCCAGCTCGCGCATCCCCTGCGGGCCCATCAGCGCCAGGTAGACCCCGGCGGTGATGCCCCACAGCGCGGCGGCCGTGCCGACCCACTCCTTGCCCTCCTCGCGCAGCGCGAAGGAGGTGCGGTCGTAGAAGACGTCGCCGAAGCCGTACTCGCCCTCCACCGCCGTCGGCGCGATGCCGAACAGGCGGGACGGGTACTCGGCCACCAGTCGCTGCTCGTCCCGGCTGGCGATGAAGCCGGCCTGGCCGCCGCCGTACTGCTGGTGCATGCCCAGCGACTGGATGTCCCCGCAGACCAGGTCGGCCCCGTAGCTCGCGGGCGGGGCCAGCACACCGAGCGAGACCGGGTCCGTGCCGACCACCAGCAGCGCACCCACCGCGTGGGCCTGCTCGGCGAGTTGGCGGCCCTTGGTCTCCACCACGCCGTAGACGTTCGGGGTCTCCAGGTAGAGCGCCGCGAAGCTCTCGTCGAGGGTGAGCTCCCCGAGCTCGCCGGAGTCGGCGACCGGGGCGAGCACCACGTCAAGGTCGGGCGCCAGGTAGTCGCGGATCTTGGCCAGCTTGTCGGCGGCCACCGCACCGCTGACCAGCACCCGGCTCCGCCCGGTGTAGCGCGCGGCCATCCGCAGCGCCGTCCCGGCGGCCTGGTAGCCGTCGTAGGTGGGGACGTTGACCACGTCCATCTCCAGCAGCTCGGCCATCAGCGAGACGTACTCGAAGAGGGCCTGGAAGCGGCCGTGGTCCTCGTAGGGCTCGCCCGCGTAGGCGGTGAGGAACTCGCCGCGGCCGTTCACCTCGTCGCAGACCGCGGGGACGTGGTGCGGGTAGCAGCCGTGGCCGAGGAAGCTCAGCAGCTCGGTGGTGTCGGCGTTGCGGGCCAGCAGGCCGCGGACGTGCCGCACCAGGCCCTGCTCGTCGGCGAAGGGCTCGGGCAGATCCAGCGGGCGGGCCAGCCGCAGCTCGGCGGGGATGTCGCCGTAGAACTCGGCCACGTCCGCGGCGCCGATCTCGGCGAGCATCGCCGCCCGGGCCTCGGGCCCGGCGTTGGGTATGTAGGGGTGGCTCATGGGGTGGCTCATCTCGCTCCTCAAGAGTGCTTGAGCACCACGGCGTCGTGCGCCGCGATGACGACGGTGCCGCTCAGCTGACGCCCGGTCAGCAGGTCGACGCCGTCGGTGGGCAGGCTCACGGTGGCCGGCTCGGCCCCGTGGTTGAGCAGGAACAGGTGGCCGTCGCGGCGGCAGAGTTCGACGCCCTCGGGCAGCTCGGTGCCGGTGACCCCGGCGGCGGCCAGCACCGCGTCGAGGAAGGGCGCCGGGTCCTCCGGCAGGCAGCTCAGGTAGGTGGCGGTGCCGTTCCGGGTGACAGCCGGGCGGCCGTCCAGCGGGCCGCCCCGGTAGCGGGCGAGCACCTCGGCGCCCTCGGTCTCCAGCCACTCGGTCCAGGTCGAGGCGGTGAGCCCTCGGCCGTCGGCGGTCTCGACCCGCTGGACCTCACCGTCCGGCAGCGGCCAGAACTCCTCCACCCGCACTCCGAGCAGCTCCCGCAGCGGCCCGGGTGCCCCGCCCGGGTGCACCTGGTCGTCCGCGTCGACCACGCCGCTGAACGGGCCGACCACCAACTGGCCCCGGAACGACGCCAGGTTGGCGGCCTGCTCCTCCGTGCAGAGGTAGAGGTTGGGCGCGATGACCACCCGGTAGCCGTTCAGGTCCCGCCCCGGCGGGGTGAGGTCCACCGCGATGCCCCGGGCGTGCAGCGGCGCGTACCAGGCCAGCAGCAGCTGATGCAGCTTCAGCCGGTTCGACGGTAGCGACTCCGGGGCCTCCAGCCCCCACCAGCTGTCCCAGTCCAGCACCAGCGCGACCTCGGCCCGGGTCTCCGTGCCGGCCACCCCGGCGAGCCTCCGCACGTCCGCGCCGAGCGCCACCGTCTCCCGCCACTGCCGGGTACCGGTGCCGCCGTGCGGCAGCATCGCCGAGTGGAACTTCTCCGGGCCGTACCTGGCCTGGCGCCACTGGAAGAACATCACCCCGTCCGAGCCGTGCGCCAGCGCCTGCAGGCTGTGCAGTCGCATCACGCCCGGCGCCTTCGGCACGTTGACCTCGCGCCAACTCACCGCGCCGGGCGCCGACTCCAGCAGCAGCCAGGGCTGCCGCTTGAGCGAGCGCATCAGGTCGTAGCTGAGCGCGACCTTGACGTGCGCCCTCGGGTCGGCCGGGTCCGGGTAGGCGTCGTCGGTGACCAGGTCCTCGGCCGCCGCCCACTTCCAGTAGTCCAGGTCGCGCAGCACGCTCATGAAGTTGGTGGTCACCGGGACGTCCGGGGTGACCTCCTTGAGCACCGCGCGCTCGGCCTCGAAGCAGGCCAGCAGCGCGTCGCTGGAGAACCGCCGCCAGTCCAGCAGCTGGGCCGGGTTGACCGGGCCCGGTGCCTTGCGAGGCGGCTCCAGCTGACCCCAGTCGGTGTAGTGCTGTCCCCAACAGGACGTCCCCCAGGCTGCGTTGAGCCCGTCCAGGGTGGTGTACCGGGCGCGCAGCCAGCTCCGGAAGTCACGGGCGGACTCCTCGCAGAAGCACTCGGTGGTGTGGTCGGCGTACTCGTTCCCGACGTGCCACATCACCAGCGCGGGGTGGTCCGCGTACCGCTCCGCCACGGCCCTGGCCAGCCGGACGGCGGCCGCCCGGAAGTCCGGCGAGGAGGGGCAGTACCCCTGCCGGGACCCGAACTCCAAGCGGGTGCCGGCCGCGTCCTGCGGCCGCACCTCGGGATGGAGCCGGACCAGCCAGGGCGGCGGGGTGGCGGTCGCGGTGGCCAGGTCGGCCGCGACGCCGTGCTCGTGCAGCAGGTCGAGCACCCGGTCCAGCCAGCCGAACTCGTAGACGCCGGGCGCCGGTTCGAGGCGCGACCAGGAGAAGACAGCGACGGTGGCCACGTTCACCCCCGCCTCGGCCATCAGCCGGACGTCCTCCTCCCAGACCTCCTCGGGCCACTGCTCGGGGTTGTAGTCGCCCCCGTAGAGCAGCCCCGGGACACGCGTCAGGCCCATGGATCCGACTCCCCCTCCGGCCATCCGAATTTTGTATTCAGAATACTTAGTTCAGTACTCTGCATTCGGTCAAGGGCTATGCTGAGATCCGACCGACAGGAGGCACGATGGCGATCGAACGCCGTCCGCTGCGCGAGCAGATCCGCGACGAACTGATGGAGCGGCTGACCCGTGGTGAGTTCGCCGCCGGCACCGACGTCAACGAGGCCGTCCTGGCAGCCGAGTTGGGGGTGAGCCGGACCCCGCTGCGGGAGGCCCTGATCACCCTCGCCGGTGAGGGCGTACTGGAGAGCAACCAGGGCCGCGGCTTCCGCTTCGCCCCGGTCAGCCGCCGCGAGTTCCGCGAACTGGTCGCCATCGTCGCCGCGTTGGAGTCCCTGGCACTGGAGTCCTCCGCCCCCGACTACCTCGCCGCGACCGCCCCGCGCCTGCTGGAGCTCGCCCAGGGCTTCCCCGACGCGATGGCCGAGCACGCCGTGGTCGACCGCCTCGACGACGAGTGGCACGGCCTGCTCCTCGGCGGCTGCCCCAACGGCCGCCTGCTCGACCTGCTCTCCCGCGTCAAGGCCGGCATGCGCCGCTACGAGAACCTCGTCATCCCCGAGGACCAACCGGTCGCCCGCCAGTCCGAGGAGCACTGCGAGATCGCCCGCCGCCTCCTCGACGGCGACCTCCCCGCCGCCACCACCGCCCTGCGCGCCAACTGGGTCAACGGCATGGAGCGCATGCTCGCCCACATCCCCGAGGACTGAGCCGCCCCGCCCCACCGCCCCCGCGCCGCGGCCACCCAGAAAACTCCGGCGGGCCACGGAACTTTCCTCCGAGCAGCCTGGGGGAGACGGCGCCGCACTAGGGTGGGCGCCCGTGCCGGTGCGGTCCGGACCAGGGAGGATGCCGTGCGCCCAGGCAAGTCCGTCGAGACCCCCACGCCACTCGTCGGACGGGAGGAGCTGTTCGCCGAGCTGACCGCCGCGCTGGCCGAGCCACCCGGGATCGTGGTGCTGACCGGACCGGCCGGGGCCGGGCGGAGCGCGGTGGTGGGCGAGCTGGCCCGGCGGCCGCTGCCCGGCGGGCGGCCGGTGCTGACCGGCCGGTGCGGCGGGGGCGGTCGGGGCTTCCCGCTCGGGGCGGTGGTGGACGCGCTCGCCCCCGCCGCCGAGCTGCTGCTCGGAGCCGCCCTGCCGCCGGTGACCGGGGCGCTGCACGGCCTGCTGCCGGAGCTCTCCGGACAGCTGCCCCCTCCCCCGCCCTCCGCCGAACTCCACTTGGTGTTCCGGGGGTTGACCGCCCTGCTGGCCGAGCTCCGACCCGTCCTGGTGATCGAGGACCTGCACGCCGCCGACCCCCTGACGGTCCGTCTCCTGCGCCACCTGGCGGCCCGCCCGCCCGCCACCACCCGTCTGGTACTGACCAGCCGCCGCTCCCCCGCCGCCGAACTGACCCTGGCCGGCATCCTCGCCGAGGCCCGCTGCCCGGTCACCGAACTGCCCGTCGAACCGCTCACCCCCGCCCAACTCGCCCTGCTGCCCGGCCACTCCGGCGCCCCGCTCGCCGAGGTGCTGCGCCGGACCGCCGGACTTCCCGGCCTGGCCACCGCCCTGCTGGCCGGCCCACCGGCCGCACTGCCCGACTCGCTCCCCCCGGCCGCCCGCCGCGAACTGCTCGGCCGCTTCTCCGAACTGACGCCTACCGCCCAGCAGTTGGTACGGGCGGCGGCCGTCCTCGACTCCCCCGTCACCGCCCCCACGCTGGCCGCCGTCGCCGGGCTCACCCCCGCCGAGTCCGCTGCCGCCCTGCCGCTCGCCACCGAGGCCGGACTGCTGGCCGACCACCCCGACGGCACCGTCGCCCCCGCCCACCCACTGGCCCGGACCGCCGCCGCCGAACTCACCGCCCCGGAGCACCGCCGCCGGCTCCACCTGCGCGCCGCCCGCCGGCTCCGCACCGGCCCCGACCGCGCCCCGCTCGCCGAACTCGCCCGCCACCACCGGCTGGCCGCCTCCCCGCAGTGGCCCCAGTACGCCGAAGCCGCGGCCGACGAGGCCGCCAGGGCCGGGCGCGGAGCGGAGGCCGTCGAACTGCTCGACGCGGCGGCCCGCGCCGCCACCGGCGGGCGGCGGGCCCGGCTGGCCCTCAAGCTCAGCCGGGCCGCCCTCACCGGGCGCCCGGGCCCGGGGACGGTCCCGTTCCTGCACGAGGTGCTGGCCGAGCAGCCCGCGCCCACCGCCCTCCGGGGCGAACTGCGGCTCAACACCGGCATGCTGCTGCGCAACCAGGCCGGGGCCGGGGTCGCCGGGCGGGAGGAGATCGCCGAGGCGATCCCCGACCTGACCGGGCGGCCCGAGCTGGCCGCCCGGGCGATGTCGGCGCTGGCGATCCCCTCGGTGAGCGGCTGGCCGTTCCGCCGCCACCTCCAATGGCTCGACCGCTCCCAGGAGTTGGCCACCGCCATCGGCGACGCCGACACCCGGATCGCGGTCCAGGCCAACCGGGTCAGCACCCTGATGTTCATCGCCGATCCGGCGGCCTGGACCGCCGTCCAGGAGCTGCCCGCCGAAGCGGCCTCCCCCGCCGCCCGCCTCCACCTCACCCGGGCCAACGCCAACCTGGCGCACGCCTGCGTGGTGCTCGGCCATCCGCACGCCGCCGCCCGCTTCCTGGCCCGGGTCGACGAGCTGCTCGCCGAGGGCGCCGACAGCCCCTACTACCGCGGTCTCGCCCACACCGCCCGGCTCCTCCTCGACTGGACCGGCGGCCGCTGGGAAGACCTCGACGCCCGGGCCGCCGCCGCGGCCGCGGACTACGCCGACCTCCCCGACCTGGCCGCCGAGGCCACCCTGCTGCGCGGCCTGCACGCCTTGGCCGCCGGCCGCACCGGCACCGCCCGGCAGTACCTGACCCAGGCCCAGCACACCGTCCGTCAGGACACCGGCATGGTCACCGCCGCCGCCGCCGGAGCCCTGGCCCGCCTCGAACTGGCCGCCGGCCGACCCTCCCGCGCCTGGGCGCACACCCGCCCCGCCCTCGACGCGCTGCGCCGGATCGAGGCCTGGGTCTGGGCCTCGGAGCTCGTCCCCGCCGCCGTCCAGTCCCTCGCCGCGCTCGGCGACCTCCCGGCCGCCCGCGCCCTGACCGCCGAGTTCACCGCCGGACTCGCCGACCGCGACGCCCCCGGCGCCCGGGCCGCCCTCGCCACCTGCCGCGCGCTGCTCCTCACCTCCCCCGAGCACGGCACCGAGCCCGACCCCGGCACCGACCTCTGGACCGAGGCCGAGCACGCCTGGGCCGCCGCCGACCGCCCCTACGAGCAGGCCCGCGCCCGCCTCGCCCGCGGCCGCCGCTCGCTGACCACCGGTCAGGACGCCGCCCCCGACCTGCTCGCCGCCCTCGACCGCTTCACCGCCCTCGGCGCCACCTGGGACACCACCCTCATCCGCACCCTGCTGCGCGACCACGGCATCACCCCGCCGACCCGGGGCGGCCGCCGACCCTACGGCGACACCCTCTCCCCCCGTGAGCGCGAGATCGCCGAACTCGCCGCCACCGGCCTGCGCAACGCCGAGATCGCCGAACGCCTCGTCCTCTCCCACCGCACCGTCGAGCACCACGTCGCCAACGCCATGCGCAAGCTCTCGGTCCCCTCCCGCGCCGCGCTGGCCCCGGCGCTCACCGCCGAGGGGTGACGCGGGCCCTTCCGCGCCCTATAGTCGTAGACGAGTACTCGTAGACGACTATGGAGCTGTGGTGAAGCGGCGCAAGGTTTCCAACCTCCTGGGGCTGGCGGTGCTCTCGACGCTGCTGGAGCGGCCGATGCACCCCTACGAGGTGGCCACGGTGCTGCGCTCTCGGGAGAAGGAGGCCGACATGGACATCAAGATCGGCTCCCTCTACACCGTGGTGAACAACCTCGCCCGGCACGGCTTCATCGAGGCCGCGGAGTCCGGCCGGGAGGGCGCCCTGCCCGAGCGGACGGTCTACCGGATCACCGGCGCCGGCCGCGATGAACTCGTCGACTGGGTACGGGAGTTGATCTCCACCCCGGAGCCGGAGCCCCGGCGCTTCAAGGCCGGCCTGTCGGTCTTCGCGGTGCTGGGTCCCGACCAGGCGGTGGACCTGCTGCAGGAGCGCCTGACGGCGCTGGAGCGGGGCACCGAGGCGCTGCGCGCGGCCCTGGCCGAGCACTCCGCCTTCGTGCCGCGGCTGTTCCTGGTCGAGGACGAGTACGAGATCGCCATGCGCGAGGCCGAGCAGGCGTGGGTCCGCGCACTGCTCCAGGAGTTGACGTCCGGTTCGTTCCCCGGCCTGGCCGACTGGAGGGGCTGGGAGACCGGATGAGCAAGTGGGCCCGGCGCGGTGTTGCAGCACCGCGCCGGGCCCGTCGTATCCCGAGACCGCCCACCTGGGTGGGAGAGACCGGCCGCGAGACGGCAACGGCAACACTAGCCGGACTCTCCACCAGGGCGGTACACCACGCCCCGGCGCGCACGACCGCCGAGGGCGCCGTCCGCTTGGAGAGAAGGCAGACATGAGCAAGGTACGGAGCGCGCTGGTCATCGGCGGCGGCATCGCCGGCCCGGTGACGGCGATGGCGCTGCGCAAGGCCGGCATCGACGCGACCGTGTACGAGGCCTACCCGACCCCCACCGAGGGCGTCGGCGGCACCCTGGCCCTGGCCCCCAACGGCCAGGCCGCACTCGAACTCCTCGGCCTCGCCGAGGAGGTGAGGGCGGTCGGCCTGCCGATCGTCGGCACCGCGATGGCCTTCGGGCACAAGAAGATCGACATCCCGCAGCTGGACGGCGTCGCCCCGCCGCTCCAGGTCCACCGGAACGACCTGCACCGCATCCTGTCCACGGCCGCCGCCGCACAGGGCATCCGCGTCGAGCACGGCAAGCGCCTGGCCGCCGCCGAGCAGGACGGTGCCGGAGTCACCGCGCACTTCGCGGACGGCAGCAGCGCCCGGGCGGACCTGTTGATCGGCGCCGACGGCGTCCACTCCACGGTGCGCACGCTGATCGACCCGGCCGCACCCGGCCCCCGCTTCACCGGCGTGCTCGGCTTCGAGGCCTCGGTCGAGCACCCCGCACCCGGGCCGGCCGGCCTCACCCACTTCACCTTCGGACGGCACGCCTACTACCTCTACTGGCGCGAGGCCGACGGCCGCACCCGCGTCGGCTTCAACCTGCCGCACGCCGCCCCGATGCGCCTGAGCGAGGCCCGCGAGGTCCCGGCCGAGCAGTGGCTGCGGATCCTGCGCGACACCTACGGACAGGACGTCCCCGGCGGCGCCTTCCTCGACGCACTCGAACCGGGCCGGCTGCACGCCAACGGATCGGTCTGGATCATGCCGCCCGTCCCGCACTGGCACCGCGGCCGGATGGTCCTGGTCGGTGACGCCGTCCACGCCCCGTCCAACAGCTCCGGCCAGGGCGCCTCGCTGGCGATCGAGAGCGCGGTCGAACTGGCCCGGGCCCTCCGCGACCTCCCCCTCGACCGGGCCCTGCCCGCCTACACCGCCACCCGCCGCCCCCGGGTCGAGAAGATCGCCGCCCAAGCCATGCGGGTCAACCACGTCAAGGCCCCCGGCCGCCTGACAGCCGCCGCCATGCCGATCCTGATGCGCCTCCTCATGAGAGTCGCCATGCACCCCGAACGCACCTTCGGCCCGACCCTCCGTCACACCATCGACTGGGACCGACCCGTCACCCCCTGACCCTGCCCCGGCCCTCCCACCCGGGAGGGCCGCCGGGGGTCGGGCGGCCGGCCCGCGCAGTCGTCACGACCGGGCGCCCGCTGCGGAAAACCGTTGGGCTGCCCGCAGCGGTCGCGCCTACCGTGGCGGGCATGACCGACGAGACCGTCTACGCCACGCTCGTCTGCGACGACGTCCCGCACGACCTCGTCCTGCTGGACGTCGGCCCCGCCCCGCTGGCGGTCGCGAAGGCGTACCAGCTGACGACGGGCCTCGGCCTGTGGCGCGCGAAGCAGGCCGTGACGGCTCCGCCACCGGTCCTGCTCCTCGAGTGCCTCCCCGAGGAGGACGCCCACTCGCTGGCCGCGCGGCTGACCGAGGCGGGCGCCTCAGCCGCCGCCGTGCTGTGGACCAGGGGCCGGGACGCCGCCTTGGTCACGGCAGCGGCCGCTCCACCAAGGTCCCGTCCGGGCCCATGACGTAGGTCTTCGGCGGGGGCATCGCCGCCACCCGGGCCCGGATCGCGGCCTCCAGGGCGGCGCGGTCCGGTGCCTGCGGGTCCTGTCGGCGGAAGCCGTGCAGGTGGATGTCGTCGGGGTCGAGGTCGCCTGGCTCGGGGCGGCCCTCCATGACGAAGCCGCAGAGCGCCCGGAGCGCCTCCTCCCCGAGCTCCAGCGGATGGAACGTCAGGGGGTAGGCCCGCTCCGGCGCATCCGCGATCCTCAGGCGCTCGACCGGGTGCTCCCCCGCCCAGAAGGGGTGTTCGAACGAGAGCCGCTCGCCGATGTCCTCGATGATCCCGCCGTCCGGGGAGAGGCTCAGCGAACGGACCAGCCGGCCGTCCTCCCACACCGCGAAGGCCAGCCAGTCCACCACGCTGTGCATCGCGTGCAGCACCAGCCGCCGCCCGGCGGAGGCCGCCACCAGCTCGGCCGGCAGCTGCGAGGGCCGGTCCAGCATCACCCGCTGGTCGCCGACCAGCTCCACTCCGGGCCAGCTGGCCGCGTACGCGGAGCCGTTGGGCGGGTAGACCCCCTCCCACAGCGTCGCCCCCCCGGCCTCCTCGATCTCCCAGCCCGGGTACAGCCGCCGCACCAGGGCAGCCGTCCGCTCAGGATCGGCCTCGCCCACGCCCTTCAGCAGGCCCGGCACCTCTCCGTCCGCGTACACCAGCAGACCGGTCTTGGCTCCCACGCGCCCTCCTACCTCTCCTTCTCCCGGGGAACCCTAAGCGCCACCACCGACGTCAGCGCACGACGCGGTAGGCCATGTAGACCACCTTCGACGCGAAGGTCCGGGTCTCCACCAGGTCCAGGTCGACGTGCCGCTCCGCCTGCGGGAAGAACGGGACGCCGCCGCCGACCAGGACCGGGATGACCCGGGCGCGGTACTCGTCGATCAGGTCCAGGGCGGCGGCCTCGGCCGCGAGCGTCGCTCCGCCGATGGCGATGTCCCCGTCGCCGGGCTCGGCGCGCAGGCGGGCGATCTCCTCGGCGAGGCCGCCGCCCGCGAGCCGGGTGGCGGTGCCGCGGACCTCGGTCAGGGTGCGGGAGAAGACCACCTTGCGCAGCGGGCACCACACGTCCACCCAGTCCCGCTCCGCCGGGTCGGTCACGTTCGCCGGGTCCTCCCAGTAGAGCATCGTCTCGTAGAGCCGACGCCCCATCAGGTGCACGTCCACGCCCCGCACCTCCTCGATGCAGAAGCGGAACACCTCCTCGTCCGGGTCCCCCCAGTCGAACGTGCCGTCCGGCCCGATGACGTAACCGTCCAGCGAGACGCCCATCGAGTAGGTCACCTTGCGCATCAGAAGCCCTCCTCCACAACGGACTTCGACAGTAAGGCCGGCCACCCACACAGCCTCACCCGCCACTCGCACCGCCCCCGGTTTTCTGGGTGCCGGGGAGCCCTTCTCTGGGTGCGCCCGCCCCTGGCTGCCGTGCCCGGCGCGGACCGATGCTCTTGCCCAACGGCCGAGCGGCCCGCACCCTCCCCACACATCCGGTGCGGCCACGGCCCGGTGGGGGCGGCGCCCGACGTACCCGGTGCGGGCGCCGCCGCCCACCGTCCCCCTCACACCCCGCTCCAGGAGACCCCCACATGAAGCTCCGAAGCACGGCCACGGCCGCTGCCCTGCTGCTCGCCACCCTCGGCCTCCCCGCCCTGGCCGCCGCTCCGGCCGTCGCCGCCGGCCCCGCCGAGGGCACCGTGGTCGGCACCGACCGCGCCGGCGTGATCGAGGGCTCGTACATCGTCACCTTCGCCGACGGCGTCCGCAGCACCGAAGTCGCCTCCAAGGCCCAGCAGTTGGCGGGACGTCACGGCGGCAGCCTCAGCCAGGTCTACACCGCCGCGCTGAACGGCTTCGCGGTGCGCCTCTCGCCCGAGGCGGCCCGCCGGCTGGCCGCCGAGCCGGGCGTGCGCCGCGTCGAGGCCGACGGGCTGGCGCACGTCACCGGCACCCAGTCCAACCCGCCGTCCTGGGGCCTGGACCGGATCGACCAGACGGCCCTCCCGCTCGACAAGTCCTACACCTACCCCAACACCGCCTCCAACGTGACCGCGTACGTGATCGACACCGGTGTCCGGCTGACCCACCAGGACTTCGGCGGACGGGCCGTCAGCGGCTACGACTTCGTGGACAACGACTCCAACGCCTCGGACTGCCAGGGCCACGGCACCCACGTCGCGGGCACCGTCGGCGGCTCGGCCTACGGCGTGGCCAAGGGCGTGAAGCTGGTCTCCGTCCGGGTGCTGGACTGCAACGGCTCGGCGCCCTGGTCGACCGTCATCAAGGGCGTGGACTGGGTGACCGCCAACGCCGCCAAGCCCGCCGTCGCGAACATGAGCATCGGCGGCGACACCGACCAGACCCTGAACGACGCGGTGGCCAAGTCGATCGCCTCGGGCGTCACCTACGCCGTCGCCGCCGGGAACAGCTCCAAGGACGCCTGCACCTCCTCGCCCGCCTCCCTCGGCGCGGCGATCACCGTCGGCGCCACCGACTCCTCGGACGCCCGGGCCTCGTACTCCAACTACGGCACCTGCCTGGACCTCTTCGCGCCGGGCTCGGCCATCGTCTCCGCCTCCAACAGCGGCGACACCGCGAGCACCAGCATGAACGGCACCTCGATGGCCTCCCCCCACACCGCGGGCGCCGCGGCCCTGCTGCTCTCGGCCAACCCGTCCTGGACGCCGCAGCAGGTCCGTGACCAGCTGGTCGCCGACGCCACCACCGGCAAGGTGACCAACGCGGGCAGCGGCTCGCCGAACCGCCTGCTCAAGGTCGGCGGCGGCACCACCACCCCGCCCACCGGCAAGAAGTTCGAGAACACCGCCGACTACGCGATCGGCGACAACACCACCGTGGAGTCCCCGGTCTCCGTCACCGGCGTCACCGGCAACGCCCCGTCCGCGCTCTCGGTCGCGGTGGACATCCGGCACACCTTCCGCGGTGACCTGCGCGTCCAGCTGATCGCCCCGGACGGCAGCGCCTACCTGCTGAAGGACTACAACGCCAACGACAGCGCGGACAACGTCCAGGCCACCTACACCGTCAACGCCTCCTCCGAGGTGGCCAACGGCACCTGGAAGCTCCGGGTCACCGACAACGCGGCGAACGACACCGGCTACGTCAACGCCTGGTCCCTGCAGTTCTGACGAACCACCAGCGGGGGGCCGGACACCACCACGGTGTCCGGCCCCCTCGGCGTTTCACGGCCGGGGCCAGGGCCGCCCCGAGATCCGCTCGATCGAGCCGTTGAACCGCTGGAGGTAGCCCGCGAAGGCGGCCACGTCCTCCTCGCTCCAGTCGTCGAGCACCGTCTCCAGCCCGGCGACGATCTCCGCCCGCTCCCGCTCCAGCGCCCGCCCGCCCTCGGCCGTGACGCGGAACTTGCGGGCGATGCCGCCGCCCTCGTCGGGGATCCGCTCGACCAGCCCGGCCCGGGTCATCGCCGCCGTCTGCCGGTTGAGGGTCGAGACGTCGAGCCCGAAGGCCTCGCTGAGCTGACCGATCGTCATCGGGCCTTCCACCCCCAGGCGGCTGAGCAGGATGTAGGCGCTGCGGTCCAGCCCGCCCTCGCGCTTGCCGCGCGGGCTCAGGTGGCTGTGCCGGCCGAGCAGCATGGTCTCGAACTCGACCTGCTGGGTGGGCCTCTCCATCGCGCGCTTCCTTCCCTGCGGCACCTCTCCCACCAGCAGGTATACCACGGCACTGTGCACCGTACATGCGTTGTGCATCATGCACATCAGATGTACGGTGCACAGGCACCTGCCACCGCCCCGAGGAGACCCCGTGCCGGACAGCCCGCCCGCGAACACCCACCCCCGAGCCGTCACCGGCGTGCTCGCCCTCGCCGGCATCGTCGCCGCCGTCATGCAGACCCTGGTGGTCCCGCTGATCGGCGACCTGCCCGCGCTGCTCTCCACCAGCGCCTCGAACGCCTCCTGGGTGATCACCGCCACCCTGCTCTCGGCCGCCGTGGCCACCCCCGTCGCCGGGCGGCTCGGCGACATGTACGGCAAGCGCCGGATGCTGCTGGTCTCCACCGTGCCGCTGATCGCCGGTTCGGTGGTCTGCGCGCTCTCCTCCTCGGTGCTCCCGATGATCGTCGGGCGCGGCCTCCAGGGCGTCGGCATGGGCATCGTCCCGCTCGGCATCAGCCTGCTGCGGGACCTGCTGCCGCCCGAGCGGCTCGGCTCGGCGATCGCCGTGATGAGCGCCTCGATGGGCGTCGGCGGCGCGCTCGGCCTGCCGTTCTCGGCCGCCGTCGCCGAGCACGCCAGCTGGCGGGTGCTGTTCTGGGTGGCCGCCGGACTCAGCGTGCTGGTGGCCGTGCTGGTGGCCCGCACCGTCCCGGCCGGACGCTCCGTCAGCTCCCCCGCCGGACGCTTCGACCTCCCCGGCGCGCTCGGCCTCGGCGCCGGCCTGGTCTCGCTGCTGCTCGCCGTCTCCAAGGGCTCGGACTGGGGCTGGGGCAGCGCCACCACCCTCGGCCTGTTCGGCGCCGCGCTCGCCCTGCTGCTGCTCTGGGGCGTCTGGGAGCTGCGCACCGCCGACCCGCTGGTCGACCTGCGGGTGACCGCCCGCCCCCAGGTGCTGATCACCAACGCGGCGTCCGTCCTGGTCGGCTTCGCCATGTACGCCCAGTCCCTGGTGGTGCCCCAACTGCTCCAGCTGCCCGAGGCCACCGGCTACGGGCTGGGCCAGTCGATGATGGCGATGGGCCTGTGGATGGCCCCGGCCGGGCTGGCCATGATGGTGCTGGCCCCGCTCGGCGCCAAGCTCTCCGCGGCCAAGGGCCCCAAGGTCACGCTGGCCGTCGGCAGCCTGGTGATCGCCCTCGGCTACGGCTCGGCGCAGCTGCTGCTCGGCTCCACCTGGGGCCTGCTGCTGGCCTCCCTGGTCTGCAACACCGGCGTCGGCCTCGCGTACGGCGCGATGCCCGCGCTCATCATGGGCGCCGTCCCGCCCCAGGAGACCGCCTCGGCGAACAGCTTCAACACCCTGATGCGCTCCATCGGCAGCTCCGTCTCCGCCGCCGTCACGGGCGTGGTGCTGGCCCAGCTGACCACCGACTTCCACGGCCGTGCCCTGCCGTCCGAGCACGGCTTCCGGATCGCCCTGCTGATCGGTTCGGGTGTCGCCCTGGCAGCCGCCGCGGTGGCCACCGCCATTCCGGCCGCCCGCCCCGTCCGGGCCGCCGCCGCGCCCGACCCCGCCCCGGCCCGGGTCTGACCCACCGCAGGGGCTCGGCCGGACGGCCGAGGGCGGCTGACGGTCCGTCACCCGACCGGGTGGCGGCCGGGCACCCCACCCCGAGCCGCCCCGCCGCACCCGCCGGGCCCTTGCCATCATCCGTTCCCCGGGCCGACCCCCGACCGCCCGGCGGAAGGACCCGCCGTGAAGCTCACCCCCGCCCTCGACCTCGCCGTCACCCTGACCCTGACCACCGCGCTCTGCACGGCCGGGGCCTGGCTCACCGCCCGCCCCGTCCACGCCGCCCCCACCCGGGGGCTCGCCCCCGCCCCGATGGTCCTACGGGTGATGCCGCTGGGCGATTCGATCACCGCCGGCGACGGCAGCTCCACGGGAGCGGGCTACCGGCTCCCGCTGTACCGGACGCTGTCCGGTCGGGCACCGGGCGGTCAGGCACCGGGCGACCGGGCACCGGCCGAACGGCCGCGCTACAGCACCGACTTCGTCGGCTCCGGCGCGTACGGCGCGGTGCCCGACCCGGACCACGAGGGGCACAGCGGTTCCCTGATCGACCAGATCGCCCCGGGGGTCGACGGCTGGCTGGCCGCCGCCCAGCCCGACGTGGTGCTGCTGCACCTCGGCGTCAACGACCTCCTCCGCGGCGAACGCGCCCACGCCCCGGACCGCCTCTCCGCGCTGATCGACCGGATCACCGCCGCCCGGCCGGGCGCCACCGTCCTGGCCCTGGGCCTGATCCCCACCACCCACGGGGTCGAGAGCGCCGCACAGAGCTTCAACTCCTCCATGCAGGAGGCCATTTCAGCCAGGCAGCGGAGCGGCGCCAAGGTCCGCTACGTCACCCCGCCGTCCCTCGTCCCCGCCACCGAACTGCCCGACGGCCTGCACCCGAACGACCGCGGCTACGCCAGGCTCGCCGAGGCCTACGCCCGGGCGCTCGACCAAGCGGTCGCCGACGGGCTGGCGGTCCGCCCCGCACCGCACCGCGCGGGCACCGAATCGGGCGGCGCGGGCCGGGACCGCTGGGCCGACTTCGACGGCGACGGCCGGGCCGACCGCCTGGTGATCGCCGACGGCGGCGCGGTCCGGGCACTCCTCAACCGGGGCGGCGACGGCCACGGCGGCTGGCACGACCTCGGCCAGATCGCCACCGGCACCACCACCGACCGCACCCGCGTCCGCCTCGCCGACCTCGACGGCGACGGCCGCACCGACTACCTCACCCTCACCGACAACGGCGCCGTCACCGCCCACCTCAACCGAGGCGGCGACGGCCACGGCGGCTGGCAGAACCTCGGCCAGATCGCCACCGGCACCACCACCGACCGCACCCGCGTCCGCCTCGCCGACCTCGACGGCGACGGCCGCACCGACTACCTCACCCTCACCAACGACGGCGCCGTCACCGCCCACCTCAACCGAGGCGGCGACGGCCACGGCGGCTGGCAGAACCTCGGCCAGATCGCCACCGGCACCACCACCGACCGCACCCGCGTCCGCCTCGCCGACCTCGACGGCGACGGCCGCACCGACTACCTCACCCTCACCAACGACGGCGCCGTCACCGCCCACCTCAACCGAGGCGGCGACGGCCACGGCGGCTGGCACGACCTCGGCCGGATCGCCACCGGGGTGACGGTCCCTCAGCAGCAGGTGGAGTTCGCCGACTTCGACGGCGACACCCATGCCGACCGCCTGGTCACCGACGGCGCGACCCGGGCCGCGCTGTACGCCGGCGGCCCCGGACAGGGCGGCTGGACCGACCTCGGCCAGATCGCCACCGGCCCCTGAGGCCTCCGCCGCCCCCGCCCGGTCATGACGAGCCGTCAGTCGTATGCTCACCAACGGGGAACCACGACCGAGAGGGGAACGTCATGTCGGACCGGCTCGCCATCGGTGTGCTCGGCACGGGGATCATGGGGGCGGCGATGGCCCGCAACCTGGCCCGTGCCGGGCACTCCGTCACCGCCTGGAACCGCACCCGCGCCAAGGCCGAACCGCTGGCCGCCGACGGGGTCCGGATCGTCGGCGCGGCGGCCGAGGCCGTCGAGGGCGCCGACGTGGTGCTGACCATGCTCCACGACGGCGCGGCCGTCCTGGACGCGATGGGCCGGGCCGCCTCCGGCCTGCGCCCCGGGGCGCTCTGGATGCAGTCCACCACCGTCGGCCTGGAGGACGTCACCGCGCTGTCCGAACTGGCCGCCGCGCACGGCCTGGTGTTCTTCGACTGCCCCGTGCTCGGCACCCGCGCGCCCGCCGAGGCCGGGAAGCTCACCGTGCTGGCCGCCGGGCCCGCCGAGCACTGGGCCGAGCTGGTGCCGGTCTGGGACGCGGTCGGCGCCCTCACCGTCCGGACCGGCGACGACGGCGCGAGCGGCGCCGCCACCCGCCTCAAGCTGGTCGCCAACAGCTGGGTCCTGGCCGCCACCAACGCGGCCGGCGAGGCCCTGGCCCTCTCGCACGCCCTCGGCGTCGACCCGCAGCAGTTCCTCGACCTGATCGCCGGCGGCCCGCTGGACATGGGGTACCTGCACGCCAAGTCCGCCCTGATCCTCGGCGAAGGCCTCAGCCCGGCCTCCTTCGCCGTCACCACCGCCGCCAAGGACGCCCGCCTGATCGCCGAGACCGGCGCCCGGCACGGCGTCCGGCTCGACGTGGCCGCCGCCTCGGCCGAACGCTTCGAGCGGGCCGCCGCCCAGGGCCACGGCGACGAGGACATGGCCGCCGCGTACTACGCCAGCTTCGCGCCCGGCACGGAGCCGAAGCACTCCTGACGGACCGTCACGCGGGGCCGGACTCGGCAATCGAACATCCGGCCCCGGCGCGGCACCCCGCCCTACGCTCTCCTCCAGGTATCCCGACCGGAGGAGACGCCCGATGACCCAACCGCCCCCGCCCCAGGTCTGGCCCAGCCTGCGCGCGGCCGACGCCCCGGCCCTGATCCGCTTCCTGGTGGAGGCCTTCGGCTTCGAGGAGACCGCCGTCTACGCCGACGGCGACACCGTCCACCACGCCCAGCTGTCCTGGCCGGCCGGCGGCGGCGTCATGCTCGGCTCCGTCCGGGGCGGCGAGGACGACCCGTGGCCGCTGCGCCCGGGCTCCTTCGGCGCCTACGTGGTGGTCACCGGCGACCCGGACGCCCTCTTCGACCGCGCCGTCCGGGCGGGCGCCGAGGTGGTCACCGCCCCGCGCGACGTCGACTACGGCAAGGACGGCTCCCGCGACTTCACCGTCCGCGATCCGGAGGGCAACCTCTGGTCCTTCGGCACCTACCCGGGCGAGCCGCGCTGACCACGCGTCAGATCATGGTGTTGACCGGCCGGTTGCCGCCGCCCTAGGGTCTCGGCAGCCAGCCGTCCGCACCGGAAGGATCCCCCGATGAACCGCTACGAGTGGCTGCGGCGGATCCGCCGGCTCGACCCGGAGACCCAGTACACCGAGATCTACCGGATCATGAGCCAGTACGAGTTCCCCTGGGACACCAACCAGGCGCTCGGCTTCGCCCTCTACCGCACGTACGCGGTCCCCAGCATCGGCCGCCTGCTCGCCGAGACCGGGGAGTTCACCGGGCGGGCGCAGAAGCGCTACGACGACACCGTGCTGATCCTGGAGGCGGTGGTCGAGCACGGCTTCGACTCCCCTCAGGGCCGCGAGGCGATCCGGCGGATGAACCAGATGCACCGCCGCTACGCGATCTCCGACGAGGACTTCGTCTACGTGCTCGCCACCTTCGTGGTGGTGCCCAAGCGCTGGATGGACGACTACGGCTGGCGCCGCTTCTCCTCGCACGAGGTGCGCGCCTCGGTCAACTACTACCGCGAGCTCGGCCGCCACATGGGGCTGCGCGACGTCCCGGAGACCTACCGGGAGTTCGAGACCCTGCTCGACGGGTACGAGCGCGCGCACTTCGCCTTCGACCCCGGCGGCCGGGCCGTCTCGGACGCCACCCTGGACCTCACCGAGAGCTGGTACCCGCGCCCGCTCGGCGGCCAGATGCGGCTCTCCGCGCTCTGCCTGCTCGACGACCCGCTGCGGGAGGCCTTCGGCTACCCCGCCCCGCCGGCCGCCCTGCGCGCCGCCGTCCGCGCCGGGATGCGGCTGCGCGGCCGCTTCGTCCAACTGCTGCCCGCCCGCCGCACGCCGCACTTCGCCCGGGACGGGCGGCAGGTGCGGGGCTACCCGAACGGCTACCGGCTGAGCGAGCTGGGCACCTTCGGGACCGACGCCCCCGCGAAGTGCCCGTTCCCCCACTCCTGACGGAACGGCTCCGGACAGCGCAGTCCCCGGTACTTCCGTCCGTCTGCCGGATCCGTGGCCGTCGCTCGCGGAGCCGCGCCCGGAGGGAGTTGCCGGGGGCCTGACCGGGGGGCTTGGACCTGATCGCGCGGGGGGCCGACGTCTCGGCCGGCGGGGCGACCCGTCCGGTGTTCCCGGGGTGTACCCACAAGTCTCCTCCGCATTCCGGACAGGTCAACCCCCTGAGCGGAACAAACGCGCACTAATCTGGTGCTGTGGTCCGGTAGCAGCGGCACTCACCACGGACGGCGGCACATGACAGCGCACCTCACCGGTCTCCCGGTCATCGACCTCTCCCTCGCCGACGGCTCCGCCGACGACCGCGCCCTGCTGCACGACGCGCTGCGCGCGGCCGCCACCGAGGTCGGCTTCTTCCAGCTCATCGGCCACGGCGTGACACCGGAGGAGACCACCGAGCTGACCGACGCCATGCACGCCTTCTTCGCCCTGCCCGAGGCGGACCGACTGGCCGTCAGCAACCTCAACTCCCCGCACTACCGCGGCTACACCCGCACCGGCACCGAGCGCACCGGCGGCAGCCAGGACTGGCGCGACCAGCTCGACATCGGCGCCGAGCTGCCCCCGCACGTGCCCGGCCCCGAGGACCAGCCCTACTGGTGGCTGGAGGGCCCGAACCAGTGGCCGCCCGCGCTGCCCGCGCTGCGGCCCGCCGCGCTCAACTGGATCGACCGCCTGGGCGCGGTCGCCGCCAAGCTGCTGCACGAGCTGCTCGCCTCGATCGGCGCCCGCCCCGACTTCTACGACTACGCCTTCGCCGGCCACCCCCACCTGCGGCTCAAGCTGGTCCGCTACCCCGGCACCGCTCCCGACGGGGCGGGCCAGGGCGTCGGGGCGCACAAGGACTACGGGTTCATCACCCTGCTCCTCCAGGACACCGTCGGCGGGCTGGAGGTGCTGCTCCCCGACGACACCTTCCTAGCCGTCCCGCCGGTGCCCGGCGCCTTCGTGGTGAACCTCGGCGAGCTCCTCGAAGTCGCCACCGACGGCTACCTCAAGGCCACCCGCCACCGCGTGGTCAGCCCGCCCGGGGCCCGCGAGCGCTTCTCCGTCCCGTTCTTCTACAACCCCCGCCTCGACGCCCACGTCGAGCCGCTCGACTTCCCGAGCGCGCACCACGCCCCGGGCGCCACCGACGACCCGGCCAACCCGCTCTTCGCCGAGTTCGGGCGGAACGAGTTGAAGGGCTACGCCCGGGCCCACCCCGAGGTGACGGAGCGCCACCACCCGGAGCTGCTCTCCGCCTGATCGGGCCCGCGGGGTCGACCGGGCCGCGGCGAGGGCCCGGTCAGGCCTCGTCGGGAGCGTCCTGCGGGACGACCGGCAGGTCCAAGGCCGAGCGGAAGCGCAGGTCGGCCTGGCCGTGGACGCGCAACTTGTCGACCTCGGCGAGCAGTTGGACGGATTCCGTCCGCGCCACCAGGTCGGCCTGCCGGGCCTGGGCCTCCAGCTCCGCCTTGAGCGCGTCCAGCCGCTGCTTCGGCCCCTCGCTCCAGCGGACGCCGTCCAGCAGGCCCGACTCCACCCGCAGCGCCTTGGCCAGGTCGGCGGCGAACTCCCGGTACTGGAGCGGGGCTTGGGACGGATCCTGCTCCGGCCACTGGGACAGCGCCTCGTCGACGGGATGCTCGGCCGCCAGGTAGTCGTACTGCTCGGGCGAGTAGCCGGCCGTGCCCTTGGTGATCGAGCCCCGCCGCGGCTGCGGGTGGGTGAAGTGGCAGACCATTCCCCGTCCGCCGAGCTTCCACTGGGTCTCGCTCGGCATCAGCGCGCCGATCCTGGTCCCGCGCGGGATCGCCATGCGGTCGAGCACGTACCCGTACTGGCCGCGCCGGCACCGCCCCAGGACCATGGTGCGCAGCTCCTCGCTCCCCGGGTACGCCTGGTCGGCCAGGTCGTAGGCGGTGAACACCTCCATCCGGTGCGGCTCGGTGCAGGGCACCTCCTCGGCGCGCGACAGCTCGTCGTTCCCGCCCCGGAAGCACTCCCCGGGCTCCCACGGCTTCTCGGCGTCGCGGACGCGCTGTCCGACCTCCCGGACGGCCTCCGAGCCCTTGGTCGCCACCACCACCGTGGTGACGGCCACCAGGGCGACCGCCACCACCAGGGCGGCCCAGGCTCCCGGGCCGAACCGCCGCCGGGGCCGCTCGAACTGCCCGGGCAGCCCGGGCGGCGGCGGGTAGGACGGCGCGGCGTAGGGGTTCGGCTCCTCCACCGCACCGTCACGCGGGCTGCCCGGCCGGTCACATGACGGCGTGTCCACTGCTTCGCTCCCCCTGGTCCCGCCGCCACCACCAGCGGTCGAACGGCTGCGCGAGCGTACCGGAGCGGGCGGACGGCCCCGGGCCCGGGCCCGGGGTCACTCGGTCCGCAGGGCCGTCGCGGTGGTGGTGCGGGCCGCCCAGGTGGCCGGGAGGAGGGCGCCCAGCAGGGCGATCAGCAGCCCGGCCGGGGCCAGCAGGGCGAGCTGCCCCGGGCCCGGGCCGGCCAGCACGGACCTCGGGAGGTCGACGCCCGCGGCGTGGCCCATGGCGGGGACGACCACCTCGTGCAGCAGGACTCCGGCCGGGAGCCCGAGCGCGGTGCCGAGCAGCCCGATCAGGGTGACCGAGGAGAGCACCAGGGCCACGGTCTGACGCGGGGTCATGCCGACGGCCTTGGCGATGCCCAGGTCGCGGACCCGCTCCCGGGTGTCCAGCAGCACCGAGTTGAGCACCCCGAGCCCGGCCACCCCGACCAGCAGCAGGGTGAGCAGCGCCGCCATCGCGGTCAGCACCAGGGCCAGCCCCTCCCGCCCGTCCGGCGCCGTCGCGACCGCCTCGCCGCCCAGCGGGCCGACCACGGCGCCGAGCCGGGCGGCGTACGCGGCCGGGTCCGTCCCGTCGGTCAGGGCGACCAGGTAGGAGCCGGGGCCGGCGGCGGGGAAGTCGGCCAGCAGGGCGTGCAGGTGCATGCCCTCGTCCGCCGTCTCGAAGCCCTCGCCGACGATCCGCAGCTCCCTGGTGGTGCCACGGTGGACCACCCGGACGGTGTCGCCGATCCGGTGGCCGGTGCGGGCCAGGAAGCCGCTGGGGGCGACCACCTGGCCGGGGCCGTCCAGCCAGTGACCGTCGATCAGCTCCAGCGCGCCGCGCCGGGAGTCCCCTTCGTACAGCACCGCCCGGGAGGCGCCGGACACCCCGGGCACGCTGATCTCGGCCCAGGTCCGGCCGTAGTACCCCGCGGTGCCGGGCTCGGCCTCGATCGCGGCGCGCAGCCGGGCCGGGTCGGCGGCGGGCCGTTCGGCCTGGCCGGGGGCCGGGACGCCGGGCCCGCCGGAGCCGCCGGTGAAGACGGTCACCTGGGCCCGGCCGCCCGGGTCCTGGGCGGCGCCGACCGCGCCGAGGGAGCCCGTCAGGCCGACCGCGAAGACCGCCGTCAGGGTGCCGAAGGCGACCGCGAGCAGCATGGCCAGGGCCCGGACCGGGTGGGCGAAGGGCAGCGCCAGTCCGTACGTCACGGCCCGGGGCAGCGGGAGCCGGACGGCCAGCCGGTGGGCCCGGCGGCCGCGGCCGCCCCGCGGGGTGCGGCCCACCGCGATGGCCTCGACGGTGCGCAGCCGTCCGGCCCGCAGGGCGGGCAGCAGGGCGGCCAGGGCGACCACCGCCAGGGCGGTGGCCGGGACGAGCACGTCCACCCACCAGGCCACGCCGAGCGGGACCGCACCGTACGCCTCCTCGGTGTCGGCGAGCAGCGGCAGGGCCAGCAGGTTGCCGAGCGGCACGCCGAGCAGGACGCCCGCGCCGGCCGGGACCAGGGCCTGGGCCAGGTAGGCGCGGACCACCTCGGCGGGGGTGAAGCCGACCGCCTTGAGGATGCCGATCCGGCGCAGCCCGGTGCCGACCGCGCCGCTCACCGCTCCGGCCACGGTGATCACCGCCATGGCCAGGCCGAGCGCGCCGAAGGTGAGCAGGAACGGGACGGTGGGCGCGGCGCCCTGGTCCGCGGCCCGCTTGGTGTCCAGCCAGGAGACGGATCCCAGCACCGCGCCGGCGGGCAGCGCCCCGGCGTACGTCCGCCGGGCCGCGTCGAGGCGGGCCGCGCCGTCGGGGTCGGCGAGCCGGTGGAGCAGCTGGGTGGTGGCGGGCTGCTCCGGAGTGGCCAGGGCGTCGAGCTGACCGGGCGTCACCCAGGCGTCGGCGCTGCGGCCGGCCGAGGTGGCCAGGCCGACCACGGTGAACTCCCGAGATCCCGGGAGCTGCGCGGCGCGCAGCACCGTCCCGAGCGGGAAGCCGGGCCCGGCGAAGGCGCGGGAGAGCACCAGTTCTCCGGGCGCGGTTGCCCAGCGGCCGCTGCCGAGTTCGAGCCTGTCGACGGCGCCGCCGGGGCCCGCGCGGCCCACGGTGCTGAGGGCCGGCAGGCGGCGGCCCTCGGGGTCGGTCAGCTGGAGGCCCAGCGCCCGGTACGGGCCGGCGGTCTCGGTGACGCCCACGGCCCGTGCGGCGGCTTCGAGTTGGGCCCGGTCCGCCTTGGCCGGGTCCAGCTGGACGGTCAGGTGGGCCCCGTGCCCGCGGGCGAAGGCGCGGTCGAACGGGGCGTCGACGGCGACCAGCAGCGCCCCGGCCACCACGGAGGAGGCGACCGCGAACAGCGCGGCCAGCGCCACCACCAGGCTCTGCACCCTCCGTCGGGCCACCCCGGCGCGCACCACGGAGCCGAGGGCCCCGGCGAAGCGGATCCTCATCGGCCGGCCTCCGTCCGGGAGTGCCGCGCGAGTTGACCGTCCTGGGCGAGTTGACCGTCGATCAGCACCACCGTGCGGGTGGCGCAGGCCCGGGCGAGCTCCAGGTCGTGGGTGACCAGCACCACCGTCTGGCCGCCGCGGTGCAGCTCGGTGAGCAGCTCGCGCACCTGCTCCCCGGCGGCGCTGTCCAGGGCTCCGGTCGGCTCGTCCGCCAGCAGCAGGGCCGGGCGGTTCACCAAGGCCCGGGCCACCGCGACGCGTTGGCGTTCGCCGCCGGAGAGCTGTCCGGGGTGGGCCCGGGCGTGCCGGGCGATGCCGAGCTGCTCCATCAGCTCCTCGGCACGGGCGGCGGCGGTGCGCCGTCCGGCGCCGCGCAGCTGGGCCGGGAGCAGGATGTTGTCGGCCACGGTGAGGTCGTCCAGCAGGTTGAAGAACTGGAAGACCATGCCGATCCGTTCCCGGCGGAAGCGGGCCAGGGCGTGCTCGCCGAGCCCGTCCAGCCTGGTCCCGGCGACGGTGACGCTGCCGTCGGTCGGGCGGTCCAGCCCGGCCACCAGGTTGAGCAGGGTGGACTTGCCGCTGCCGGAGGGCCCGGTCACGGCCAGCGCCTCGCCCTCGGCGACGGTGAGGTCGAGCGGGCCGAGCGCGGTGGTGGTGCCGTGGCGCCGGACGACGCCGGCCAGTTCGATCACATGGGACACGGTGGTCCTCCGGTGAGGGGTCTCGGTTCGGGGAACGGGGTGAACCTAGGCCCGGGGGTGCGGGCGGCGCGTCGGCCGTCACGCCGACCTCCGGCCCTCCCGGCGGACGATCCCGGCCGCGGGTCCTTCCCGCGGCGTACGCCTCGCGGAGGGCGGGGTCGTCGTCAGGGTGGACGCGCCCGGGGCCACCCGGCCCGCACAATGACCCGGTGCGGGAGCGGGAACGACGCGGATGGCGTCACCAGGTGCGGGAGGCGCTGCGGGCGGAAGGCCGTCCGCCGGCCCCGCCGTCGCGCCTGGCCCGGTGGGCCGACGTGCTGCTCGCGGTGGTGCTGACCGTCACGGCCCTGGTGGTCGCGGTGCGGTACCCGGGCGACGGGCCGATCCGGATCGGCCCGCAGCAGGTCTTCACCGTCCCGGCCCCGCCGGACCTCCCGCTGGGCGCCGTGCCGGAGACGGCGGGGCCCGACGGGCCGTCAGCCGCCGCGCTCTGGCTGCTGGTGCCGCTCTCCGCGCTGCCGCTGGCGCTCCGTCGGCGGTGGCCGTTGGCGGTCTTCGCCCTGGTGCTGGCCGCCCTGCTGGCCCTCGGCGACCGGGCCTCCTGGATCAACGTGCTCTGCTGCGTGCTGGCCGCCTACGGCGCCGTCCGGCACAGCCGCCACCGGGTTCCGGCCGTCGCGGCGCTGCTGGCCGGGGCGGTGGTGGCGGGGGTGGTGCTGCGGGACGCGCGACCGGTGCTGCCGGGGTGGTCGAGCCCGGCGGTGGTGCTGCTGGCGGCGGGGGTCTCGGCCTCCCTGGTGCGGTTCTGGCAGCGGCGGCTGGCGGCCGGGCGGGAACGGATGGAGGAGCTGCGGCTGGCCCAGCGGGAGGAGACCCGGCGGGCGGTCGCCGAGGAGCGCGCCCGGATCGCGGCCGAGCTGCACGACGTGGTGACCCACAATGTCAGCGTGATGGTGATCCAGGCGGGCGCGGCCCGCACCGTGCTGGGCACCGCGCCCGAGCAGGCCCGCGAGGCGCTGCTCGCGGTGGAGTCCGGCGGACGGGCGGCGCTGGCCGAACTCCGGCAGGTGATGGGCCTGTTGGCCGCCCCCGAGCACGAACGGGCCGAAGGCCTGGAGCCCCAGCCCGGGCTGGGGCAGCTCGACGCGCTGGTGGAGCGGGTGGTGGCGGCCGGGCTCCCGGTGGAGACCAGCGTGGCGCTGCCCGCCGAACCGCTGGCGCCGATCGTGGAGCTGACGGTGTACCGGGTGGTGCAGGAGGCCCTGACCAACACCCTGAAGCACGCCCCGGGGGCCCGGGCCAGGATCACCCTGGAGACCTCCGGGGAGTGGCTGGCGATCGAGGCCACCGACACCGGCCCCGCCGGGGCCCGCATGCCCGTCAGCACCGGCGGCGGGCGCGGTCTGATCGGCCTGCGGGAGCGGCTCGCCGTCTGCGGCGGCGAACTGACCGCCGGGCCGACCCTGGCCGGCGGCTACCGGATCACCGCGCGGCTGCCCTGGCGGACCGGATGAGCGCGGCCCCGCTGCGGGTCGTCCTGGCGGACGACCAGGCGCTGGTGCGGACCGGCTTCGGCATGATCCTGGCCGCCGACGGCATCGAGGTGGTGGCCGAGGCCGCCAACGGGGCCGAGGCGGTGTCGGCCGTCCTGCGCACCCGGCCGGACGTGGTCCTGATGGACGTCCGGATGCCCGTGATGGACGGCATCGAGGCCACCCGCCGGATCGCCGGACAGGCCGGCGGCCCCAAGGTGCTCATCCTCACCACCTACGACCTCGACCACTACGTCTACGCGGCGCTCACCCTCGGCGCCAGCGGCTTCCTGCTCAAGGACGTCACCCCCGAGCACCTGGTCGCCGCCGTCCGCCTGGTGCGCACCGGCGACGCCCTGCTGGCCCCCGCCATCACCCGCCGCCTGGTCGAACGCTTCGCCCGCCCGGAGCCGCCCTCCTCCCCCTCTCCCCCGCCCCCACCGCACCGCGCCCTCGCCGACCTGACGCCCCGTGAGCTCGAGGTCCTGCGCCTGCTCGCCACCGGCCTCAGCAACGCCGAGCTCGCCGACCGCCTGGTCCTCAGCCCCACCACCGTGAAGACCCACGTCGGCCGCATCCTCACCAAGCTCGGCCTGCGCGACCGCGTCCAGGCCGTCGTCCTCGCCTACGAGACCGGCCTGATCACCCCGCACGCCGAAAGCTGAACCCCGCTTCTCGGCACCGGCCCGCCCCGGATGGGACACTACTGCTGTCACAGCGGTAGTGCCGCGTCCCGATCCGAGCAGGAGGCCCACCATGGCAGCGCCGGCGCCGTCGCAGATGACCGTCGACGAGTTGGCGGCGCGGGCCGGGGTGACGGTGCGGACACTGCGCTTCTACAGCACCAAGGGGCTGCTGCCCCCGCCGGAGCTGGGACCGCGCCGGGTCGGGTGGTACGGGGCCGAGCACCTGGGCCGGCTGGAGCTGATCGAGGAGCTCCAGCGGCAGGGCCTGACACTGGCCGCGATCGAGCGCTACCTGTCCCAACTCCCCGAGGACATCAGCTCCTTGGACCTGGCCTTCCACCGCGGTCTGGTCGCCTCCTGGACCCCCGAGGTGGCCGAGGAGGCGACCAGGGAGCAGCTGGGACGCCGGGTCGGCCGGGAGCTCTCCGAGGAGGACGTCGACCGGCTCGCCGCGATGGGCGCGGTGCACCGCACCGAGGACCCGGAGCTCTTCAAGATCGAGCCCGGCATGCTCCCGCTCGGCGTCCGCGTCCTGGACGTCCCCATCCCGCTGGAGACCCTGCTGGCGGCACGCGCCGTGGTCCGCCTGCACAGCCAGGCCACCGCGCACGACCTGCACCGCCTGTTCCGCGACACGGTCTGGCGCCCGTACCGGGAGAGCGAGCCCAGCGAGGAGGACCTGGAGCGGATGAAGGGCCTGACCGAACGGATCCAACCCATGGTCGTCCAGGCCCTGGTGACGGCCTTCCAGCGCTCCCTGGCCGAGGAGCTCACCCGCCGCGAGCCCTGAGCCGCGCGTACGTGACCGCACGGGCACGTCGAATGCGCTTGCAGCGCTGCCCGGACGGCATGCCGACTCCCCCGAGCCCCGTCCGCGCCCGGCGAGGAGTCATCGCACCAACACCACGGCACCCCTCCGGCCCGGGCGGGCCAACAGCTCATGGGCCCGGGCGGCCTCGCCGAGCGGGAGGACGGCACCGACCCGCAGGACGAGGCGGCCGTCGGCGGCCAGGGTGCTCAGCCGGGCCAAGGCCTCGCCGTCGGCGGCCACCCAGACCTGGGCGACCCTGATGCCGCGCAGGGCGACCGGGGCGCGGCCGGCCGAGAGGGCGACGAAGGCACCCCGGTTGCGGACCGCCCCGAGGGCCTCCACCCCGAGCAGTGCGGCGTCCAACGCCCCGTCCACCCCGCCGGGCACCAAGGCCCGTACCTGCTCGGCGAGTTCGCCACCGCCCCGGGGCACGAACCACTCCGCGCCCAGCCCGAGCAGCGCCTCCCGGTCCGCCTCCGCGCCCTGAGCCACCACCCGCAGCCCGCGCAGCGCGGCCAGTTGGACGGCGAGCCCGCCCACCCCGCCCGCCGCACCGGTGACCAGCAGCGTCGCCCCGGCCGGCAGGCCGAGCAGGTCGAGGGCCTGATCGGCCGTCAGGCCGTTGAGCGGCAGAGCCGCCGCCTCGACCACCGGCACCCCGTCCGGTGCCGCGGCCACGGCCGTCGCGTCCAGCACCACCTGATCGGCGTGGGTGCCGAGCGGGACGTCCAGCCGGTCCCGCAACCCGATCACCCGGTCGCCGAGCCCGAACCCCGCCACGCCCTCGCCCAGTTGCTCCACCACACCCGCGACGTCCCAGCCGATGCCGGTCACCTCCCGCTCCGCCACCAGCCCGGCCCCCGTCAGGACTCCGGCCCTGGTCACCGCGTCCACCGGGTTCACGGCGGCGGCCTCCACCCGGATCCGCACCTGCCCCGCCCCGGGCTCGGGCGGCTCCACCTCCTCCACGCCCACCTGCTCGGGACCTCCGAAAGTACGGACGACGACGGCACGCATCACTGCTCCCCTCCACGGACTGATCGCCAACTGCCGCCGACGCTACGGGCCGTTACGCTCCCCCGGTAAGGACGCACCCCGAGGTGCGTACCGCACCGGGAGGAGAGCCAGTGCCCACCATGACCGCCGCCCAGCGCCGCGCCGCCGAACGGGCCCGCTACGACGCCTACTTGGCCGACTGCCCGGCCCGCCACCTGCTGGAGCGGATCGGCGACAAGTGGGTCAGCCTGACCGTCAACGCCCTCGCGGACGGCCCGCTGCGCTACTCCGAACTCCGGGCCCGACTGGCCGGGATCAGCGAGAAGATGCTCACCCAGACCCTCCGCCACCTCGAACGCGACGGCCTGGTGACCCGCGCCGTCACCCCCACCGTCCCGGCCCGGGTCGACTACGCGCTCACCCCGCTCGGCGAGACCCTGCTCCCCGTCCTCCACACCCTCAAGGCCTGGGCCGACCAGCACATGCCCGAGGTCCTCCGGGCCCGCGCCGAACACGACCGGGGGTAGCCGAGGCAGGACGAGAAGGGCCCTCCCTCCGGGCCCGGTGGGGGTCGGGGCCGGGAGGAGGGCCTCTCATGGCGGGCGGCTGGGGGGCCTCCCGTCCCGACGCTAGATGATCGCGGCGGTGGAACCGAGGACCGAAGGCGTCAGGCACCGGACCCTGTGCGACAGGCACCGGCTGGCTATGCTCGGCTCCCATGCCGTCACAGCCGCCGTCACAGCCGCACGAAGGGACCACCCCCTCGGCGTTCACCCGGGTGAACGCCGGCTGCGCCGAACTGCTGGGCGTGGAGCGGGAGCAGTACGGCCGCCTGCTCGGCATGGCGCCTGAGCACCTCACCGACGACCGCTACCGGACGCCGGCCGCCACCAACATCCGGATCTGGCAGCTGATGGTCACTCAGGTCCACTGGACCGAGGTGGCCCTGGCGATGACGCGGCAGTCCTCGCTCGGGGCCTTCGGCGTCTGGGACTACCTGCTGACCTCCGCGGCCACCCCGCTCGACGGCCTGCGGGACGCCTCCGCGCACCTGGCCGCCATCGCCGACGCCGGAACGGAGGAGGTCCGGATCGCCGAGGAGGACGGGGAGGTCGTCGTCAGCCACGCCAACGAGGCGGACCTGACCGACGAGACCGCCGCCGCGATCCGCTCGTTCGCGATGGGGCTGTTCCGCCGGCGGCTCTCCGAGGCCACCCGGCAGGACCTGGTCCCCGTCCGGGTGGCGTTGGCGGCCCGTGCTCCCCGGCGGCACCGCGCGCTGCGCGAGCTCTACGGCGGGGCGCCGGTCGAGTTCGACGCCCCGATCTCCTCCGTCACCTTCGCCGCCGCCGACATCAGGGCCGCCAACCCCCTTGCCCAGCCGGGGCTTTCGGCCGTCCTGCGGGCGCACGCGGAGCAGAGCGTCGCCACCGCCGTCCCGCTGCACAGCTGGCTGGACCTGTTCCGGATCGCCCTCGCGGCGGCGGAGCGGGAGGGCGGACCGACCCTCACCGCGGTGGCGCAGCGGCTGGCGATCGGCCCGCGCACCCTCCAGCGCCGCCTGGACGAGCACGGCACCACCTGGCGGGAGGAGCTGCAGGCCGTCCGCCGCACCCGGGCCCTGGAGCTGCTGCGGGGCACGGAGTTGAGCACCGAGGCGATCGCCGCCCGCACCGGCTACGCCGACGCCCGCGCCCTGCGCCGCGCGGTCAGGAGGTGGTCCGGCAGCAGCCCCAGCGCCCTGCGCGAGGCCGAGGGGCTGTCGCCTTGACGGGGCCCGGCCGGTGACCGAGGTGGTCACCGGCCGGGCCCCGAGGGCACTCCCGGCGAGGCGTCAGAAGGTGCGGCCCTCGGCCGCCATCTCGTCCAGCAGCGCCGGCGGCTCGAACCGCGGCCCGTACGCGGCCGCCAACTCCCGGGCGCGGGCGGCGAACCCGCCGACGCCGCCCTCGTAGCCGTTGATGTACTGGAGCACGCCGCCCGTCCAGGCCGGGAAGCCGATGCCGAGGATGGAGCCGACGTTGGCGTCCGGCACCGTGGTGAGGACGTCCTCCTCCAGGCAGCGGACCGAGTCGATCGCCTCGGAGAAGAGCATCCGCTCCTGCATGTCGCGGAACGGGATCTCCGCGCCGGGGCGGGTGAAGTGCTCGCGCAGGCCCGGCCAGAGGCGGGTGCGCTTGCCGTCCTCGTACTCGTAGAAGCCGGCTCCGCCGCTGCGGCCGGGGCGGTCGAACTCGGTGACCATCCGGTCGAAGACCTCGTCGGAGGGGTGGCCGGGCCAGACTCCGCCGGCCTCCTCGACGGCGCGGCGGGCCTCGTCGCGGATCTTGCGCGGCAGGGTGAGGGTCAGCTCGTCGAGCAGCGAGAGGACCTTCGCGGGGTAGCCGGCCTGGGCGGCGGCCTGCTCGATGGAGGCGGGCTCCAGGCCCTCGCCGACCATCGCCACGCCCTCGCTGATGAACTGTCCGATCACCCGGGAGGTGAAGAAGCCGCGGGAGTCGTTCACCACGATCGGGGTCTTCTTGATCTGCTGCACCAGGTCGAACGCGGCCGCCAGTGCCTCGTCGCCGGTCTGCGGGCCTCGGATGATCTCGACCAGCGGCATCTTGTCGACCGGCGAGAAGAAGTGCAGGCCGATGAAGTCGGCCGGGCGCTCCACGCCCTCCGCCAGCAGGCCGATCGGCAGGGTGGAGGTGTTGGAGCAGAGCAGCGCGTCGGGCGCGACCACGCCCTGGACCTCCTGGAACACCTTGTGCTTGAGCTCGGTGTTCTCGAAGACCGCCTCGATCACGGTGTCGCAGCCGGCCAGATCGGCCGCCTCGGCGGTGGGGGTGATCCGGTCCAGGAAGGCGTCCCGCTCCTCTGCGGTCATCCGGCCGCGGGCCACCTGCTTCTCCAGCAGCCCGGCGGAGTAGTCCTTCCCGCGCTCGGCGGCCTCCAGCGTGACGTCCTTGAGGAAGACCGTGAGGCCGGCCTTGGCGCAGGAGTAGGCGATCCCCGCGCCCATCATCCCGGCGCCGAGCACCGCGACCCGCTCGGCCTTCCGCTTGGCCGGCGAAGCCGGGCGGCTGGCACCGGAGTTGACGGCCTGCATGTCGAAGAACAGCGCCTTGATCATGTTCTTCGAGGTCTGCCCGCAGGCCAGCTCGGTGAAGTACCGGGCCTCGATCACGAAGGCGTTGTCCACGTCCACCTGGGCGCTCTCCACGGCGGCCGCGAGCACGTTGCGCGGGGCCGGGTAGGGGGCGCCGTTGATCTGCTTGCGCAGGTTGGCCGGGAAGGCGGGCAGGTTGGCGGCGAAGGCGGGGGTGGCGGGGGTGCCGCCGGGGATCTTGTAGCCCTTGACGTCCCAGGGCTGAACCGCGGTCTCGTTGGCCTCCACCCAGGCGCGCGCCCTGACGAGCAACTCGTCCGCGTCGGAAACGAGTTCGTCGACCAGGCCGATCTCCAGCGCCTGCGCCGGGCGGTACTGGCGGCCCTGCAGCAGCACCTTCAGCAGCGCGTCGGTGATGCCGAACATCCGGACCGTGCGGACCACCCCGCCGCCGCCGGGCAGCAGGCCCAGCGTCACCTCGGGCAGGCCGATCTTGCTGCCGGGCGCGTCCAGCGCGATCCGGTGGTGGCAGGCCAGGGCCAGCTCCAGGCCGCCGCCGAGGGCCGCGCCGTTGATGGCCGCGACCACCGGCCGGCCGAGCGTCTCCAGGGTGCGCAGCGAGCGCTTGATCCGCATCGAGTTGTCGAACACCCGCTGGGCGTCGGCGGGTTGGGCCGCGGAGATGAGGCGCAGGTCGCCGCCGGCGAAGAAGGTCTTCTTGGCCGAGGTGATGATGACACCACGGAGGCCGTCGAAGTCCTTGAGGCGCTGGACGGTCTCCTCGAACGCGGCGGTGAAGGCGGCGTTCATGGTGTTGGCGGACTGGTCCGGGTCGTCGAGCACCAGGGTGACCACACCGGCCTGGTCCTGCTCCCAGCGGATGGGGGTGACGGAAGTCATGACTGAGGTCTCCAGAAGTGTCGGGTGGTCAGATGCGCTCGATGACGGTGGCGATGCCCATCCCGCCGCCGACGCACAGGGTCACCAGGCCGTAGCGCTGCTCGCGGCGCTCCAGCTCGTCCAGCACCGTGCCGATCAGCATCGCGCCGGTGGCGCCCAGCGGGTGGCCGAGGGCGATGGAGCCGCCGTTGACGTTCACCTGGTCCGGCCGGAAGCCGAGCTCGCGCACGAAGCGCAGGGCGACGGCGGCGAAGGCCTCGTTGATCTCCACCAGGTCGATGTCGGCGGCGGTCAGTCCGGCCTTCGCCAGTGCCTTGCGGGTGGCCGGGGCGGGGCCGGTGAGCATGATGGTGGGCTCGGAGCCGGAGACGGCGGCGGAGACGATCCGCCCGCGCGGGCGCAGCCCGTACCGCTCGCCGACCTCGCGCGACCCGATCGCGACCAGCGCCGCGCCGTCCACGATGCCGGAGGAGTTGCCCGCGTGGTGGACGTGGTCGATGGCCTCGACCCAGTGGTACTTCTGCAGCGCGACGGCGTCGAAGCCGCCCATCTCGCCGATGGCGGCGAAGGAGGGCTTGAGGCCGGCCAGGGTCTCCACCGTCGTCCCCGGGCGGATGAACTCGTCGCGCTCCAGCACGACCAGGCCGTTGCGGTCGCGCACCGGCACCACCGAGCGGTCGAACAGGCCGTCGGCCTGGGCCTTGGCGGCGCGGGCCTGGGACTCGGCGGCGAAGGCGTCCACGTCGGCGCGGGAGAAGCCCTCGATGGTGGCGATCAGGTCGGCGCCGATGCCCTGCGGGATGAAGGAGGTCTCGTAGGCGGTCATCGGGTCGGCGAACCAGGCACCGCCGTCGGAGCCCATCTTGACCCGGCTCATCGACTCCACGCCGCCGGCCAGGATGAGGTCCTCCCAGCCCGAACGGACCTTGGCCGCGGCCTGGTTGACGGCCTCCAGGCCGGAGGCGCAGAAGCGGTTCTCCTGCACGCCGGCCACGGTGTCCGGCAGGCCGGCCGCGATGGCGGCCACCCGGGCGATGTCGGAGCCCTGGTCGCCGATCGGGCTGACCACGCCGAGCACGATGTCGTCGATCGCGGCCGGGTCCAGGCCGGGCAGGCGGCGCTGGATCTCGTGGATCAGGCCGACCACCAGGTCGATCGGCTTGGTGGCGTGCAGCGAACCGTTGGCCTTGCCCCGGCCGCGCGGAGTGCGGATCGCCTCGTAGACGTACGCTTCGGTGGTCACGGTGTGGGTGCCTTTCAGCCGAGGATGGAGCGGCCGATGATCTCTTTCATGATCTCGGTCGTGCCGCCGTAGATGGTCTGGATCCGGCCGTCGGTGAACGCCTTGGCGACCGGGTACTCCGTCATGTAGCCGTACCCGCCGTGCAGTTGGAGGCAGCGGTCGGCGGTGCGCTTCTGCAGTTCGGTGGCCCACCACTTGGCCATCGAGGCGTCCACCGGGGTGAGCGCCCAGCGGTTGTGCTCGGTGATGCAGCGGTCCACGAAGGTCCGGGTGACGGCGCACTCGGTGGCCAGCTCGGCGATCTCGAAGCGGACGTGCTGGAGCTTGGCCAGCGGGCGCCCGAAGGCGGTGCGCTGCTTGACGTACTCGGTGGTGAGCTCGACCAGGTGCTCGGCCCCGGCGATCGCGGCCACCGCGATGGCCAGGCGTTCCTGGGCGAGGTTGCGCATCAGGTAGTAGAAGCCCTGGTCGACCTCGCCGAGCAGGTTCTCCTTGGGGACGCGGACGTCCTGGAAGAACAGCTCGGCGGTGTCCTGGGCCTTCTGGCCGATCTTGTCGAGGTTGCGGCCGCGCTCGAAGCCGGGCATCCCGCGCTCGACCACCAGCAGGCTGAGGCCGTGCGCTCCGCCCTCCTCGGTGGTCTTGGCGACCACCACCACGAGGTCGGCCAGGATGCCGTTGGAGATGAAGGTCTTGGCGCCGTTCAGCAGGTAGTGGTCGCCCTTGTCCTCGGCCCGGGTGGTGATGCCCTGGAGGTCGGAGCCGGTGCCGGGCTCGGTCATCGCGATGGCGGTGATCAGCTCGCCGGAGCAGAAGCCGGGCAGCCAGCGGCGCTTCTGCTCCTCGGTGGCCAGCTGGCTGAGGTAGGGGCCGATGATGTCGTTGTGCAGACCGATCGCCAGGCCGCTGGCCCCGGCCCGGACGAACTCCTCGGCCAGCACGGCCGGGTAGCGGAAGTCGCCCTCGCCGCCCCCGCCGTACTCCTCCTCGACGGCCAGGCCGAGCAGGCCCTGCCGCCCGGCGGCCAGCCAGGCCGAGCGGTCGACGATGCCGTCCTTCTCCCAGCGGTCGTGGTGCGGCAGCACCTCCTTGGCCAGGAAGGCCCGGACGGTCTCGCGGAACGCCTCGTGCTCCTCGGTGTAGATCTCGCGCTGCACGGCTCCTGCTCTCAACTGGAGGGGGTGTGAAGGCTCTTGACGTCCCAGTCGCGCGCCACCTGCTCGGTGTGCGCGCCGGGGAGGGCCGGCGGTCGGTGCACCGAGCCGGGGGTGGCGGAGAACCGGGGCGCCGGGGCGGGCTGGATGACGCCGCCCCCGGTGAGGTAGGTGCCCCGGGCCACCAGGTGCGGGTGGACGGCGGACTGACCGAGCGTCAGCACCGGGGAGGTGCAGGCGTCCGTGCCCTCGAAGAGCTCGGTCCACTCGGCCTGGGTGCGGGTGGCGAACCGGGCCGCGACGGCCGCCCGCAGCTCGGGCCAGCGCGGCAGGTCGTACTGACCGGGGGCGTCGGCGGGGAGCTCCAGCAGCCGGGTGAACTCGGCCCAGAACTGGGGCTCCAGTGCGCCGACCGCCATGTACCGGCCGTCCGAGGTGCGGTAGGTGGCGTAGCACGGGGCGCCGCCGTCCAGCAGGTTGACGCCGCGTCCGTCCTGCCAGAGCCCGGCGCCCAGCAGGCCCCAGAGCATGGTGGTCAGGTGTGCGGCGCCGTCCACGATGGCGGCGTCCACCACCTGGCCGGCGCCGGTGAGTTCGGCGTGCCGCAGGCCGGCCAGCAGGCCGACCACCAGGTAGAGCGAGCCGCCCGCGTAGTCGCCGAGCAGGTTGGCCGCCCAGGCGGGCGGGCCGTCCGCCGGGCCGGCCAGGCCGAGCACCCCGGCGGTGGCGGTGTAGCCGAGGTCGTGCCCGGCCCGCTGGGCGAGCGGACCGCCCTGGCCCCAGCCGGTCATCCGGCCGTAGACCAGTGCGGGGTTGCGGGCCAGGCAGGCCTCCGGGCCGACACCGAGGCGCTCGGCGACGCCCGGGCGGTAGCCCTCGATCAGCAGGTGGGCGCGCTCGACCAGGTCGAGCACCTGACCCGGGCCCTCGGGGGCCTTGAGGTCCACGAGGACCGAGCGCTTGTTCCGGTTGGTCAGGTCGTGCTCGGGGGCGGGGCCGAGCGGGGACGGACCCGGGCGGTCCACCCGGACCACGTCCGCCCCGAGGTCGGCGAGCAGCATCGCGGCGAACGGGCCGGGCCCGATGCCGGCCAACTCCACCACCCGCACCCCGGCGAGTGGTCCCCGGTTGGTCGAACCGTCCACAGCCGTCCTCTCGTCTTTGACAGTGGGGCTGTCACAGTCGCGATGATAGACAAGTGACCCGGCGGTAACAAGGCTTCGGCGCACGGGTCGCGGATCCGGTCCGACCCGCCTCCCGCCCGCCTTGAAATCGGCCGTGCACAGGCGGAGGCTGGGCCTTGAACGATCCACCCGGAATGAGGTGATCGACCATGCGAAACCAGTGGAACGTCGCCCTCGTCTTCGAGGAGGACGAGAACCGCACCACCTGCACCGCCTCACTGGAGGGCTTCAGCGCCCCCGGCGTCCGCGGCCTCGGCATCGCCCGTCGCAACCCGGACGACGCCCCCGACTCCACCGTCGGAGAGGAGCTGGCCGCGGCCCGCGCCTGCTCCAACCTGGCCCACGAGCTCATCCTCAAGGCCGCCTCCGGCATCGAGTCCCACACCCACCGCGAGGCCCGTCTGCTCTTCTGACGGCGCCTCACCCGCCCGGTGAACGCACGGAGGCCCCGCCGTGACGGCGGGGCCTCCGGTGTGCGGACGGCTAGTGTCCTGAGTCCTTGATCCGTCGGATGTATCCGGCGAGGGATTCGAGGATCTGGTCAGCGGGTTTGGTCCAGACGTAGGGCCGGGGGTCGG
>NZ_JBSFGS010000024.1:0-155301 GCF_053596675.1 Kitasatospora sp. NPDC001664
AAGGCGGCGGCGAACCCGAAGGCGACCTCGCCGACGCCATCGGCGAACACTTCGGCTCCTTCACCGCCTTCAAGAAGCAGCTCACCGCCGCCACCACCGGCGTCCAGGGCTCCGGCTGGGGCATCCTCTCCTGGGAACCCCTCGGACAGCGCCTCATCGTCGAACAGGTCTACGACCACCACGGCAACGTCGGCCAGGGCACCACCCCCCTCCTCGCCTTCGACGCCTGGGAACACGCCTACTACCTCCAGTACCGCAACGTCCGCCCCGACTACGTCACCCGCCTCTGGGACGTCGTCAACTGGACCGACGTCACCAACCGCTTCACCACCGCCAAGAACGCCTGACGACCGGCTTCCTGGCACATCGGAGCCCTGCCTTCCCTCGACGGGAGGCAGGGCTCCGGTGCGTCGTCGGAGGTCCCGCATAGGCTGCGCCGGACGGATCGTCAGTAACCGCACCTCACTCCGGAGGCTCGCCCGTGCCCATCGTCGCAATCCAGCCGACCTTCGGTGATTCCGTGGGACGGCGGAACGCCCGGCAGACGCTGCTCGAGGACGTCGAGTTCGGTACGGACGCCAGGGTCGCCACGCTCTCCGACGTCCAGTACCGCACGCTCCAGGAACTCCACCCGGAGGGACGCGCGCCGTTCTGGGGAACGGTGTCGACCTGGGACAGGAAACTCGCCGACTTCACGACCGGCACCGTGGTGCTGTTCACCGGTCAGAACAAGGTCCGGGCCATCGGCGAGGTGGGCACCGCCTTCCGGAACGCGAACTTCGCCGACACCCTCTGGGCGCCGCACACAAAGAAGGGCAGCTGGCACAACGTGTACAGCCTGCTCTCCTTCACCGAGGTGGAGATCCCCTACGAGGAGATCTGGCAGCTGCCGAGCTTCAAGGCCAATGACGTCTTCCGGAGTCTGCGCATCCTCGGTCAGGCCGCGAGCGACGAGATCCTCGAAGGTCTCCGCATCCGGACCACGGCCGAGTCCCGCGATCTGTCCGCACTCGAATCCGCCGTGGCGGAGGCCCTCGGCACAGGGACCCAGTTCCTTCCCGTCGAACGGCTCCACACCCCGCGGACCAGCTACCAGCAGCCCGCCGCCACCCTCACCGCCCAACGCATCGAGGCCATGCTGGTCCATGAGTACCTCCCGACCATCGAGGCGCCGGACACCACCGTCAACCGTCTCCACACCCCTGCCGGGATCACCGACATCCACGTCACGCGTCCGGGCCGCACCGAGATGATCGAGGCCAAGCGCAGCAGTACCCGCTCCTTCGTCCGGGAAGCACTCGCCCAGCTCCTGGACTACGCACCCCACAGTCCCGAGCCGGCCGACCGGCTCACCGGGCTCTTCCCGTACCGACCGGCCGCTCCGGAGATCGCCCTGCTCCACCACTACGGGATCGACTGCGTCTTCCGCGTCGGCCCGGGTGCGTTCGAACGGGAGGAGGCACCCGAGCAGGCGCGGGCCCACATGCGCTCGGCCTGGACCCGCGCCGTCCAGAGCGGCGACGCGGCACCCGCGGCCGTGCCGGAGCCGGCGGTGACCCCGTGACGACAGCCACCTATCTCTACCGCGCCAGAATCGCCGACGCCGACCGGGAGGTGAACAGACGTCAGTTCGTCGACGAGTGCGCCGATCGCTTCCGGTCCCTCCACGGCACAGCACCGAACAGCTCGGAGCTGGCCAGTTGGCGAGCCGGCTGGCCGATACTGACGGCCGCCCTGAAGGCCGCAGGCCTCGGGGAGCTGCACATCGTGCTGGAGTACGGCCTGCCGGGCACCGGGCAGCGCATCGACGCGCTCCTGCTCGGAGCGGACCCCGACGGACGCCTCGCTCCCGTCGTCGTGGAACTGAAGCAGTGGACGCGGGCCCTCACCCGGGCGGACTACCCCGGACTGGTCCAGGTCGGCGGCCGCGTCACCCTGCACCCGGCCCGACAGGTGGGCCTCTACGCGAGCTACCTCCAGGGCTGGGTCACCGACTCCGGCCAGGACCTTCGAGTCCGGGGTACGGCGATCCTCCACAACGCCGACGAACACCTGGTGGAGCAACTCCGGAGCGCCGTGGCCAACGGTCCGTCAGCGGACTTCCCCCTGCTCGGCCGCAGCGAGCTGGAGCGGCACACCGCCGAGGCCCTGGCCACCCACCTGTCCTGCGACTCCCTGGCACCGGTCGGCGACGAGCGGGCCGAGGCGTTCCTCCGCACCGCCCACCGCCCCTCCGCGACCTTCCTCGCCCTGGCGAGCTCGGCCATCGAGGGGCATCCGTCCTTCCGGCTCATCGAGGAACAGGACGTGGCACTGCAGCGGATCCGGGGTGCCGTGCTGCGGTACCTCGACGACCGGGCCCTGCCGCGGCCGCTGGTGATCGTCACCGGCGGACCGGGCACCGGCAAGACTGCGGTCGCGGCCCGGACCCTCGGGGAGCTCTGCCGGCTCCCCGACGCCGATCCGCGACTGCTCTTCCCTTCGGCGACGATGAGCCATCAACTGCGGCGCGCCGTCGGCCCCGACCACCAGTCACTGATCCACACCCTCATGGACCAGGTGCCCAGGACCGTCGACGACGCCACCACCGTCATCCTCGACGAGGCCCACCGCGCGCAGAGCGGCGGCATTCACGGGGACAGCCGCCTGTGGACGCGACTGCTGGAACGGGCAGGGAGCGTGGTCGTCTTCCTGGACGAGAACCAGATCATCAGGCCCACCGAGGGCATCACCGTCACCGAGCTCCGGGCCCTCGCGGGCCGCCTCGGTCGCGAGGTCACCCTGGTCGAACTGCGTGGTCAGTTCCGGAACAACGGGTCTGCGGACTACCACCGTTGGGTCGACGCCTTCCTGTCCCCCACGGGCAGCGCCGCCCCTTGGACCGGTTCCTCCTACGACCTGGCCCACGCCGATCCCGGGCAGTTCAGCCCGTGGGTCGACGGCCACATCCACGGCGGGCGGGTGGCCCGGATCTCGGCCGGCTACTGCTGGCACTGGAGCCGCAAGGAGCAGCAACCGCTCCCACTGGAGGTCGAGGTCACCTGGCACGGAGCGAACGGCGACGAGGTGTGGGCCCGCCCCTGGAACTACGCGGCTGACCGGACCGCCCTGGACGTCGACGGCGTCCCCGGACGCCCGTACTGGGCCACCGACGAGGGCGGCAGCGGCCAGGTGGGCTGCGTCTACACGGCCCAGGGCCTGGAGTACTCCCACAGCGTCGTGATCCTCGGAGACGACCTCGCGCGCGAGAAAGGGCGGTGGGTCGCCCGCCCTGCGGCCAGCCACGACAAGGCCCTGCGCCACCTGACGCCCGATCAGTACCTCCGGTACGCCCTGAACACCTACCGCGTCCTACTCACCCGGGGCACCGAGGCCACCCGGGTCTTCTCCACGGAGCCGAGCACCCAGGCCTACCTCCGTACGGTCCTGCCCGCCCATACCGACTGACGACGAAGAAGGGCCCGGTGAGCGTTTCCGCTTACCGGGCCCTTCTTTATCCTGTGGCTGGTGCAGGGTTCGAACCTGCGTAGCTTGCGCGACAGATTTACAGTCTGCTCCCTTTGGCCGCTCGGGCAACCAGCCAGGATGTTTCGTCTTGCGGGGCGCTGCCCCGTTCGACCTCGTAAACGATACCTGATGGATGGGGGTGCTTCGCCACTTGGTTGGTCACGTGATGATCAAGGCGGTGAGGCGTGGCTGTCGGGGGTGGGGCGGGGCGGGGGTGGATAGGCTGGGGCGGCGCCTGCCCTCGGGGGCGGGCGGTGACCGTGCAGTCAGAGCATCAAGGAGACCAACACACCATGGCCGACTCCAGTTTCGACATCGTCTCGAAGGTCGAGTGGCAGGAGGTCGACAACGCGATCAACCAGACCTCCCGCGAGATCGCCACCCGGTTCGACTTCAAGAACGTCGGCGGGGAGATCAAGCGCTCGGGCGAGAAGATCGAGATGAAGGCCAACGGCGAGGAGCGCGCCAAGGCGATCCTGGACGTGCTGAAGGACAAGTTCATCAAGCGCGGCCTGTCGCTGAAGGCGCTGGACGCGGGTGAGCCGCAGCTGTCCGGCAAGGAGTACAAGATCTTCGCGGACGTCAAGGAGGGCATCTCCCAGGACGACGCGAAGAAGGTCGCCAAGATCATCCGCGATGAGGGCCCGAAGGGCATCAAGGCGCAGGTGCAGGGTGACGAGCTCCGCGTCAGCTCGAAGAGCCGGGACGACCTCCAGGCGGTGCAGGCCCTGCTCAAGGGCAAGGACCTGGACTTCGCGATCCAGTTCGTGAACTACCGCTAGCAGCGGGCTGGTCGGAGAGGAGAGGGCCCGTCGAGGGCGCGGCGCTGGTCGTACGGCGTGCCGCCCCTCGGCGGGCCCTCTCCGTCGGGGGTGCGGCGGCGGGGACGGTGCCGGACTTCTGGCGGTACACGATGCCGGACCTGCGGACGAATGCGACCCGTGGGCTGTACAGGCACAGCTCCAGCGCCCCACCGGTCTCACCCGCACAGTGCACTCACGCCCGCCGACCACGACCCGCTGGACGTCCGGCGGTGGAGCCGGCACAGCGGATCGCCGTCTGCGGGCGGGTGGGCTGAGTGCGCGCCCGCGCCCCGGGGCCGTGCACGGGCCCGGGGCGCGGGGTGGGTGGTGACGGGGGGTCAGCCGGTGGCCAGGCTGGTGGCGGTGGCGGCCGTGGCGGCGACGGTGTCGGTGGAGAGGCCGGGGATGGCCGCCTTGACGGCGGCCGGGTCGGGCTTGGCGGCGGTGGCCTTGGCGACCAGGTCGGTGAGGTCCTTCTGGACCTTGGCGAGGGCGTCGGCCGGGTTGAGCGGGAGCGGGGCGGCCGGGACGGCGGGGGTCTCCGGGAGGGCCGGGGCCGGCGGGAGGGCCGGGGCGAGGTCGGCGGGGGCACCGCGGGTCTGGTCGACCGGGAGGGTCGGGGTGGACGGGGCCGGCGGTGCGGGGAGCTTGCCGAGCAGGGCCTTGATCGCGGCCTGGAGGTCGTCGAGCTGCTTCTGCAGGGCGGCCGGGTCGGGGGCTCCGGCGGTGGCCGAGCCGACCAGTTTGGTGATCTGGCCGAGGACGTCGCCGAGGGAGCCGAGGACGGCGAGGTTCGCGCCCGGGTCGGGGACGGCCGGGAGGTCGGGGACGGCGGGGACGTCCACGGGGGGCTTCACGGGGAGGTCCGGGACCGGCGGTTTGACGGGGAGGTCGGGGACCGGGGGTTTCACCGGGAGGTCCGGGGCGGGCGGGATGATGCCGGCCAGGTCCGGGAGGGAGAGGCCGGGGCGGGCGAGGTCCGGGAGGACGCGCTCGGGGTGGGAGGCGAGGAGGCGGAGGCTGGTCGCGGAGGCGGAGTCGGCAGCGTTCGCGACGGTGACGGACGTGGTGATGACCGGGGCGAGGCCCAGGGTGGCGGTCAGCACGGCGGCCGTCCAGGTGGCACGCATTCTTGCGTTTCCTTTCGTGTGATCAGGCGTTGTCGCCTGCATCACACGTTGGTGCACCCCAGGGTGACGGGCCACCGCGCCTAGGCCGAACGGTTCGCCGCCCGGCAGCGGTGCGGCCGGCGGGGCCTCCGGGGGAGCAAGAGCGTGCTCCGGGCGGGTGGGTGACGGTCCGCCAGACGGAGGGGCGGGCCGGTGGGCCGTACGGCGGGACGCCGGGCACGCGCCGGGGAGGCGTGACGGGGGCGCGCTGGGCCGTACGGCGGCATGCGGCGGGGACGGAGCGGGCAGCGGGCAGCGGGAGGGCGGGGGTCAGTCGGCGGGCCAGTCGACCAGGCGGCTGTGGCGGCCAAGGCCGACCTCCTCGAACTCGTCCGCGGCCGGCGTGCGCCGGGCCCCGATCCGGCGCAGGGCCTGGGAGATGGGGCTGCCGTCCTCCGGGAAGGGTTCGGAGGTGCAGGCGAGCGGGCCGAGGACGAGGCGCCCGTCCACCCAGACGGCGGCGCGCTGGGTGCCGTCGCCGTCGACGTAGTGCGCCTCGACGTAGCCGATCGGGGAGGCTTGGGACCAGGCCACCAGGCGGCGGCCGAAGCCGCCGGGGAAGGCGGTGAAGCCGGGTTGCAGGACGCCGCCGTGCTCGGCGACGGTGTCGAACAGAAGGTCCGTCATCGGGATCAGCGCCAATCCCTGTTCCAGTCTGGTCACACGGGCGACCGGCACCTCTGCGGCCACCACCTTGAGCAGGTCCCAGGAGCCGATGAGTGCCTTGAGTTCGTAGGACATCCAGCCATTCTGCGCCCTCCAACGACGGCGTGGCAGCGGAATATCGAACTCACTCTCCCTTCGTGGCATGGTCGTTGTGAATATGACACCGCACGCCCCCAGGAGGCAGACTGGGTGGATGGTCAGTCAGGGACGGCCCACGGCGGAGGAGTTGGCCGAGGCGCGGGAGCGGACGGTCCCGGACGTGGTGGCCCCCGGGCTGCGGGTGCTGTTCTGCGGCATCAACCCCGGGCTGTGGTCGGGCGCGACCGGCCTGCACTTCGCCCGGCCGGGCAACCGGTTCTGGCCCGCGCTGCACCGCTCCGGCTTCACCCCGCGCCGGCTCCGGCCCCAGGAACAGCTGGAGCTGCTGCCGTACGGGCTCGGGATCACCAACGTGGTGGCCCGGACCACGGCGAAGGCGGACGAGCTGACCGCCGAGGAGTACCGGCTCGGCGGGGCGGCCCTGGTGGAGCGGGTGGAGCAGCTGCGGCCACGGGTGCTGGCGGTGTTGGGGATCGGGGCGTACCGGACGGCCTTCGGGCGGCGGAAGGCCGCCGTGGGGCGGCAGCCGGAGGGGATCGGCGCCACCGAGGTGTGGGTGCTGCCGAACCCGAGCGGGCTGAACGCGCACTTCACCCTGGACGGGATCGCGGCGGAGTTCCGCGCGCTCCGGGAATCGCTGCCGCCGCAGGTGGATTGACGGACCGTCAGGCGAGCACGGGCGGCGGGGCCGCGCGCAGTTCGCGGATCACCGCGCGGACGGCGGCGGTGCGGGCCAGGGCGGGTGTGGTGACGTAGCCGACGTGCCGGGTCGGTGGCTCGGGGTCGAGCGGAGCGACGGTGACGCCCGGCGGGGCGGAGAGCAGGGTGAGGGCAGGCATGATCGACATGCCGAGGCCCTGGGCGACCATCGAGAGGGTCACCGTGTCGTCCGAGACGTTGACGGTGGCGGCCGGGATCCAGCTCTGCCTCCGCCACCACGCGCGGGTGTATGAGCCGCAGTTCTCGTCCCAGTCGACCAGCGGGAGGGTGCGCGGACGCGGGTGCCCGGCGGGGTGCACCAGGGCGTAGGGCTCGCTGAACAGACGGCCGGCCACCAGGCCGGGCAGGGCGGGCGAGGGGACGCTGCCGGTGGCCGCGTCGAGGGTGGCGACGGCCAGGTCGGCGTGGCCGTCGGCCACCTCGCCGGCGGTGCCCCGGCCGAGGTCGCGGACGATCCTGACCTCCGGGCGCAGGCCCGGGTGACGGGCCGCCAGCCGGGCCAGCACGGCCGGGAGCAGGTGGGCGGCGGCGCTGCGGAAGGCGGCGATCCGGACCGGGCCGGTGGGTTCGCCGCCCGCCGGGGCGGCGGCGGCCCGGGTCTCGGCGGCGAGGACGGTGAGCAGGTGGAGGACCTGCCGGGCGTGGGCGGCGGCCTTCGCGCCCGCCGGGGTGGTGCGCGCCCCGTGACGCCCTCGTTCGAACAGGACGGCACCCAGCTTGCGTTCGCACCCGCGCACGGCGTGCGAGACGGCGGACTGGGAGAGGCCGAGCGCTGCTCCGGCGGCGGTGAAGCTGCCCTCTCGGTCCACGGCGACCAGGATCCGGAGGTCGGCGGGGGTGAGATCGGAGCGGGTGGGGTCGGTGGAGTCGGTCGTCACCGGTGAAACCTAGCCGGTGGGGGCGCCTTCCATGAAGAGGGTTCATGGAACGACGGGAACCATCGACGTGCGCCCCTGCCACGCCCGCGAGCCGGTGCCTAGCGTTCCGTCCGTACCGAGCACGGAGGAGAGAGAGACCATGACCCGCACCGCCCGCTACGTCCACCAGACCGCCCGCCCGCAGGGACGCCCCTCCCCCGCCGACTTCGCCTTCGTGGAGCGGGCGCTCCCCGAGGTGCCGGCGGGCGGGGCGCTGGTGGAGAACCTGTACTTCTCCGTGGACCCGTACATGCGCGAGGTGATGGACGTCGGCGAGCTGCACGCCCCGCTGGAGGGGCGGGCGGTCGGGCGGGTGGTGGCCTCGCGGTCGCCGCACCTGGCGGAAGGGGACCTGGTGGCGCACCGTCAGGGGTGGCGCACCCACGCGGTGCTGACGGAGGCGGAGGTCCCCGCGCCCGGCGCGCTGCCCGACCCGGGGCGGGTGCGGCGGATCCGGCCGGCCGACGGGGTGCCGCCGAGCGCCTACCTGAGCGTGCTGGGCGGGACGGGGCTGACCGCGTACGTGGGACTCACCCGGGTGGCCCGGCTGCAGCCCGGCGAGGACCTGTACGTCAGCGCGGCGGCGGGCGGGGTGGGGACGGCGGTGGGGCGGTTCGCGCGGCTGATGGGGGCCGGGCGCCTGATCGGGAGCGCCGGATCGGCGGAGAAGGTCCGGGAGTTGACCGGGCGGCTGGGCTTCGACGCGGCGTTCTCCCACCGGGACGGGCCGGTCGGCGAGCAGCTGCGGGCGGCCGCGCCGGACGGGATCGACGTGTACTTCGACAACGTCGGCGGGGACCACCTGGCCGGGGCGATCGAGGTGCTGCGGGAGGGCGGGCGGGTCGCGTGGTGCGGCGCGGTGGCGCAGTACGACGATCCGGCCAACCCGCCGGCCGCCCCGTACAACCTGTACGACGTGGTGGGCAAGAGCCTGCGGGTGGAGGGGTTCCTGGTGCGCAACCACCGTGACGCGCAGGCTGAGTTGGAGGAGTGGGCGGCCCCGCACCTGCGCTCGGGAGCGCTGGTCGCGGAGGAGGCGGTGACCGAGGGGTTCGACCGGTCGGTGGAGGCGTTCCTCGGGATGCTGGGCGGGGGGAACCTGGGGAAGGCCGTCGTGCGGGTGGCGGAGAGCGGTTCATGACGGTGTGTCACAGGACTGTCCTGGGGGTGGAACGGGCGGAACGGTCCACCGGGGGCGGGCGGTCCTGAGGTGGGAGAGCACCGAGCGCCACCGTCCCACCCGGAGGAGAACCCCATGCGCGTCCGCAAGCCCGCCGTCGCCGTCCTGGCCGTCGCCGCCGCACTGCTGCTCACCGCCTGCCAGGACGGCGGAACGGGCTCCGCGGCGAGCGCACCGACCCCGACCGCCGCCGCCCCGGCCTCGTCCTCGTCCCCGTCCGCCACCGCCTCGGGGACCCCGAGGACCACCGCACCGAGCACCCCGGCCCCTGCCACCGCCACCGCCGGGAAGGCCGCCCAGTGCCGGACCGCGGACCTGACCGTCACCGCCGCGGACCGCACCATCACCGGCGACGGCGAGAACACCGTCGTGGTCGAGCTGAAGAACCACGGCGACAGGGCCTGCACGCTCGCCGGGTACGCGGGCGTCGACCTGAAGACCTCCGCGGGGACGGTCTCCGCGAAGCGCTCCGGCGAACCGGTGGTCACGGGCGTGCTGGCGAGCGGGAAGTCGACGTACTTCGGCATCGGATACCCGGCCAACGGCTCGGGCGGCTCCGGCGTGCGGATCACCGGGCTGGTGGTGACCCCGCCGGACGAGACCCATCCGGTCACCCTGGCCTGGCCGGGCGCGGCTTCGCTGCCCGTGACGGAGGGCGGCGGATCGCCGGTGCGGATCGGCCCGGTCGGGAGCGCCGGCCAGGGCGGCTGACGGCCCGGCGGTCGCCGCCGGCCCGGGCGGGCGCCGACGGCCCGGGTCCGCGTCGCCGACCGGCCGTCAGTCGGTGGCGAGCCGGGCGTGGAGGTGTTCGTCGTGGTGCCGGCCGTCGCCGAAGCGGTGGCTGGCGCGGAGGGTGCCTTCGAGGGGGTAGCCGGCCCGCAGGGCCACGGCGCAGGAGGCGGCGTTGCCGGTGGCGTGGGCGAGTTCGATGCGGCGGGCGTCGGCCCGGGCGAAGGCCCACTCGGTGACGGTGCGGGTGGCGCGGGTCGCCAGGCCCCGGCCGCGGGCGGCGGGGTCGAGCCAGTAGCCGATCATGGCGAGTCCGTCGAAGCGGTCCACCCAGCGGATGGTGACGGCGCCGAGGAGGTCGTCCCGGACGGGGTCGAGCAGCGCGAAGGAGCCGGCGTCGCCGCGTTCCCAGGCCGCCGTGCGGCCGGCGATCCAGCGTTCGGCGTGCGCGGGGGTCCCGGCGGGCAGCGGGTTCCAGAGGGCGACCGCCGGGTCGGCCGCGATGGCGGCGATCTCGCGGGCCCGGCGCTCGAGGTCGTCGACCAGGGTCCAGGGCACGGCCCGGAAGCCGTCGCCGTCCAGCTCTGCGGGGCGGAAGGTCGGGGCGAGGTCGTTCGGGTCCACGGTGCTCATGCGCACCTGTGTACACGGGTACGAACGGCACCACCAGGCGATTTCCGGCGGCGGGCCGAGGGACCGGAGCGAGGGGCCGGGGCCGAGGGGCCGTCTCCCCTACGGTGCCGGCCGGCACCGTACGGCCGCTCAGCCCGCCACCCGGAAGCCGATGTTGCCGGCGGAGCTGTCGGGGGTGTTGGAGCTGCGGGCGGCCACCCGGTAGCGGTTGCAGTAGGAGTCGTGGCACATGTGGGAGCCGCCGCGCATCACCCGGGCGGTGCCGCTCGGCGGCCCGACCGGGTCCTGCCGGGGGCCGGTGCGGTGGAAGTCGGGGCTGAACCAGTCGGCGCACCACTCCCAGACGTTGCCGGCCACGTTGTGCAGGCCGTGGCCGTTCGGGCGGTAGGACTTCACCGGGACGGTGCCGCGGTGGCCGGTGTTGACGGTCGGGAAGACGCCCTGCCAGATGTTGCACATCTCCCGTCCGCCCGGGGCGAGTTCGTCGCCCCAGGGGTAGCGGCGCTGCTCCAGGCCGCCGCGCGCGGCGTACTCCCACTCGGCCTCGGTGGGCAGCCGGGTGCCGGCCCAGGCGCAGTAGGCCAGCGCGTCGTTCCAGGAGACGTGCACCACGGGATGGTTCTGCCGCTCGCCGACCGAGGAGCCGGGGCCCTCGGGGCTGCGCCAGGACGCGCCGGCCACCGAGCGCCACCAGGGGACGGCCGCCACCGAGGGCGAGGCGACCGCCAACTCCCTTGCCAGGAAGCCCTCGAAGACGAAACTGGCGCCGAAGGCCTCGGCCTCCGTGACGTACCCGGTGGCCTTCACGAAGGCGGCGAACTGCGCGTTGGTGACGGCCGTCGGCGAGATCCGGAACGGGCCGACCTCGACCTCGCGGACCGGGCCCTCGCCGTCGGCCGGGTAGCCGAGACCGTCGTCGGTGCCCATCAGGAAGCGCCCGCCCGGGAGTTGGAGCAGCCCCCGGGCGGGACGGGCGGTGCGGGCGGACGGTGCCGTCAGGGTCAGCGGGGCGGCGGACCGGCCGGGCGTGCAGCAGGACTTGTGCTCGGTGACGGTCATCGCGCGCCGCTTCCCTTCGGGTGGTCGGACGGGTGGTGGTCAGGCGGGTGCCGGTGTGACGGGTGGTCGGACGGGCCCTGCCCCCGCGCGGGCAGGGCCCGTCCGGGTCAACTGGTCCGGTCGGCGGCCAGGGCGGCGGCCAGGGCCGGGATGCCGAGCGCCTGCTCCTGGGCCGGGGTGGCCTGGTACAGCAGGTTCTGCAGCTGGTACGGGTCGCTGACCAGGTCGTAGTACTCGCGGAACAGCACCTGCCCGGTGCCGCTCACCACGCCCGCCGCGTTGGTGTGCAGGGCGTAGTACTCGGTGTACTGCCGCTCCTTGTCGACGTACGAGGCCCAGGTGTTGGGCCCGCCGGCGGCGGTGCCCTGCTTCCACCACTCGACCAGCAGGTGGTCCCGGGAGTACCCGGTGAGCAGCGAGCGGCCGTCCTGCGGGGTGTTCGGGGTGATCCCGGCGGCGTCCAGGATCGTCGGGGCGATGTCGATGTTGGCGACCAGCCGGTTGTCGACGGTGCCCGCGGCCAGCCCGCCCGCCGGCCAGGAGAGGTAGAACGGCACCTGGTGGCTGGGCGAGTAGGGCACCGACTTCTTCAGCCAGCCGTGGTCGGCCCAGGTGTAGCCGTTGTCGGCGATGTAGATCACCAGGGTGTTGTCGAGCTGGCCGAGCGCCTCCAGCTTGTCCCGGAAGGCCTGCACCGCGTCGTCCACCGAGAGCAGGGTGCGGAGTTGACGCTGGCGCAGCGCCCGGGCGTCGTCCAGGGTGGCGGTGGCGTCGCGGATGTAGGCGGGCTTGTCGCTGCGGTCGGCCTCCGGCACCGAGGGACGGCCGTTCCAGGCCGGGACGGGCGTGTCGGCGTACTTGGGGGCCGGCACGTTGGGCTCGTGCGAGGCGTACGGGGTGACGTAGGCGAACCAGGGCCGGGTGTCGGTGGCGGCCTCGTCCAGGAAGGCCAGCGTGTGGTTCTTGATCACGTTGGTCGGGTAGCCGGTGATCTGCCGGACGGTGCCGTTGTCGTTGTAGTTGGCGTTGTTGTTGTAGCTCGGCTGGAGCAGCAGGAAGTCCTCGAAGTGCGGCGGGTTGTCCGCCAGCGTCCAGGAGTTGAGGTACTTGCCGAACAGGCCGGTGCGGTAGCCGGCCTGCTGGAGGTGGCGCTGCACGGTGGTGTGCTGGTCCAGCGCGGCCGAGGCGCCGTTGTTGCGCACGCCGTGGTTGTGGGCGTAGCGGCCGGAGAAGACCGAGGAGCGGGACGGGGCGCAGAGCGGGGTGGCGACGTGGCCGTTCGGATACTCGACGCCGTGGTCGCCGAGCCAGGCGATGGTCTTCTGGATCGCCCAGTTGGTGTGCTTGGGCTGGTCGTCGGTGACGATCAGCAGGATGTTGGGACGGGCCGCGCTCGCGGCGGGCTCGGCGGCCGCGGCCCGGCCGGCGGCCAGCGGGACGGCGGTGGCGGCGGCCACGGCGGCGGCTCCGGTGAGGAAGCCGCGGCGGCTGGGGGAGGTGTGCTCGGGCATGGCTGTGCCTTCCGATGTCGCGGAGTGGACGGGAACGGAGGGATCAGCGGGAGGGACAGAGCCCGCAGGCCAGACGTCCGTGGTCGACGTGGCGGCGGGCAACGAGGTGGACTCCGGTTGCCATGCACGCGACCCTAGGAGCGGCCGGCCCGGGCCCACAAGGACGAGGTCGGGAAGTACGCGGGAACGACACGGCCGCGTGACGTGGCGACACATCACGCGGCTGCGGGGGTATCGGACGGGGCGTCAGGCCGCTCCCTCGCCGAGGTAGGCGGCCCGGATCCGGGGGTCGTGGAGCAGCTCGGCGGCCGGGCCGTGCATCCGGATCTCGCCCGTCTCCAGCACGTAGCCCCGGTCGGCCAGGCGCAGGGCCTGGGCGGCGTTCTGCTCGACCAGCAGCACGGTGGTGCCCTGCTGGTTGATCTCCCGGACGATCTCGAAGAGCTGGGCCACGATGATCGGGGCCAGGCCCATCGAGGGCTCGTCCAGCAGCAGCAGGTCCGGGCGGGCCATCAGGGCCCGGCCGATCGCCAGCATCTGCTGCTCGCCGCCGGAGAGGGTGCCGGCCACCTGGCGGCGGCGCTCGGCCAGCCGGGGGAAGAGGCCGAACACCCGCTCCAGGTCGGCGGCGTCCACCCGGCCGAAGCGGTAGGCGCCGAGGTGCAGGTTCTCCAGCACCGTCATCTCGGCGAACACCCGCCGCCCCTCCGGGGAGTGGGCGACGCCGAGGCCGACCACCTCGTGGGAGGGCAGGCCGTCGATCCGCGCGCCGGCGAACCGCACCTCCCCCGCCGCCGGGCGGAGCAGGCCGGAGACCGCCCGGAGGGTGGTCGACTTGCCCGCGCCGTTGGCCCCCAGCAGGGCGACCACCTCGCCCCGGCGGACCGTCAGGTCGATCCCGCGCAGCGCGGTGACCGCCCCGTAGTCCACCCGCAGCCCGGCCAGCTCCAGCAACGCCGGGGTCCCGCCCGCTCCGCCCGGGGCCTCCCGGACCGGCTCCACCACGCTCGTCACGCCGCCACCTCCGAGCCCAGGTAGGCCTCGACCACCGCCGGGTCCTGCTGGACCTCGGCCGGGGTGCCCTCGGCGATCACCTTGCCGAAGTTCAGCACCAGCACCCGGTCCGCCACCGACATCACCAGCTTCATGTCGTGCTCGATCAGCAGCACGCCGATCTCCAGCTCCCGGTTGATCCGCCGGATCAGGGCGGTGAGTTCGAGCTTCTCGGTCGGGTTGGTCCCGGCCGCGGGCTCGTCCAGCAGCAGCACCCGGGGGTCGGTGGCCAGCGCGCGGGCGATCTCCAGCCGCCGCTGGTCGCCGTAGGCGAGCGCCCCGGCCGGCTCGTCCGCCCTGGCCGCCAGGCCCACGAACTCCAGGAGCGCCCCGGCCCGTTCGGCGCTGCGCCGAGCCGCCCGGCGGGCGTGCGGCAGGCCGAGCGCGATGCCCAGCGGGCCGCTGCGCAGCCGGCTCTCGGCCGCCACCTGGACGTTCTCCAGGGCCGTGAGCGCTCCGAACAGCCGGATGTTCTGGTACGTCCGCGCGACCCCGGCCCGGTTCACCAAGTGCGGCTTGCGGCCAAGGAGTTCGTACGTGCCACCGCCCTCAGGGTGGAAGGTGACCCGGCCCTCCTGGGGCCGGTAGACACCGGTGAGCGAGTTGAACAGCGAGGTCTTGCCCGCGCCGTTCGGGCCGATCACGGCCAGCACCTCGCCGCGCTCCATGCGCAGGCCGACCCCGGCGAGCGAGGTCAGCCCGCCGAACCGCAGCGTCAGCCCCTCCGCCTCCAGCACCACGCTCATCGACCTTTACCCCCAACTCGCTTGCCACCGGCCGGGATCAGCCCCTGCGGGCGGTAGATCATCATGACCACCAGCAGCGCCCCGAGGTACATGAAGCGGTCCTTCTGGTCGACCACGTCCTTGAGCGCGTGCGGCAGCCAGGCCAGCAGTCCGGCGCCGAGCAGCACGCCCGGCAGCGAGCCCATGCCGCCGAAGATGACGTAGGCCAGCACCAGCACCGAGTAGAGCAGCGGGAAGTTCTCCGGGTTCACGAAGCCGACCTTGCTGGCGTACACCACCCCGGCCGCGCCGGAGGTGGAGGCGCCGATGGCGAAGGCCATCAGCTTGTACTTCACGGTGTCCACGCCGTGGGCGGCGGCCGCGATCTCGTCCTCGCGGATCGCCGCCCAGGTGCGGCCCACCTTGGAGTGCTGGAGGCGGCGCAGCACCACGACCGCCAGCACGATCAGGGCGAGCAGCAGCCACCAGTAGTCGACCGGGTCCAGCTTCCAGCGGTAGGAGACCGGGCCGAGCTCGACCGAGAAGTGCGGGATGCCGAAGGCCCCGTTGGAGCCGTGGGTGAGGCCCTCGGCGTTCTTGGCGACCAGGTAGATGATCTCGTGGAAGCCCAGGGTCACGATGGCCAGGTAGTCGCCGCGCAGCCGCAGCGTCGGCCCGCCCAGCAGCACCCCGGCGACCAGGCAGGTGAGCATCGCGACCGGGATGACCAGGAAGGGGTTGAGCTCGAACGGGGGCTTCACCGGCAGGTGGCCGGTCCAGAAGGCCGCGCTGTAGCCGCCGATGGCGAAGAAGGCGACGAAGCCGAGGTCGAGCAGGCCCGCCCAGCCGATCACCACGTTCAGGCCGAGGGCGAGCAGCACGTAGATGCCGACCCAGTCCACCAGCACCTGGTTGGTGGCCCGGCTGAGCCCGAGCGGGGCCAGCACGGCGACGGCCAGTCCGAGCACCACGAGCACGGGCTTCGCGGCGCGCGGGAGCCGCGGCCTCGGGAGGACGGCCGCCACCCGTCCGGCGGCGGCCCGGGGTGCCAGCTCGGCCACCGCCCAGACCGCGACGCCGAGGCCCAGGCAGAGCCAGAGCCGGGCGCCGGTCAGGGTCCCGCGCAGCGAGTACAGCAGGTCCCGGCCGTTGCCCTGCTCGCCGGTCATCACGGCCAGCAGCAGGCCGGCCCCGAGCAGGGCGGACAGCCGCCGCCAGCGCGGCAGCCGGTACCACCTGGGCGTGCGGAGCCGGGCCAGCCGGTCCGCGCCCGGACGCTGGAGCAGGGTGGTCATGCCGTCCTCCCGATCCGGACGCCGAGGATGCCGGTCGGACGGAGCATCAGCACCCCGACCAGCACCACGAAGGCGGCCACGTAGCGCCACTCCTCGCCGAACAGCGGCACGTTGAAGGTCTCCACCAGGCCGAGCAGCAGACCGCCGAGCATCGCGCCGCGGATCGAGCCGACGCCGCCGAGCACCGCCGCCGCGAAGGCGGTGATGCCGGGGTTGAAGCCCATGGTGAAGGAGACCTGGGTGTTCAGCCCGAACAGGAAGCCGGCCACGCCGCCCATCAGGCCGCCGATCACGAAGGTCCGGGAGATCACCCGGTCGGTGTCCACTCCCATCAGCCCGGCCGTCTCCGGATCCTGGGCCAGGGCCCGGATGCCGGCCCCCAGCCTGGTGCGGTGCACCAGCAGGTCGAGCCCGCCCATCATCGCCAACGCGCAGACCACCAGCAGGACCTGGGTGATCGTCACGCGGGCGCCGAAGACCGTGAACAGCACGTCGTTCCGGTAGATCTCCGGCATCGGCACCGGATCCCGGCCGAACAGCTTGCCGGCCAGGTTGTAGAGGAAGAAGGAGGCGCCGATCGCGCTGATCAGGAAGATCAGCTTGGGCGCGCCGCGCCGCCGCAGCGGCCGGTAGGCCACCCGCTCCAGTCCGTACGCGGTGGCGCCGCCGACCAGGCCGGAGGCCAGCAGGCCGGCCAGTACCAGCAGCACCGAGGCGGTGGCCGAGGGGTGCGCCGGGGTGAGCTGCTGGAGCACGACCAGGCCGCCGAAGCCGCCCAGCATGAAGACCTCGCTGTGGGCGAAGTTGATCAGCTGGAGCACGCCGTAGACCAGCGTGTAGCCGATCGCGATCACCGAGTAGAGCGCGCCCAGGGCGACGCCCGGGATCAGGTAGTCCCAGAACTCGTGGAGCGGCATCGGAGGGTCCTCCCCTGACTCAACTCGCGGCCAGCGTCTCGATGTTGCCCCGGTAGACGATCGTGCCGCCGGTCACCTCGTAGAGGAACGCGGTCTTGTCCGGGAACTCGCCCTTGGCGTCGAAGCGGAAGCGCTTGGTCAGGCCCTTGTAGTCGGCCTGCTTCGCCTTGGCCAGCACCTGGTCGCGGGTGGCGTCCGGGCCGAGCGCCTTGAGCTGCTCGATCACCAGGTTGGTGGCGTCGAAGGACTCCGCCGAGTAGGTGCCGGGCGCGGTCTTGAACTCGGCCTGGTAGTCGGCGGTGAACTTCTTGATGCCCTCCTCCACCGAGGCGTCCACGCACGGGCAGGTGACCAGCCAGCCCTCCGAGGCGGCGCCGGCCAGCTCGATGAACTTCTTGTCGTTCACGCCGTCCGAGGCGATCCTCGGCTTGTCGAAGCCCGCCTCCTTGAGCTTCTTGGCGAACGGCGCGGCGTCCGCGTAGAAGCCCGCGTAGATCAGCGCGTCCGCGTTCGAGTTCTTCGCGGCGGTGGCCACCGCGGTGTAGTCCGGGGTCTTCTGCGGCACGCTCTGGCGCACCACCTCGACCCCGGCCGCCTTGAGGTCATTCTCCGCCACGGCGGACAGGCCGATGCCGTACTCGGTCTTGTCGTCCACCAGGAAGACCTTCTTGGCCTTCAGCTTCTTCGCGTAGTACGCGGCCATCCCGCCGCCCTGGGCGTTGTCGTTCGGGATGCCGCGCAGGAAGGAGCCGAAGCCGAGGGTGGTCAGCGAGGGGCTGCTCGCGGAGGGCGTCAGCGCCAGCAGGTTCGCCTGCGAGTAGAGCTGGCCGGCCGCCTTGGTCGGGCTGGAGAAGGCCGGGCCGATGGTCGCGAGCACCTTCTCGTCGTCGATCACCTTCTGCGCCGCGGCCGGGGACTGGTCGGCGCTGCCGGCGTCGTCGGTCGCCACGTAGACCAGCGAGAACGGCAGGTCGCCGCGCTCGTTGGCCTGCTTGACCGCCAGCTTCACGCCGTTCTCCATGTGCACCCCGAGCGCGGCGTTGTCCCCGCTCAGCGGTCCCTGGTAGGCGATCTTGACCACCTTCTTGCCGTCCGCGCCGGTCTCGCCCTCGTCCTTGGCGCAGCCGCTCGCGGTGAGCGCGAGGGCGCCGACGAGCAGCGGTGCGGCGGCGGTGAGCAGTCTTCTGGGCAGCACGAATTCCCCCTGGAGGCACGGCGGTTCGGAACGCCCGTGACTCTATGCAGCCCCGATCCGCCGGAGGGAGCGTCGCGCCCGTGGTCTGTCACCTCCCCGCTCACCCGTGGGTGAGCACCACCCGGCCGAAGGCCGTCCCCTCCCGCAGGTGGCCGAGGGCCCGCGACAGCTCCCCGAAGGGGAACACCCGGTCCAGCAGCGGACGGATCCGGTGGACCGTCAGGGCCCGGTTCAGGGCCGTGAACTGGGCCCGGCTGCCGACCGCGAGGGGCCGCACCCGGACCCCGGCACCGAACAGCAGGCCGGCCTCCAGGGGACGGCCGGTCGGGGCGGCACCCACCCGGTGGCCGACGTAGGCGATCTCACCGCCGAGGGCGGCCGCCCGCACCGAACGCTCCAGGTCACCCGCCACGTGCACGACCGTGTCGGCGCCCCGGCCGTCAGTCAACTCCCTTACCCTCAGCTGCCATTCGGCGTGCTCGGAGCGGTCAACCACCTCGTGGGCACCGAGCGCCTTCAGGCGGTCCGCCCTCGCCGGCCCCGAGGTGGTGGCGATCACCCGGGCCCCGGCCAGCAGGGCCAGCTGTACCGCGGCCAGGCTGACCGCACCGGTGCCCGAGGTCAGCACCGTCTCACCGGGGAGCAGCGGACGGCCGCCGGTCAGCGCGTTCCAGGCCGTCAGGGTGGTCAGCGGCAGCGCGGCCGCCTCCTCGTACGACAGGTGCTCCGGCAGGCGGACCAGGCCGCGCTCCGCGGCCACCGCGTACTCGGTCAGGGTGCCGTCCAGCGCGGAGCCCAGCTGCGCGGCGCGGTCCAGCCCGAACGGGCCGTCCAGCCACTCCGGGAAGACCGTGAACGCGACCCGGCAACCGGCCGCCAGGGTGGTCACACCCGCTCCGACCGCGACCACCTCCCCCACCCCCTCGCACCCGGCGACCACCTCCGGGCGGACCGGCAGCGGGTAGTCGCCGGCCAGCACGGTCAGGTCCCGGAAGCTGAGCCCGTTGGCCCGCATCCGGACCAGCACCTGCCCCGGTCCGGGCTCGGGGACGGGGTGCTCACGGAGCGTCAGACGGCCGCCCTCGGTGATGTGGTAGCTCTTCATCGCTGCTCGGAAGCCTCTCGCTCGGGGCGCGTCGGACGCTGTCCCGACGATCCTGCGGCGGCCCGGGGCGGCGGACAATTCCGCACAGGGAATGGCCCGGGCGCTCCGGCGGTGGTTGGATCCCCCGGGTGAGCACCGTGACCGAACAGACCGGCTTCCCCGCCGAGTTGCGCCGCCGACGGGCCGAGCGGCGGATCAGCCAGCTCGACCTGGCGCTGCGGGCCGGCACCACCCAGCGGCACCTGAGCTTCATGGAGCGCGGCCGCTCCCGCCCCGGCCGGGCGATGGTGATCCGGATCGCCGAGTCGTTGGAGCTACCGCTGCGGGACCGCAACTCCCTGCTGCACGCCGCCGGTTACGCCCCCGTCTACCCCGAGTCCCGGCTGGAGGCCGCGATGCTCGGCCCCGTCCGCGAAGCCCTGGACGTCATCCTCCGCGGGCACCTCCCGTACCCGGCGATCGTGCTGCGCCCGTACGGCGAACTGGTCGCCGCCAACGAGGCGGTGGGCCTGCTCACCGAGGACGTGTCCGCCGAGCTGCTCCGCCCGCCGGTCAACATGATCCGGCTGCTGCTCCACCCCGAGGGGCTGGCCCGCCGGGTCCGCAACCTCCCCGAGTGGGGCCGGCACGTCACCGAGAACATGCGCCGCACGCTGGAGACCAGGGGCCACGACACCCGGCTGGCCGCCCTCGTCGCCGAGTTGGAGACCTACCTGCCGGACGCCGCCCCCGGGCCGGAGCACCTGGGCTTCGCCGTGCCGCTCCGACTGGCCGTCCCCGAGGGCGAGTTGCGCCTGATCACCACCATCACGTCCTTCGCCACCGCCCTGGACGTCACCCTGGCCGAGCTCCACCTGGAGGCCTTCCTCCCGGCCGACGAGGCGACGGCGGAGATCCTCCGGGCCCGGGCGGCCGGCTGACGGATCAGCGGTAGCCGAACTTCTCGTCGGTGGAGACCACCTCGCGGCCCAGCGGCATCAGCGAGATCGGAATCATCTTGAGGTTGGCCCAGGCGAACGGGATGCCGATGATCGTGACCGCCAGCGCGATGGCGGTGGCGATGTGACCGATCGCCAGCCACCAGCCGGCGAAGACGATCCAGATCACGTTGCCGATGCAGGACGGCGCCCCCGCATCCGGCCGCTCCACCGTGGTGCGCCCGAACGGCCAGAGCACGTACCCGGCGATCCGGAACGAGGCGATGCCGAACGGGATGGTGACGATGAGGATGCAGCAGATGATCCCGGCCACCGCGTAGCCGAGCGCCATCCAGATCCCGCAGAGGATCAGCCAGAGCACGTTCAGGACGAAACCGATCACCTTCATGCCCCAACCCTCCCACGGACCGGGCCCCCGGCGGCAGATCCGGTCACGGCGAGTCCACCGCCACACGTTCGGATGAAAGGCGGTGACCTGACTGTTCGTCCACCAACTCACGCTGCTATCAATGGCTTTGCCCCGGGCTCGACCTGGGGAATCCGCCGAGGTCGTACACGGAGCGTACGGCCTTTCGCGAGAACGGAATCCGCCTGATGGCCATCGCAGTTCGCAGGACGCTCGCCGTCGCCACGCTGGCTCTGACCGCCTCCATCCTTCCGGCCGCCGGGGCCGGGGCCGCCGTCGAGGGGCCGCAGCCGGCCAAGCGCGCGCCGGGCCTCTACTGCCTCGCCAACACCTGGAACACGCCGACCGTCTCCAGCAAGGCGTGCAACACCTCGGACCAGGGCCAGCACTGGACGCTCTCCGGCCAGCAGATCGCGCTGAGCAACGCCCGGGCCTACTGTCTGGCCAACACCTGGAACAAGCCGGACGTCTCCACCAAGCCCTGCGACCCCAAGGACCAGGGCCAGTACTGGACCTTCAACGGCCAGCAGATCGCGCTGACCTTCGCCCCGGCCTACTGCCTGACCAACGCCTGGGGCACGCCGGACGTCGCGGTGCGGCCGTGCGACGCCAACGACCCGGGCCAGCGCTGGGCGGTCTTCAACGAGCAGATCAGCCTCGCCGCCGTCGCCCCCTGACCCACCGTCACCCGGCCCGGGCCGCAAGGCCCCGGGCCGGGCCGAGGCGGCGCCGGGCAGACGGGCAGACGGGCAGACCGGCAGACGGCCCGGACCGAGGCGGCGTCAGGCGAACTGGCCCGGGCGGTAGTCGCCGGCCGGGGTCTGCAGGATGACGTTGGCGCGGTTGAAGGCGTTGATCAGGGCGATGGCGCCGACCAGCGCGCCGAGCTGGTCCTCGTCGAAGTGCTGGGCGGCGCGCTGCCAGACCTCGTCGCTGACGCCACCGGCCGCGTCGGCGATCCGGGTGGCCTCCTCGGTGAGCTCGATCGCGGCGCGCTCGGCCTCGGTGAAGACGGTGGCCTCGCGCCAGGCGGCGACCAGGTTGAGCCGCTCGGGGTTCTCGCCGTGGTGGACGGCGTCCTTGAAGTGCATGTCGGTGCAGAAGCCGCAGCCGTTGATCTGGCTGGCCCGGAGCTTGACCAGCTCCTGGGTGGTGGCCGGCAGGCCCGAGTCCTCCAGGACCTTCCCCGCCGCGATGATGTGCTTGAAGACCTTGCCCAGGACCGGGTTGGTGTAGGGGTTGAGGCGGATCTCCACGGGGTGCTCCCTCGTTCGGTGCTCGTCTTGCGCTGTCATCCCTTCGACGGAGCGGCCGGGCCGGGTGTGACAACCGGCGGACGTGACCCGCGTCACGCCGCGTCAGATCCTCGGCGCGTCCGGGTGGTACGCGCGCTGGCGCTCGACCGGGGCGGCCGCGAAGTCGCCGCTGCCGTTCACCACCTCGCCCGCCTCCAGGGACAGCCCGCGCGCCAGGCCGCTCCCCTTGAGCACCGCGCCCCGCCCGTCCGGGTCGGGGTACGCGTGCTCGCCGCCACCCGCCAGCCGGACGGACTGGACGGCGACGGCGCCGATCGAGCAGCTGCTGAGCTCGCCGCACTCCAGCGTCACGCCCGGTTAGAGGAGGTTGTCCTGACCGAGCGTCACCCGGCGGGAGATCAGCACCGAGAAGGGGTCGTGCACCAGGTTCCCGTCCCCCGGCGCCAGCAGTTCGGTCACGGTCCGCAGCCCCGCCGCGGTCTCCACGGAATCCCCCCTCGTTCGTTGTCCTCCGTGCCCGATCGTGCCGCACGGTGGAGGCCCGGGGGGAAGTTGTTCGGACAACGGACACCCACCACGGGTGGCGCGTTCACGCGCCGTCGCTACGGTCGCACCGCCCGGCGCTGTCCCGGGTGCGTGCGCGGGTGGGGAGCCGGCCGGGTGCGCTGAACCTGTCGAGGAGACGAACCCCTATGCAGCGCAAGGCCTTCAAGGCCGCGTTGGTGCTCGTGACCGCGAGCGCCCTGGTGGGCGGCGCGGCGGTCACCGCCAATTCGGAGCCGTCCGAGCAGTACCGCAACGACCAGGGCCACGACGGCTGGTACGGCGGCGGCAACGACATCCGCAACGTCATCTACATGGTCGGCGACGGCATGGGCCGCACCCACGTCACGGCCGGCCGGGACCGCTTCTACGGCGCCGCGGGCCGCCTGAACATGGAGCGCATGCCGGTCGTCGGCCAGGTCGCCACCTACGCGGTCGAGAAGGGCAGCAACAAGCCGGCCCTGGTGACCGACTCGGCGTCCTCCGCCACCGCCTGGTCCTCCGGCGTGAAGACCTACAACGCGGCGCTCGGCGTGGACTCGTACGAGAAGCGCGTCGCCACCCTGATGGAGCAGGCCAAGGCGGCCGGCTTCTCGACCGGCAACGTCTCGACCGCCGAGATCACCGACGCCACCCCGGCCGGCCAGTTCAGCCACGTGCTGCTGCGCGGCTGCCAGGGCCCGGTCTACTCGGACGCGGCCTGCCTGCCGAAGAACGCCGACGGCACGTACGAGGCCAAGCCCTCGGACGCCACCCTGATCACCCCGGTCGCCGAGCAGATCGCCCGCAACGGCACGGCCGACGTCATCCTCGGCGGCGGCCTGGCCCGCTTCGAGCCGGACGACCAGAAGGCCCTGAAGGACCGCGGCTACCAGGTGCTCGGCAGCTTCGGCGACGCCGCGCTGCCGGCCCAGACCGCCGCCAGCCAGAAGGTCGCCACCAAGGCCGAGCTGGACGCGGTGCGCAGCGGCAAGGTCATCGGCCTGTTCAACCGCGGCAACCTGACGGTGGAGGCGGCCAAGTCCGCGCTGCCGGCCGGCGCCCCGGAGAAGGCCGAGCCGACCCTGTCGGACCTCACCACCAAGGCGATCGACCTGCTGGGCAAGCGCAACCGCAAGGGCTTCTTCCTCCAGGTCGAGGGCGCCCAGATCGACAAGCGCTCGCACGCCAGCGACGCCGCCCAGACCCTGGGCGAGATCAAGGCCTTCGACGACGCCGTGGCCAAGGCCGTGGACTTCGCCAAGCGCGACGGCCACACCCTGGTGATCGTCACCGCCGACCACGAGTGCGCCGGCTTCAACATCATCGAGAAGGGCACCTTCACCAACGCGGAGGCCGCCGCCCCGCCGGTGAACGTGGACCCGGGCAACCCGGCGAACAACAGCGCCCCGTCGCGCACCGGTGGCAACACCAAGGACGCCACCCGCTCCACCGGCATCGTGAACGGCGCCGGTTCGAAGGACCCGAAGAACTTCGCCCCGGCCACCTTCCGCACCCCGGACGACGCCGCGGGCGTGGTGGACGGCAGCCCGGAGGCCAGCCTCTGGCTGACCTACCTGTCCGGCAACCACACCGGTGCCGACGTGCCGCTGTTCGCCTTCGGCCCCGGTTCGCAGCGCTACGCCGCCAGCCAGGACAACACCGAGCTCTACGGCAAGATGTACCGCTCGCTGTTCAACCGCTCGCCGCGCTGACACCCAGCAGCACCAGGACGGCTGACGCCCCGTCACGAGGGCCGAAGCCTGGTCAGGACGGCTGACGGACCCGTCCGACACCGGGGGCCGGGAGGGCACACGCCCCCTCCCGGCCCCCGGCCCGTACTCCCGCCCCCGCTCCCCAGGAGACCCCCGCCGTGAACCCGACCCGCCGCGCCCTCGTCCTCCCGCTGCTCGCCCTGGCCCTGCTGACCGGGTGCACCTCGACCGGGTCGAAGGACGCCGCGCAGGACGCCGGGCCGCTGCCCGCCCCGAGCCAGGTGACGCTGCCGGAGCCCAAGCAGGTGCCCGCCGCCCCGGCCTCGCTGGGCGGCGAGGTCCGCCCGGGCGAGGTGCGGATCGAGCCGGGACCGTTCACCGACCGGGTCACGCTGACCGGGCTGGCACTGGACAAGGGCTCGGCCGTCGGCGGCCACCTGACCATCACCTCGGACATCAGCGACGTGCTGGTCATGGAGCTGCGGGCCGCCTTCTACGACCAGCAGGGCCGGCTGGCCGGCACCGGCACCTTCCACTACCAGGAGGAGGAGTCCGAGGGCGCCCACCTGGGCCCGCGCGCGGCCGAGGGCGGCATCGACTTCTCCATCCCGGCCGAGAAGCTCACCTCGGCCCCGGTCACCGCGGTGCTCTCCCTCCCCGTGCTCGTCAACGAATGAGCGTGCCCGCCCCCCGGTGAGGAGGAGCGGGCACGCGGCACGGCGGTGGTGACGTCGGATCAGACCGCCGGGAAGGGGTCCAGGTCCGTCTTGAGGGTCTGGCCCGGGGCCGGCGGGGTCCTGTCGACCAGGTAGTCGGTGACCAGGGCGTTGAGGGCGGCGCTGCGGCCGACCGCGCAGTGCTCGATGGAGTCGACGGTGACCAGGACCGCGTTGCCGAGCTCGCGCTGCATGCGCTGGGCGAACTTGTACTGGGTGGCCGGGTCGTAGAGGTTGCCGATGACCATCACGGTGTTGGCGGTCTTCTTGTTCCACGGGCCGCTGTAGCGCTCGGAGGTGAGCGCCGGGGCCGGCCAGCTGGCGCACGGCGGCGCGTCGAAGGCCTGGTAGCGGCCGAAGGTCGGGGACTCCTTCTCCCAGGCCTTCGCCACCAGCGGGAAGAGCTGCGGGACCGGCGGGTACGGCTTGTCCTGGCAGTTGACGCCGTAGTAGGAGTCGTCCGAGGTGTACGGGGTCTCCGCCGGGGCCTCCCGGAGCGCGTTCGGGGCCTGGACGGCCAGCTGGTCGGCGTCGCCGGTGGACGGCTGACCGCCCGTCAGCGAGCGGGCGCCCTGGGCGTTGATCGCGGTGTCCAGGTCCTGGATGGACTTGGCCAGCGGGGCCAGCCGGGTCTGCGCGTAGAGCGCGTTGGCGACCTGGCTGGTGAAGGTCGAGAGGGTGACGACGGCGCCGCTGGGCAGGGTCACCGGGCTGGTGCGCAGGTGGTCCCGGATGGCGTCGAAGCGGGCCCGGTTGTCGCCGCCGGCGAAGGCGCAGCGCTGGATCCCGGCGGTGGCGCAGTGCTCCAGGAAGGCGTCCAGCGAGATCTCGAAGCCGTCGGCGCGCTGGCGGTCGTACTCCAGGCCGTTGGCCAGGCGCAGCTGCGGGTCGACGTTGCCGTCGACGATCACGGCGCGGACCTTGGACGGGTACATGTTGGCGTAGGTGGAGCCGATCAGGGTGCCGTAGGAGAAGCCCGCGAAGGTGAGCTGGGCGTCGCCGACGGCCTGCCGCATCCGGTCCAGGTCGCGGACCACGTTGATGGTCGACATGTGCTTGATCAGCGGGCCGGCGTTCTTGCCGCAGGCGGCCGCGTAGTCGCGGTTGGCGGCCATGGTGTCGCGGACCTCGTCCGCGGTGACCGGGACGCCGGTGGCGCGGCCCCAGAGGGCGTCGGACTCCTCGTTGCTGGTGAAGCAGCGCAGCGGGTTGCTGCGGGCCACGCCGCGCGGGTCGAAGCCAACCAGGTCGAAGCGGTCCTGGACCTTCTTCTGGAAGCGGGTGGTGGTGGCCCAGAGGTAGCCGCTGCCGCCCGGGCCGCCGGGGTTGAGGAAGAGCGAGCCTATTCGGTTGGCCGGGTCGGAGGCCCGGCGGCGCAGCATGGCGATGCCGATCTTCTCGCCGTTCGGCTTGGCGTAGTCCAGCGGCACCGGGTAGGTGGCGCAGTCGTAGATGCCCGGATCCGGCTTGCTCGGATCGGGGTTGCAGGGTGTCCAGGACACCGGGTCGACCTTGGCCGGAGCTCCTCCGGCGGACGGTGCGGCGACGGCCACACCGGGGACCAACAGCAGGGCACTGGCCGCAGCCAGGCCCGCACTCCAGACACGAGACACGGAACCCCCCTCGACATGTCCAAATCAGGCGCGGCCAGCATGCCAGTTCGGAGATCGTCGAGGAAGGCCCCGGGCGTGATCGGTTCCGTTTCAGGCCAGCAGTTTGGTCTTGGCCTGCTGGAACTCCTCCTCGGTCAGCGTGCCGTTGCTCCGCAGCTGCGCGAGCTTCGCCAACTCGTCGGCCTGGGTTGGCTTCTGACCGCCCGTCTGCTGTCCGGCGGCCTCCTGGACGTAGGACCGGAAGGCGGCCTCGCTGCGCTGCACCTGCTCGCGGTCGCGCTGGGCCATCGAGTTGCCGCGGGCGATCAGGTAGACCAGCACCCCGAGGTAGGGCAGCAGGATCACGAAGACCAGCCACCCCGCCTTGCCCCAGCCGCCCATCGAGTGGTCGCGGAAGATGTCCCCGATCACCTTGAAGAGCAGGAAGAACCAGAGCACCCAGAGGAACAGCCAGAGCATCGTCCAGAAGAGGTTGAGCAGCGGGTAATCGTCCATCGGAACTCCCTCGGACCGCCGCCCGCACCGTGCGGACGGCGGTCCGATCATAGGGAGACATTCAGGACATATCAGTCAGCCACGCCCGGGAGGTCAGCCGACGTTCGGGGTGATCCCGGCGAAGTACTGGCGGGCGACGTTGTACGCGTTGTTCGCCACGTTGCGGCCGAGCACCGCGCCCTGCTCCTTGTCGAAGCGCCAGTGCACACCGCCGTAGAGGCGGGACATGCCGTCCTCGTCGGCCGCCTGGCTGAAGGTGTCCCACTTCAGCGTGACGTCGGCCGCCGGGGCGTTGGTGTCGTACTTCAGGCTGCCGGCCTTGACCACGGCGCTCTCGCCGTAGGCGTCGCTGCCGGTCCACAGCTTCATGTACTCGCCCCAGGTGGCGCCCCAGATCGAGTGGCCGGAGATGTACGAGGCGAAGGCCGGGGTCGGCAGGTAGGACTTCCAGTTCTTGCCGTCCATGGTGACGGTGCCCTGGCCGGGGCCGCCGAAGGACTGGATCTGCTGGCCGTCGTACGCGTAGCGGATCATGGTCAGCGGGCGGGCGTAGTCGAAGTACTTCTTCGACTCCCAGGCCGCGTTGCCGCTGTCGCCCATCGCCATGTTGAGGCCGAAGAACATCTTCACGTCCTGGCTCAGGGTGTGGAAGTCGCGGCGGGCGACCCACTGGGCCTGGCGGTTCTGGTGACCGGTCGGGCCCTCCTTGGGCTCGATCCAGAACTCGGCTATCGCCTTCTGGCGGTCCGTCAGGCCCGCGCTGATCTGGCGCAGCTCCTCGACCGCGGCGTTGGCCTCCGGGGTGCCGTAGGCCGGCGGGACGACCGGGCGGAACTGGCTGTTGCTCTTCAGCGCGTACGGCTTGGTGGCCGCGAACTGGAGGCCGGCGAACTGCTGGGTCGCGCCGTTGACGATCAGCGGGGCCCAGCGGTCCGGGGCGACCACCTTGGACTTGTCGAAGGCGTTGACGTCCTGCGCCGGGTTGACCGGGGTGTAGCCGCTGCCCGGGTCCGAGTAGGCGGGGGTGCCGAGCTGGTTGGCCCCGTCCCCGTGGCGGTAGTTGAGCACCGCGTCGCAGGCGGTGTGCGCGATGCCGGCCGGGGTGTAGGTGTTGACCTCGGCGTTGGCCGGGTCGTAGCCCTGCTGCTGGAGCAGCGCGTCGAAGCTCGCGGTCTGCTGCGGGAACAGGTCCTTGAGCGCGCGGTGCGAGGCGTACGCCACCGCGGCCTTGCGGTTGGCGTAGCTGCGCTTCCACCAGACCTGGCGCAGCTGACCGCCGAGCCGGGTGCCGATCGCCCGGGCGTCGTAGGCGGCCCAGGCGTCGTAGGCACAGGTGGAGACGATCGCGTGGTAGCGGGCGGCGACCGGCGGGAGGATGCCGGTGGCGCCGTTCAGATCCACCTGGGCGATGGTCGCCTGGACGGTCTTCTCGTTCCAGGCAAGCAGCAGGTTGGCCCCGCCGTCCTCGAACTCGGCCCAGCTCTCCTGCAGGGCGAACTGGCTGGCGGCCGAGTCGGTGGTGTCCTCGGCCGCGCCGGCCACTCCGGTGGCCAGGGTGGTGACGGACAGGACGGCCGCCAGGGCCAGGACGGTGCTCCGGCGCAGGCCGGTGGCGAGGGTGGATCGCATCTACCGCTTCCCTTCGATCGGGTGAACCTCAGACGCGGGACACTCTCGACCGACGCGCGACGGCCCCTCCAGTCGGCTTCCGACACTTCGTCAGAGCCGACCGGAGGGGCCGTTTTCCTTTCCGGTGGACGGGCAGTTCAGCGGTGGTGCCGGGTGGGTCAGCGGGCGGCCGCCGAGGTGAGGGACCGCAGCGGGGCGCGGTCGGCGGCGCTCAGCATGTCGGAGGCGATCGCGTCGGCGTCCTGGCGGAAGAGGGTGTTGAGGCCCGGCTTGCCGCTGCCGACCTGGGTGAACCAGCGGGTGTGCTCGGTCGGGATGCCCAGCGCGTACAGGTCCCGGTGGACGGTGCCGTCGGCGGCGATCAGGTGGAACGGGGCCCGGGTGACGTTCAGGCCGCCGGTGTAGACAATCTCGCCGCTCACCTCGTCGACGTGCCGGTACTCGCCGATGGTGCCGTCGGCCAGCAGGGAGCGGGTCAGCGGGGAGGAGTCGCGGTAGAGGTCGGGGGTGGGGATGCGGGCGTCGATCAGCGCGGTGGCGGTCCGCTCGGAGCCGTTCACCTGCGGGGAGGAGATCCGGAAGGTGCCGCTCTGCTCGTCGGCGGCGAAGTCCGTCGCGGGGCCGGCCACCTCGACCACCCCGGCCTCGATCAGGGCGACCAGCTGCTCGACCCGGGCGATCGGCGGGCCGGCCGAGAGCAGCGAGTTGACGGGCAGGAAGTCGCGCTGGAACTCGCGGGCGTAGCTGTCCGGGCGCAGACCGCCGAAGTCCACCGCCTCGCGCACCACGTTGCGGATGTCGCGCAGCACGTCCAGCGCGGCCTTCAGCGGGCCCTCGGCGTTGCCCTGCTCGGCGGCGGCCAGGTCGGCCCGCATCACCTCCAGCAGGCGGGCCCGGAACTCCCGGCCGTCGGCGAACAGTTCGCCCTGGAACGGGCGGGCCAGCTTCTGCAGGTCGATCGGCTCGGCCGGGGTGGTGGCGCCGCTGCGGCGGTGCACCTCCTGGTGGACGTGCTCCACCTCCCGCATCAGCAGCGGCAGCACGTCCTCGTTGAAGACCAGCTGGCCGCTGCCGGTCTCGGCCAGCCGGCGGTCCCGGGCCTCGGCCACCGCCTGCTTGGTGAGGAAGACCGGCGTGTGGGTGTGGTCGGGGTCCTTCTGGTTGCGGCCGCGGGCCGGGATCGGCAGGCCGCTGCGCGAGCCGGTGACGATCTTCGGCTCCAGGCCGCTGGCCAGGTAGCGCAGGGTGCCGTCCGCGTCGGTGGCGAAGGTGCCGCCGCGGCCGATGGTCAGGCTGAGCATCACGTCGTAGAAGGAGAGGCCGAGGCCGCGGATGGCGACCGTCGAACCGGGGGCGATGGTGTCCTTGTCCAGCGCCATGTCGGCGGCGGAGTCCCCGCACAGGTAGGCGGTGCCGGGGTGGCGCTCGGTGAAGGCGAGCATCCGCTGCTCGAACTCGTCGGGCTGGTTGGTCGGGTGACCGGTCGCCAGCAGCACCTTGTCGGCCTCGATCAGGTAGGGCACGTGGTACGGGGCGAGGTCCACCCGGAGCACGTGGCCGCCGGCGCCGCGCGGCACGACGTGCTCCACCCGGCCGTTCAGCTCGACCACCTGGACCCGCTCCGGCAGGCTCGCCAGGATGCTGCGGTAGACGGCCTGCTGGTACTGGCCGTAGCGCTGCCGGGAGGCGTAGTCGTCCGGGCCCAGCAGCGGCTCGCCGTGGGTTCTGGCCCGCTCGGCGATCCACTGCCCCAGCGAGGGACCCGCGCCGGGGCGGGCCGGGCCGCCGTCCGGGTCACCGGAGTACATCGTCACCTGGCCGACCACCGTGTTCATCGTGAACCAGTCGTCCTGGTCCGTGCGCCACACCCGCCCCGAGCCGACCTCCACCGCGTCGATCACGTGGATGCGGACCTGACGGCCGCTCAGTTCGCCGCCGTTCAGCCGGGCGGCCAGGCGCTCCAGGACCGAGAGGCCGCGCGGACCGGAACCGACGATGGCGATGGAGAGGGGCTCGGTGGCAGTGGCGTTCGTGGTCACGGTTTCCGTCCTTGGTGAGGGGTTCCGGTTCGATGACACAAACGTATGGCCGAATTCGCTGAATTGTTCTCCGGTGCCGCCGATGGGGGATCGCGGACAATCCGGTGATCGCATTCCGGCAATTCCCCCGGGAAATGCAAGAACCGGAGGACGGCGTCATTGCCGTCCCCCGGTCACGGGAGGGTGGTGCGGGGCGGTGGTACGAGGGTCGGTCAGGCCGCGACGGTGGCCGGCCGGGCGTGCTCCAGCTCCTCGATCTGCTGCCGGAGCTGCAGGCGCTGACGCTGGTCCTGACGGGTCAGCACCAGGGCGGAGGTCACCGCCGCGATCAGCACCGCGTTCTTCAGGATGTACTGGCCCTCCAACGTGCCGACCGTCGGCATCACCCAGGTGACCTCGGGGAACAGGATCAGCGGGGTGGCCGTCCCGGCCATGTGGCCGAGGAAGGCCAGGTAGGTGAGCCGCGGGATCCGGCCGGTCAGTAAGAGGAGGCCGAAGCCGACCTCGAAGACCGCGATCAGCACGCAGGCGAGGTGCCCGTGCAGCACCCCGAAGGTCAGCGCCTCCGTGGTGCGGACCGCCAGCGGCTCGGCCGGGCTGAGCCCGGGCCAGAACTTCGGCAGGCCGAACCAGATGAACACCAGGGCCACGCTCACCCGGAGCATCAGCGAGAGTCGGGCCTCCACGCTGACAGGGAGGAATTCAGCGCGGAGGCGCCTTCTGATCGGGGCGGCGGATGCACGCTCTCCGGTCGTGGTCATATCGGGTTCTCGCTTTCTCGGGAATTCCGAGGGACGGGGAGTCCGCACCGAAATGGAAAGCGTTGGTACTGCGTCTCCATTTCCTGTGGGGTTCTACTTCCACAAATGTACGGTCCACGCACGACCCGTGGCCGTTCGTCCCTTCGATGGGGGGTGCCCGGCAAACCCGATGGGCACCCCCGCCCGAGGCGGCGCTCTAGCGCTGACGCGCCGTCATCACCACTTGCTCCAGTCGATGTTCCAGCCGCTCATGCCGTTCGACGGGTCCACCTGCTTGCCGACGGAGTTCTTCACGGTCACCACGTCGCCGACGATCGAGGCGTCGTAGAAGCTGCCCGCCGGGGTGTCCGACGAACCGTCACCGGCCGTGTCGTACAGACCGATGCAGCCGTGGCTGGTGTTCTGGCTGCCGAAGACCGACCGGGCCACGTTCTTGCCGTGCACGTAGGTGCCGGTCGGGGTGAGCCGCAGCGCGTGCGGCATCTCGACCTTGTAGGCCGGCCCCTCGTGGTTGGCCACCGTGCTGGAGTCCATGACGGTGGTGCCCTCCTTGGCCATCACCACCATGGTCCCGTTGAAGGTGTTCTGGGAGGCCGGCGAGGTGGCACCGGCGCTGATCGGCACGGTGAACGGCGCCTTGCCCTCCTCCGTCACCACCATCTGCTTGGACTCGGCGTCCGCGACGCTCACCCGGGAGCGGCCGATGGTGAAGGTCTGGCTGCTGTCCACCTCGCCGTAGACGCCGGGCGAGGTCTCCACGCTCTTGAGGTTGTACTTGACCGTCACCTTGCTGTTCGACTTCCAGAACTTCTCCGGGCGGAAGTCCACCCGCTGGGTGCCGAACCAGTGCGCCTTCACCACGGCGTTGTCGGCGGTCTGGAAGGTGACCGCCTTCTCCACCGCCTCCTTGTCCTTCACCGGGGTGGTGAAGGTGAGCGAGACGATCATGCCAACGCCGTAGGTCTGGTTCTCCGCCACGTTGTCCCGGGGGCCCGCGCCCTTCTTCGGGGTCAGCGTGGTGAAGCTGCTCTTCTTGCTGGTCGCCACGCCCTTGTCGTCCACCGCCTGGGCGTCCACCTGGTACTCGGTGGAGACCGCCAGGTTGTTCTTCGGGGCCCAGCCCAGGCCGTCCGCGGTCAGCTCGCCCGGCACCTCGGCGCCGTCCTTGCCGGTCACCTTGACGGTGGTCAGCTTCCCGCCCGCGACCGCGACCTTCAGCGCGCCGGACGGCTTGACCTCCTTGGTCCCGTCCGCCGGCTCCACGCTCACCACGGCCGCCGAGGTCTTCGACGGCTCCGCCGACGGCTTGCCGGCCCCGTCGCCGCCACTGCCGCCGCTGCCACCGCCGGTGCTACCGCTGCACGCAGCCGTCAGCATCAGCACGCCGCCGACCACGCCGGCCACCAGGGCCCTGTCTGCCCGCCTCATCCGTACACTCCCCACACATCGCCCTACGGTCTCTGTATACGTCCACACGGGTGGTGAAGGTTGCGTCAGACGACCCGGTCTCGGTCACGAATGGGCAACAGCTGCACGGACCGCCCCACGACGGCTCGGTGAACGCCCGGCGGCCGGGCCGGGTCTCCGGCCCATCATGCGGCCCGATTCCTCGGCGGCGACGGGCGGGGTCCCCTCACCACTCCCCCGGCGGCCGGACGCAGGGCCCGGCGGCGGCCAGCTCGACGGCGGCCCGGGAGGCCGTCAGGCCCGGGAGGGTCCGGACGTCGGCGCCGGTGAGCCTGCGCCAGCGGAGCAACTGGTGCTCCAACGCCTCCGGCCGCAGCCGCAGGGCGCGGGCCGCCGCCACCGGGTCGAAGCCGTGGTCGGCGAACGCCCGGACCGCCTCGGCCAGGTGCGGGTACGTCCGGGCCGCCGCCACCGCCGGGGCGAGCAGCGGGTCCAGCCGGTCCACCGCGGCGGCCGTCACGGCCAGCGGCCACAGCTCCGCGTACCGCCACGTGCCCGGGCGCCCCGCCGCCAGGCGGTGCGCGGCGCGGGCGTCGCGCACCGAGCGGCGGGCCGCCTGCGGGCCGATCCGCTCCAGGCCGACGGCCACGCAGCCGCCGCCGAGCAGCGCCGTCACGGCCCGCTCCTCGGCGCCCTGACCGAGGATCAGCCGGCGCTCCGGCTCCGCGGCCTCCAGCGCGAACCGGCCCGGCACCCGGCCCAACCGCTCGCGCAGCCGCTCCGCCCCCTCCTCCCCCGGGGCGGCCGCCGCGCGGCCGGCCAGCCAGGCCTGGAAGGAGCCCGCCGGATCGAACCCGGCCCGCTCGGCCCCCGCCCGCAGCTCCTCCTCCGGGCCCTCCCCGGCCGCCAGCCGCACCAGCCGCTCCCGGGCGGCCAGGACCTCCCGGTGCCCGTGCACCAGGGCCGCCACCACCTCGGCAGGACCCTCCCCCGGACACACCCGCCGGTACCCCGCCAGCACGGCCGCGAGCCCGGCCCCCTCCGCCGCCCCGGCCGCCCCGTACCGCCGGGCCGCCTCCTCCTCGGTGCTCACCACCCACGCCCCTCCCGCCCCAGGAGCGACCAACATAACGCCGCACGAACTGCCCGCCCAGGGGCATCCGACGCCCGGAGGGCGCTCAGGGGCGCGCGCTCTTCGCTCCCGCCCGGCAGGGCACCCGCCCAGGGGCGCGAGGAACTGCGCGAATCGGAAGGAGGAGACCCATGTGCCGGGTACGGACGGCCACGTGCAAGTGAATCCCCGTACCCGGCACACGGGTCGTCGTCTTCCGCCTCGCGCAGTTCCCCGCGCCCCCGGGGTGACCACCAGCCGCGCGCCCACGCGGCGGAGCCGCACATCAACACAGCCCCGCGCCCCCGGGGTGACCACCAACCCCGCGCCCACGCGGCGGAGCCGCACATCGGCAGAGACCCGCCCCGGGCGGTCCGGTGCGCCGGTACCGTGGCGGGATGAGTTCGTTCGTGGTGGTCGGGGAGAGCGTGGCGGACATCGTCCGGGAGCCCGGCCGGGAGGACGTCGTGCACGCCGGGGGGAGCCCGGCGAACGTCGCGTACGGGCTGGCCCGGCTGGGGCGGCGGGCCGCCCTGCTGACGCAGCTCGGGGCCGACCCCGTCGGCGGGCTGATCGCGGATCACCTGCGCGGCGCCGGGGTGGAGCTGCTGACGGACGGTCAGGACGGGGTGCCGACCCCCACCGCCGTGGTGACCCTCGGGCCGGACGGGCAGCCCTCCTACGACCTGGACGTGCGCTGGACCCTCACCGACACCGGGGTGGCGCCGGCCGACCACCTGCACCTGGGTTCGGTCGCCGCCCTGCTGGAGCCCGGGGCGGCGGCGGTGCTGGCCCTCGCGGAGCGGATGCGCGCCGCCGGAGCCACCGTCAGCTACGACCCCAACGTCCGCCCCGCCCTGCTCGGCTCCCCCGCCGAGGCCCTGCCGAAGGTGGAGCGCTGCGTCGCGGTGGCCGACCTGGTGAAGGCCAGCGACGAGGACCTGGCCTGGCTCTACCCGGGGAGGGCCGAGCGCGAGGTGGCCGAGCACTGGCTGGCGCTGGGCCCGGCCGTGGTGCTGGTGACCAGGGGCGCCGCCGGCTCCGCCGCGTACACCCGGTACGCCGGGGCCGAGCAGGGCGCCGCCCCGGCCGAGGTGGTGGACACGGTCGGGGCGGGGGACTCGTTCACGGCGGCGGTGCTGGACCGGCTCGCCTCCCGGGGACTGCTCGGGGCGGCGGCCCGCCCGGCACTGGCGGTGCTCGACCAGCGGGAGCTGACCTGGCTGCTGCGCTACGCGGGCCGCGCCGCCTCCCTCACCGTCTCCCGGGCCGGCGCCAACCCGCCGACCGCCGCGGAGCTATCGGCCTGAGAGCACCGGCGGCATCGGGTGCGCGGCCCCGGCGACCTCCAGGACGCAGACCGGCGGGTCGCTCGGGCTGATCCGGACGGTGAACGGCACCGGCGGGTCCTCGGGGAGGGAGTCGTCCAGGGTCCAGGGGCCGCGGCCGGTCAGCCGGGTGCTGCCGACCTCCTTGCCGTCGACCAGCAGCTCGGCCTCGGTGTGCAGGCCCTGCCGGAGGAAGACGGTGACCGAGTGCCCGCCGTGGTCGCGGTGAAATCGGTGACGGCGCATACCGCACCCCTCTCCTGGGGTCTCCATCGTCCCGCGCCCCCGAGGGGCCGTCCATCCGCCGCCCCGTCCGGGGTGCCGTCCACCGGTGCCCCTCACATACTGGGACAAAACTGGCACTCCGTCAGTTCGCCCCCAGGAGGCAGCCATGGCCCAGGCATCCGGCCCGCTCTACGATCCGTCAGGCCCCGTCCCCGCACCGGGCGGTGCGCGCCGGTCGAACTCCGGGGCGGTCACCGGCCTGGTGCTGTTCGCCGGCGTGATGATGGTGGTCAGCGGGGTGATCGGGATCATGCAGGGCGTGGTGGCGCTCGCCAAGGACGACGTCTACCTGACCACCCCGAACTACACCTTCTCGTTCAGCCTGACGTCCTGGGGCTGGATCCACCTGCTGCTCGGCGTGGTGCTCGCCGCGGTCGGCTTCGGGATCCTCACCGGCGCGGCCTGGGCCCGGGTGCTCGGCATCGCGCTGGTCTCGCTGCACCTGGTGCTGAACTTCCTGTTCCTGCCCTACTACCCGCTCTGGTCGCTGATCGCCATCGCGATCGACGCCTTCGTGGTCTGGGCCCTCTGCACCTTCCGCGACTGACGCGCGGCGGCTGCGCGAAGGGCCCAGACCAACCGGCCGGTCACATGTTGATCATGTGGCCGGCCAGGCCGTGCACGGCCTCCTTGACGGCCTCGCCGAGCGTCGGGTGGGCATGCACGTTGCGGGCCACCTCGTGCACGGTGAGGTCCCACTGCTGGGCCAGCGTCAGCTCGGGCAGCAGCTCGGTGACCTCGGGGCCGATCATGTGGGCGCCGAGCAGCTCGCCGTGGGTCTCGTCGCTGATCACCTTGACGAAGCCGACCGGGTGGCCGAGCCCGTGCGCCTTGCCGTTGGCGGTGAACGGGAACTTGGAGACCTTCACCGCGTACCCGAGCTCGCGGGCCTGGGCCTCCGTGTAGCCGAAGCTGGCGATCTGCGGCTGGCAGTAGGTGGCGCGCGGGATCATCGCGAAGTCCACCTCCATGGTCTCCGCGTCACCGATGGTCTCGGCCGCGATCACGGCCATCGCCTCGGCCGCGTGGGCCAGCATCAGCTTGGCGGTGACGTCACCGATCGCGAAGATGTGGTCCACGCTGGTGCGGCCCCGGCCGTCGACCGCGATCGCACCGCGGTCGGTGAGCTTGACCCCGGTGTTCTCCAGGCCGTAGCCCTGGGTGCGCGGCGCGAAGCCGATCGCCTGGAGCACCTTGTCGGCCTCCAGCACCTGCTGGACGCCGTCCTTGGTGACGGTGACCTTCACCTTGGCCGCCGGGTCGCTGTCGTCGATCGACTCGACCCGGGTGGAGGTGAGCACCTGGATGCCCAGCTTCTTGTACTGCTTCGCCAGCTCGGCCGAGACCTCGGCGTCCTCCAGCGGCACCATCCGGTCGAGGAACTCGACGATGGTGACCTGCACGCCGTAGTTGTGCAGCACGTAGGCGAACTCGACGCCGATCGCGCCGGCGCCCGCGATGATGATGGAGCCGGGCAGCTGGTCGGTGAGGATCTGCTCCTCGTACGTCACCACCCGGTCGCTCAGGCTGGTGCCGGGGAGCAGCCGGGTGGAGGCGCCGGTGGCGATGACGCAGTGGTCGAAGGTGACGACCTCGAAGCCGCCGCCGTTCAGCGCGACCTGGATGGTGTGCTCGTCCACGAAGGTGCCACGGCCGTCGTACTCCGTGATCCCGTTCTTCTTCATCAGGTAGTGGACGCCCTTGACCCGGCCGTCGGCCACCGAGCGGCTGCGCTTGAAGGCCTCGGTGTAGTCGAAGCTGACCGAGCCCTCGACCTTGATGCCGAAGGTCTTGGCCTCCTTGGTGAAGATGTGCGCCAGCTCGGCGTTGCGCAGCAGCGCCTTGGACGGGATGCAGCCGACGTTCAGACAGACGCCGCCCCAGTACTTGGACTCGATCACGGCCGTGCGCAGGCCCAGCTGGGCGGAGCGGACGGCCGCGGTGTAGCCACCGGGCCCGGCACCGAGGACGACGACGTCGTAGTGTGCTGCGCTGCTCATGCGGATGTGCTCCTGTGATGGCTGGAATGAGGGCGGTGATCAGATTGTCACGGCAGCCGCTCTCCGGCCATCCGCTCCAGCCGGGAGATCCGCTCGGCCATCGGCGGGTGGGTGGAGAACAGCCGGGTGCCGGCCTCACCGGTCCGGAACGGGCTGGCGATCATCATGTGGCTGGCGGTCTTCAGTGCGGGCTCGGGCGGCAGCGGAAGGCGCTGGGTGCCGCCCTCCAGCTTGCGCAGCGCACTCGCGAGGGCCAGCGGGTCCCCGGTGATCCGGGCTCCGTCGGCGTCGGCCTGGTACTCCCGGGAGCGGCTGACGGCCAGTTGGATCAGGGAGGCGGCCAGCGGGCCGAGGACCATCATCGCCAGCATCCCGAACAGACCCGGGCCGTCGTCGTCCTCGCTGCGGCCGAACGGGATCAGCCAGGCGAAGTTGACCAGGAACATCACCACCGAGGCCAGCGCCCCGGCCACCGAGGAGATCAGGATGTCCCGGTTGTGGACGTGGCTGAGCTCGTGCCCGAGCACCCCGCGCAGCTCCCGCTCGTCCAGCAGCCGCAGGATGCCCTCGGTGCAGCAGACGGCGGCGTGCCGCGGGTCCCGGCCGGTGGCGAAGGCGTTCGGCGCCTCGGTGGGCGAGATGTAGAGCCGGGGCATCGGCTGGCGGGCGGAGGTGGAGAGCTCGCGGACGATCCGGTACAGCCGCGGCGCCTCGATCTCGCTGACCGGGCGGGCCCGCATGGCGCGCAGCGCGAGCTTGTCGCTGTTCCAGTACGCGTAGGCGTTGGTGCCGAGGGCGACCAGCAGTGCGAGGACGAAGCCCGCCCGGCCGAAGAAGCTGCCGATCACCAGGATCAGCGCCGACAGGCCGCCGAGCAGCGCGGCCGTCCTCAACCCGTTGTGCCGGTGCACGCAGGCCCTCCAGGTGGTGCGGTGGGAAGCCCTTCTGACCCCATCCCTACTACGGGATCAACGTGCCCGCACGGGCCCTTCGTTCCCTGAGCACCGGTGGTACGTCAGAACAGCGACCCGCCGACCACCTGCAGGACGAGCTGCGGAGCGACGGAGAGCACACCGGCGGCCGCGGCCGTCAGGGCGATGGTCGCCTTGAGCGGGCCCGGCACCTGACGGGCCGTCCCCTCGCCCGGGGCGAAGAGCTTCGCGGTCCAGGTGAGGTAGTAGTACAGGGCGATGACGACGTTGGCCGCCATCACCACGGCCAGCCAGCCGAGGCCGGCGTCCACCGCGGCCCGGAAGACCACCACCTTGCCGAACAGGCCGACCACGCCCGGCGGCAGGCCCGCCAGGCAGAGCAGGAAGAAGGCCAGCGCCAGCGCGGACCAGCGGTTGCGGGCGAACAGGCCCCGGTAGGAGTCCAGCGAGCCGCCCCCGGCGACCGCGACCACGGCGAAGGCACCGAGGTTGACGGCCCCGTAGATCAGCGCGTACGCGGCGGTCGCCCCGACCGGCTCCGCCGTCCCGGCGTACCCGGCGGCGGCCAGCGGCACCAGCAGGTACCCGGCCTGGCTGACGGAGGACCAGGCGAGCAGCCGGACGGCGCCGTCCCGGTCCGCGCCGCGCTGGCGCAGCGCGGCGACGTTGCCCGCGGTCATGGTGACGGCGGCCAGCACCGCGAGCACCAGGCCCCAGGTGTGCCCGTACGGGCGGAAGGCCAGCGTGGTGACCAGGGCGAGGCCCGCCAGACCGGCCGCCTTGCCGACCACCGAGAGGTAGCCGGCGACGGGGACCGGGGAGCCGACGTAGGTGTCCGGCACCCAGAAGTGGAAGGGCACGGCGGCGGTCTTGAAGGCGAAGCCGACCAGGGTGAGCACCGCGCCCGCCTCGGCCAGGTGGCGCAGCTGGGCCGGAGCCTGCGTCAGGCCCTCGGCCACGGCGGTGAAGTGCAGGCCGCCGGAGGCCGCGTAGACGAAGCCGACGCCGAGCAGCATCACGGCGGTGGCCGTGACGGAGGAGAGGAAGAACTTCAGCGCGGCCTCGGCGCCCCGTCCGTCCCGGCGCAGCGCGACCAGCGCGAAGGACGGCAGGGTGACGACCTCCAGGGCGACCACCAGGGTGGCCAGGTCCCGGGAGGCGGGCAGCAGGGCGGCGCCGGCGGCGCTGCTCAGCAGCAGGAACCAGTACTCGCCGCCGGGCAGCTGCTCCGAGCTGACGGTGTGCACGGAGAGCAGGGTGACCAGCAGGGCGCCGGCCAGCGCCAGCAGCTGGAAGACCAGCGCGAAGTCGTCGGCCACGTAGGAGCAGCCGGTGCCGGTGATGCAGAAGGTGGAGCGGGTGTCCCCGAGGGCGAGCGGCAGCAGGGCCGCCAGCGCGAGGACGAGCGACCCGCCCGCCAGCCAGGAGAGCAGCCGCTTCTGACTCCCCTTCAGGAAGAGATCCGCCACCAGCACGACCAGGGCCCCGAGCGCGGCGATCAGCGGCGGGGCGATCGCCACCCAGTCGACGGACTGGATCAGCGAGCCCGGGTCGGCGGCGGCGAGAGGAGTCATGGCGGTCCGTCCCAGGGAGGTGGGGAAGGTGAGCACGGGTCAGCCACCCCCGAGCAGGTGCTTGACGGCCGGGTCGGAGAGCCCGAGCAGCAGCGCGGGCCAGAGCCCGGCCAGCAGGGTGAGGGCGGCCAGCGGGGTCCAGCTGGCGGCCTCGTAGCCCTTGAGGTCCGCGAGCTCCGGCCCGTCCTGCTCCGGGTCGCCCATGCAGACCCGCTTGACCACGATCAGCAGGTAGGCGGCGGTGAGCAGGGTGCCGAGCCCCGCGAGCACCAGGTAGGTGAGGAAGGCCGGGCGGGAGAGCCCGGCGGCCGGGTCGAAGGCGCCGTACATGGCGAGCAGTTCGCCCCAGAAGCCGGCCAGGCCGGGCAGGCCGAGGCTGGCCACGGCGGCGAAGGCCAGCAGCCCGCCGATCCGGGGCGCGCGGCCGTAGAGCGCGGCGCCGGTGGCCCCGGCGAGGGTGTCCAGGTCGGCGGTGCCGTAGCGGTCCTTGACGGCGCCGACCAGGAAGAACAGCAGGCCGGTGATCAGGCCATGGGCGATGTTGGCGAACAGCGCGCCGTTCACCCCGGCCGGGGTCATCGAGGCGATGCCGAGCAGCACGAAGCCCATGTGGCCGACCGAGGAGTACGCGATCAGGCGCTTGAGGTCGCCCTTGGCGCCGGGCCGGGCCAGCGCCAGGCAGGCCAGCGAGCCGTAGACGATGCCGACCGCGGCCAGCGCCCCGAGGTACGGGGCCAGCGTGGCGGTGCCGTCCGGTACCACCGGGAGCAGCACCCGGACCAGGCCGTAGGTGCCCATCTTGAGCATCACGCCGGCCAGCAGCACCGAGCCGGCGGTGGGCGCGGCGGTGTGCGCGTCCGGCAGCCAGCTGTGCAGCGGGAAGGCCGGGGCCTTGACCGCGAGGCCCGCCAGGATCGCCAGCGCGGCGATCACCTGGGTGCCGTGGCTCAGGCCGGAGCCGTGCCGCTGCGCCAGCGCCGTCATGTCGAAGGTGCCCGCCTGATGGCCGATCAGCAGGAAGCCGAGCAGCATCACGGCGGAGCCGAGCAGGGTGTAGAGGATGAAGCGGTTGGCCGCCGGGACCCGCTGACCGCTGCCCCAGCGGGCGATCAGGAAGTACATCGGGATCAGCACGATCTCGAAGGCCAGGAAGAACAGCACCAGGTCCAGCACCAGGAAGGTGGCGAGCATGCCGACCTCCAGGAGCAGGACCAGCCCGGTGAAGGCCCGGGCGCCCGGGCCGTCCGGCAGGCGCTTGGTGGAGTAGACGGCGCACAGGAAGGTGAGCAGCGCCGTCAGCACCACCAGCGGCAGCGAGATGCCGTCCACGCCGAGGTGGAACCGGACCCCGATCGCCGGGATCCACGCCACGTCGGTGACGCCCTGGATCGCGGCGGGCCGGTCGTGGTCGAAGGCGGCGGCCAGGCCGATGGAGCCGAGCAGCACCGCACCGGTGACGCCGACGCCGAGCCGCAGCGCGGCCCGCTCGCCGAGCGGGGCCAGGGTGGCGGCGGCGCCCAGCAGCGGGACGGCCAGGAGGGCGATGAGGAGCACGTTCACCGACGGCCTCCGACGATCAGGTGAGAGAGGGTCACGTGCCCACCGCCACCAGGACGGTGAGCAGCACCACGGCGGCGAGCAGCGCGCTCAGGTAGGTCTGGGCGTTGCCGGTCTGGGCGCGGCGGACGGCCCAGCCGAGCAGCTTGGCACCCTGGCCGCTGCCCTCGACGTAGGTCTCGACGACCTCGCGGTCCAGGAAGCGGACCAGCTTGGCGGCCCCGGCGGTCGGCCGGACGAACAGCGCCGAGTAGAGCGCGTCCACCCGGAAGCCGTGCAGCGCGGGCCGGTACAGCGGGCCTAGCAGCAGGCGGCCCGGGTCGGTGGCCGGGGCGGGCACGGGGGCGACGGGCGTGAGCGACTCGGCGGCCGGGGCCCCCGGCTGCTCGGGCACCCGGGCGGCCGCGTCGATCGCCCGGGAGGTGACGGTCCGCCAGGCGGCCCAGCCGATCAGCAGGCCGGCGACGGCCAGGCCGGTGCCGATCACCGCCGTCACGGTGGACGGGCGGAGCTCGCCGCCGTCCAGCAGCGCGGGCAGCCAGTCGCTGCGCAGGCCCGCGATGCCGAAGGCCATGGTCGGCACCGCCAGCACCCAGAGCGGCCAGCGCATCGCGGCCGGCTCGGCGTGGGCCGGGTCGGCCTCGTCGACCTCCGGCGAGTACGGGGCGAGCACCGGACGGGCGAGCGGGACGTCCGAGCTGTGGAAGGCCAGCAGCCAGAGCCGGGCCGCGTAGGCGGCGGTGAGCAGCGCGGTGAGCCCGGCCGAGACCAGCACGATCCACCCGGCGGCGGCCGGGACGGCGGAGGCCGGGCCCAGGCCGTTGGTCAGTGCCTCGCCGGTGGCGGCGTGCTCGGCGGCGGTGAGCACCGACTCCTTGGTGAAGAAGCCGGTGAACGGCGGCAGCCCGACCAGGGCGACCAAGGCGATGCCCATCGTCCAGTAGGCGTCCGGGACCTTCTTGCGCAGGTCCGGGATGCGGGCCATGGCCGAGAGCGAGTTGGTGTGCGCGGCGTGGATGACCACACCGGCCGCCAGGAAGAGCAGCGCCTTGAAGGCACCGTGGCCGACCAGGTGGAAGACGGCGGCCTGCCGGTCGCCGGCGGCCAGCGCGCCCGCCATGTAGCCGAGCTGACCGACCGTCGAGTACGCCAGCACCCGCTTGAGGTCGTCCTGCGCGAGGGCGCAGAGCGCGGAGCCGACCATGGTGACGGCGGCCATCACGGCCAGCACCACCAGCGCGGCGGTGGAGGCCAGGAAGACCGGCAGCAGCCGGGCCACCAGGTAGATGCCCGCCGCGACCATGGTGGCGGCGTGGATCAGCGCGGAGACCGGCGTCGGGCCGGCCATCGCGTCCGGGAGCCAGGTGTGCAGCGGGAACTGCGCGCTCTTGCCGGCCACGCCGCCGAGCAGCAGCAGGGCGGTGAGCGTCGGGTGCGAGAGCTGGCCCTCGGTGGCGGCCCTGAGCACGCCCTCGATCCGGAAGGTGCCCGCGTCGGCGCCGAGCAGGAAGATGCCGATCAGGAACGGCACGTCGCCGAGCTTGGTGACCAGGAAGGCCTTGAGGCTGGCGGAGCGGGCGTCGGCGGTCTCCCAGTGATGACCGATCAGGAAGTACGAGCAGATGCCCATCACCTCCCAGCCGACCAGCAGCACGACCAGGTCGCCGGAGTAGACGACCAGGAACATCGCGGCGGTGAAGAGCGAGACCAGCGCGGCGTAGGACGGGTAGCGCGGGTCGTCCTTGAGGTAGGCGGTCGAGTACACCTGCACGCAGGTGGCGACCAGGCCGACCAGCACCGAGATCAGGGAGCTGTAGCCGTCCAGGTGGAGGGCGAGGGAGAGGTCCGGCCCGCCGGTCGGGGCCAGCCGGGTGGCGGCGTCCAGGGTGCCGCCGGTGCCCAGCTGGAGCGCGACCACCAGGGCCAGCACCGCCGAGGCGAGCACCGGCAGCACGGCCAGCGGCCGGGTCAGGCCCGGGGCGCGCCTGCCCGTCGCCAGGGTGGCGGCGGCGCCCAGCGCGGGGAGCACCGGGACCAGGATCGGGAGGGCGAGGTTCATGCGGCGGCCTCCGCCGGCTCTGCTTCGTCCGCTGACGCGTCGTCACCCAGGCCGTTGACCCGGTCGATGTCGGCGGTGCCGCGGGTGCGGAAGACCAGCAGCACGATGGCCAGCCCCAGACCGATCTCGGCGGCGGCCAGCGTGATGGTGAACAGGGTGAGCGCCTGACCGGCGTGCAGGGTGTCCCGCAGCCAGACGTCGAAGGCGACCAGGTTGAGGTTGACGGCGTTGAGCATCAGCTCGACGGACATCAGGACCAGGACGGTGTTGCGCCGGGCGAGCACGCCGTAGACGCCGACACTGAACAGCAGCGCGGCGAGCACGACGGGATAGGCGAGGTGCATCGCGTCAGTGCTCCTTCGGGGTGGTCGCCTTGGCGCTGGTCGCCTTGCCGGCCCGCAGCTTGCCGGGGCGGGGCCTGGGCCTGCCGCCGCCCTTGCTGCGGGAGAGCACGATGGCGCCGACCAGCGCGGCCAGCAGCAGCACCGAGAGCGCCTCGAAGGGCAGCACCCAGTGCCGGAACAGGTACTGGCCGGTGGCCCGGGCTCTGCCGCCGCCCGCGCCCAGGTCGATCCAGGTGGTGCGGAACGCGTCCACCACCAGGGTCACCAGCACGGCGGCGGAGCCGAGGCCGACCGCGAGGGCGGCCCAGCGGTTGCCCGAGTCGGCGTCCGGGGAGCGGCCGATCGGGGCCTTGGTCAGCATCAGCCCGAAGAGGACGAGGACCACCACCGAGCCCAGGTAGATCAGCACCTGCACCCAGGCGATGAACTCGGCGGTGAGGAGCAGGAACTCCACGGCCAGGCCGCCGAGCGCGACCACCAGCCAGAGCGCGGCGTGCACCAGCTGACGGGTGGTCACGGTGAGCACCGCCGCACCCAGCACGGCGACGCCGACCAGCAGGAAGACGATCTCCGCCCCGGTCGGGGAGAGGAAGGAACGGGTGGCCGGCTCCAGCGAGCCGACGGCGGTCGAGAGCGGGCTCACTGGTCGTCAGCCTCCTTGGCGAGCGCTGCCGCCGCCTTCTCGGCGGCCTTGCGGGCCATCGCGATCTCCTTGGGCTCCTCGGCCGCCGGGTCGAGCGCGGGCGGTGCGGGCACCGTCCACATCCACTCGCGCAGGCGCTCCTTCTCGTGGGTGAGCTCCAGGATGTCGGTCTCCGCGTACTCGAACTCCGGGGACCAGAACAGCGCGTCGAAGGGGCAGACCTCGATGCAGATCCCGCAGTACATGCAGAGCGAGAAGTCGATCGCGAAGCGGTCCAGCACGTTGCGGGTGCGGGCGCGGGCGTTCGGGTCGGCGGCGGGCAGCGTCTCCTTGTGGGAGTCGATGTAGATGCACCAGTCCGGGCACTCGCGGGCGCAGAGCATGCAGACCGTGCAGTTCTCCTCCAGCAGCGCGATCACCCCGCGGGTGCGGGGGGCGAGCTCGGGCTGGACGTCCGGGTACTGCGCGGTGACGGTCTTCTTCGTCATCGTGCGGAGCGTGACGGCGAGGCCCTTGGCCAGGCCGGAACCGGGAAGCTTCATTACTGGATCGCCACCTTCACGATGCCGGTCAGCGCGAGCTGGGCCAGGGCCAGCGGGATCAGCGTGGTCCAGGCGAACTTCATCAGCTGGTCCTCGCGCAGGCGGGGCCAGGTGACGCGCAGCCAGATCACCACCAGGGCGAGGGCGAAGGTCTTGACGATCGTCCAGAGCCAGCCGAGCTGGTCCTCGAACGGGCCGTGCCAGCCGCCCAGGAAGAGGACGGCGGTGAGCGCGGAGACGACCAGGATGCCCGCGTACTCCGAGAGCAGGAAGAACGCGAAGCGGATGCCGGTGTACTCGGTGTACGCGCCGAAGATGATCTCGGAGTCGGCCACCGGCATGTCGAACGGCGGCCGCTGGAGCTCGGCGAGGCCCGCGACGAAGAAGACGAAGGCGCCGGTGATCTGCCACGGCACCCACCACCACTGGAACCCCTCCAGGATCCCGGGGAGCGAGAGGGTGCCGGCCGCCATCGCCACGGAGGCGGCGGCGAGCAGCATCGGCAGCTCGTACGCCATCAGCTGGGCGGCGGTGCGGAGCCCCCCGAGCAGGGAGAACTTGTTGGCCGAGGCCCAGCCCGCCATCAGGGAGCCGAGCACGCCGACGCCCATCACCGCGAGCACGAAGAAGATGCCCGCGTCGACGGTCTGGCCGACGAAGCCGTCCGGGCCGACCGGGATGACGAGGAGCACGATCAGGTACGGCAGGAGTGCGACGGCCGGTGCGAGCTGGAAGACGCGGCGGTCGGCGTCGGCCGGGACCACGTCCTCCTTCTGCACGAACTTCACGCCGTCGGCCACCAGCTGGGCCCAGCCGTGGAAGCCACCCGCGTACATCGGGCCGAGGCGGCCCTGCATGTGCGCCATCACCTTGTGCTCGGTCTGACCGATCACCAGCGGGGCGACCAGGAAGACCACCAGCACCGCGACGCAGCGCAGCAGCATCTCGAGGAGGCTCACGCGCCCTCTCCTTCCTGCGGGCCGGACTCGGCGGCGGGCTTGGGCTCTGCAGCGGGCTCGGGCTCGACGGCGGGCTTCGCCTCCGGCGCGGGGGCGGGCTCCGCCTGCGGCTGGGCCGCTGACGCGGGCTCAGGCTGTGCGGCCGCCTCCGGTGAGGGAGCCGCTCCGGCCTCCGGCTTCGGCACGGCAGCGGGCTCCGGCTTGGGCGTCGGCGTCGCGGGGACGGCCGGGGCGCCCGGGCCGCCGCTGACCGGCGGGGCCGGGGGTGCGGGGCGGGTCGGGGCGGCGGCCGGCTGGTCGGTGGACGGGGCCGGGTTGTGCCACGGGGCGTCCGAGGAGCGGGGGGCCGGACGTGACGGTGCCTCGGTCGGCGGGGTGTCGGCGGTCTGGCTCACCGAGCCGTCGCTGATCGACCTGGTCCGGCGCGGACGCGGTGCGGCCTCGGTGGCTGGTGCGCCCTCTCCCGCCTGGCTGACCGAACCGTCGCTGATGGAGCGGGTCCGGCGCGGACGTGCCTCCGCACCCTCGGCGGCGGCACCCGCCGCACCGGCGGCGGCGCGCGGCGTACGGGCGGCCCGGGCGGGGCGTTCGGCGACGGGCGGCAGGGTGCCCTTGAGCGGGCCCCACTCGTTCGGGTCCGGCACGCCGGCCGGCTGCATCTTGCGCCGGGCCGGGCCGTCGCCCTCGCTCTCGCCGGGCTCCTTCGCGCCGGGCCAGGCCTTGGCGACCCGGGCCGCGAGCGCGAACTCCTTGCGCAGCGGGTGGCCCTCGAAGCCGTCCGGCAGCAGCAGGGTGATCAGGTGCGGGTGCCCGGTGAAGTCGATGCCGAACATCTCGGCCGTCTCCCGCTCGTGCCAGCCCGCGCCCGCGTACACGCCGATGGCGGTGGGCAGCACGGCGGCGTCCCGCGGCACGCGGGTGCGCAGCAGCAGGTGGCGGACCGGCCCCGACCCCGCGTCGGCGAGGTGGGCGGCGACGGAGAAGCCGTCGGCCAGTTCGTCCACGGCGCTCAGCCAGTCGAAGAAGGCGAGACCGAGCACGTCGCGGGTGGTGGTGAGCGCCTCGATCCAGCGCTCGGCGGGCACGTCCACCGTCAGCAGCTGGTACGCCTCGGCGGCGGTGGCCCACTCGCCGAACACCTCGGTGGCGTTCTCGGCGGTGATCTGGGGGTGCGTCACTTCTGCTCAGCCTCCGGGCCGGCCACCAGCGGGCGGCGCAGGGCGGCGTCCGGCGCCGCGTACCGCTGCGGCAGCGACTCGGCCGCGATCTTCTCCTGGAGCTTGAGGATGCCCTGGAGCAGCGCCTCCGGCCGCGGCGGGCAGCCGGGCACGTAGACGTCGACCGGGATGATCTGGTCCACGCCCTTGGTGACGGAGTACGAGTCCCAGTACGGGCCGCCGGAGTTGGCGCAGGCGCCGAAGGAGATGACGTACTTCGGCTCGGGCATCTGCTCGTAGAGCCGCTTGACGGCCGGGGCCATCTTGTCGGTGACGGTGCCGGAGACGATCATCAGGTCGGCCTGACGCGGGCCGGGGGCGAACGGGATCACGCCCATCCGGATGAAGTCGTGCTTGGCCATCGAGGCCGCGATGAACTCGATGGCGCAGCAGGCCAGTCCGAAGTTGAAGCACCAGAGGCTGTACCGGCGGCCCCAGTTGAGCACCACCTTGACCGGGTCCGGCGCCAGCCGGGCCAGCGGGCCGACCTTGCGGACCTCCACCGCACCGGGGTTGGCCGGGTCCGGGATGCCCAGGGGCACCGGACCGCCGTGGTTGTGGCTCAGGTCCATTCCAGAACGCCCTTCTTCCAGGCGTACAGCAGACCGACCGCCAGGAAGCCGATGAAGACGAACATCTCGATCAGGGTGGCCGCGCCGTACCCGGGGTCAGCGAAGACCGTCGCCCACGGGAAGAGGTAGATCGCGTCCACCGCGAAGATGACGTAGAGGAACGCGTAGACGTAGTAGCGGACCTGGGTGTGCGCCCAGCCCTCGCCCACCGGGTCGACGCCGCACTCGTAGGCGAGCAGCTTCTCCGGCGAGTGGACCACCGGCCGGAGCAGGCGGTTCACCGTGAACGAGACCGCGACGAACAGCGCGCCGACCACGGCGAGCAGGCCGACGGCCGCGTAGGCGTCGAAATAGCCGGCTCCCGCAGCAGGGTCGGCAGCGGCCAACTGCCCCTCCATGCGTCCGCCTCTCTTCTTCTACTACTCACGCGTCCCAGCAATGTCAGAGCGTGAGTCTATGTGCACCGCCCCCTACCGCCAGACCGTGCCCGACCTGCAAGACACCGGATGGACAGGAGGGGGTGGGGATATCCCCACCCTGTGGACACCCACAGCCCTCATGGCCTCCGGCCCGCCCGACCCGCGATGCTCGACCAGGAAGACCTACTGAGAGGCTTGGGCACGTGATGAAGGAGAACCAGAACCTCCGCCCCCCGCTGTACGGCAAGCTGATGTGGCGCCAGGTCCAGCACCTGCTGCTCAACCTGCCGGTGGGGGTCCTCGGGTTCGCCGTCACCGCGGTGCTGCTGGTCGCCGGGCTCGGCCTCTCCATCACCGTCATCGGCCTGCCGCTGCTCGCCTTCGGCCTCGGCGTCAGCCGCTCGCTCGGTGCGCTCGGCCGGCGCCGCTCCGCCCTGGTGCTCGGCACGCCCCCGGTGGTCGCCACACCGCCGCAGCTCACCCGGCCCGGGATGGCCGGCCGGGTCACCGCCCAGATCACCGACTCGCTGTCCTGGCGCTCCGCCCTCTACTGCCTGGTGATGGTCCCCTGGGGCGTCCTCTCCTTCGCCCTCACCCTGCTCCTGCTGGTCGTGGGCTGGCCGATCCTGCCCTGGGCGATGCGCTTCCTCTTCGCCACCGACCGGGTCCTGACGGACAGTCTGCTGATGCCGAGCGCGCTCTCCGAGCGGGTCCGCGAACTGGAGGACGACCGGGGCGTGGTCGTCGACACCGCCGCCGCCGACCTGCGCCGCATCGAGCGCGACCTCCACGACGGCGCCCAGGCCCGCCTGGTCGCCCTCGCCATGGACCTCGGCCTGGCCAAGGAGAAGCTCACCGAAGATCCCGCCGCCGCGGCCGTCATGGTCGACGCCGCCCACGGCGAGGTGAAGCTCGCCCTCCAGGAGCTCCGCGACCTCGCCCGCGGCATCCACCCCGCCGTCCTCACCGACCGAGGCCTGGACGCCGCCCTCTCCGCCGTCGCCGCCCGCTGCACCGTCCCCGGCGGCGTCACCGTCCACGTCGACCTCCCCGACCGCCCGGCCTCCGCCGTCGAGGGCATCGCCTACTTCACCGTCAGCGAGCTGCTCACCAACATCTCCAAGCACGCCCGCGCCACCACCGCCACCGTCGAGGCCTGGCGCTCCGACGACCGCCTCATCCTCCAGGTCAAGGACGACGGCCACGGCGGCGCCACCCCCCACCCCAACTCCGGCCTGGCCGGCCTCACCGACCGCGTCACCGCCGTCGACGGCCTCCTCCTCATCGACAGCCCCACCGGCGGCCCCACCACCATCACCGTCGAACTCCCCTGGCACACCCGTACCCACCGGCCCTGACGACGTGACCGGGCCCGGCAGGCCTGCCCTTGCGCGGGTGTGGGGCTGCCGGGCCCGGGGTCTTGAGGGGGTGTCAGCCCTGGAGGGTGCCGAGGGTGACGTCGGTGGTGGTGGTCTTGCCGTCGCGCTGGTAGGTGACGGGGACCTTGGCGCCGGGTTGGAGGGCGGCGAGGGCGGTGGTGAGGCTGTTCATGGTGGTGATGGGGGTGTCGCCGAGCTTGGTGATGACGTCGCCGGGCTGGAGGCCGGCGTTGGCGGCGGGGCCGCCGGCGGTGACGGAGGCGATGACGACGCCCGCGGGGCGGAAGTCCGCGTCGAAGTAGGTGCGGGCGGTGATGCCGAGGGCGGCGCGGCCGGAGTTGGTGACCTTGCCGTCCTTGATGAGCTGGTCGGCGATGCTGGTGATGGTGGCGGCCGGGATGGCGAAGCCGATGCCGGGGGCGGCGCTGCCGTTCATGTCGGGGTCGGTGGCGGCGAGGGTGTTGATGCCGATCACCTGGCTGGAGAGGTTGACCAGGGCGCCGCCGCTGTTGCCGGGGTTGATGGCGGCCGAGGTCTGCACCATGTTGCCGATGGTGGCGCCCGGGGAGTCGCCGCCCTTGGGCTCGGAGACGGTCCGGCCGGTGGCCGAGACGATGCCCTGGGTGACGGAGGAGGAGAGGCCGAGCGGGCTGCCCATGGCGAGGGTGATCTGGCCGACCTCGACCTTGCCGGAATCGCCGAAGGTGGCGGGCTTGAGGCCGCTCGGCGGGTTGGTGAGCTTGATGACGGCGAGGTCGGACTCGGGGTAGCTGGCGACCAGGGTGGCGTCGAGCGCCTTGCTGCTGTTGGCCAGGGTGACGGTGAAGGTCTTGGCGGTGCCGACCACGTGGGCGTTGGTGACGACGTGGCCCTTGTCGTCGTAGACGATGCCGGAGCCGAGCCCGGTGCCGGTGGTGATCTGCACCACCGAGGGCAGCACGTTGGCGATCACCTTCTGGTAGTCGTCCTGGAGCGAGTTGGAGCTCGACGGCGCGGCCGCCGTGGAGGAGGCGGAGGACGACGCGGAGGAGGATGCGGAGGACGAGGAGGACGAGGAGGAACTGCTGCTGGTGCAGCCGCTGACCAGGGCGACGGCCGCCAGCAGGGCCATCCCGGGGAGCAGCAGCCGGGGCCCGGTGGGGCGGGGGCCGGCCGGGATCGGGCGGGTGGGTTCCTTCTTGGGGTGCACCTGGGATTCCTCCGGTTCCGTGCGCGGGCGACTGCCGTCGGGCCTGGGCAGCTTTGGCAGGATTGCACCTTTATGTCCCGATATCCCGAACCGACGCGCTGTCAGCCGCCGCTCCCGGAGCGGTGCGTCGGCGGCATAGGCTCTCGGACATGACCTGGTTGATCACCGGCGGAGCCGGTTACATCGGCGGACACGTCGTGCGGGAGCTGGTCGCGACCGGGCGGCGGGTGGTCGTGCTGGACGACCTGAGCAGCGGCTCCCCGTCCCGGCTGCCCGAGGGCGTGCCGCTGGTGGTCGGCTCCACGCTGGACCGGGCGGCGCTGGACGCGGTGATCCGGGAGCACGGGGTCACCGGCGTGGTGCACGTCGCGGCCAAGAAGGCGGTCGGCGAGTCGGTCGAGCAGCCGCTGCGCTACTACCGGGAGAACCTCACGGGCCTGCAGACCGTGCTGGAGGCGGCCGTGGACGGCGGCCTGCGGCACGTGCTGTTCTCCTCCTCGGCCGCCGTCTACGGCATGCCGGACGTGGACCTGGTCACCGAGGCCACCCCCTGCGACCCGATGAACCCGTACGGCGAGAGCAAGCTGGCCGGCGAGTGGATGGTGCGGGCCGTCGGCCGTGCCCACGGCCTGTCCACCGTCTCGCTGCGCTACTTCAACGTGGCCGGCACGGCCGCCCCGGAGCTGGCCGACGACGGGGTCTCCAACCTGGTGCCGATGGTGCTCCAGCGGCTGACGTCCGGTCGGGCCCCGCTGGTCTTCGGCGACGACTACGCCACCCCCGACGGCAGCTGCGTGCGCGACTACATCCACGTCGCGGACATCGCCTCCGCCCACCTGGCCGCCGTCGAGCGCCTGGAGGCCGCCGAGGAGCGGCTCGCGCTCACCCTCAACATCGGCCGGGGCGAGGGCGTCTCGGTGCTGGAGATGGTCGCCGCGATCGCCCGGATCACCGGCCTCGACACCCCGCCGGAGATCGCCCCGCGCCGCGCCGGGGACCCGGCCAGCGTGGTCGCCTCCGCCGAACTGATCCACCGTGAGCTCGGCTGGAAGGCCGCCCACGACCTGGACTCGATGATCACCTCGGCCTGGGAGGCCTGGCGGCGCCGCGGCTGACGCGGGCTCAGCAGTCCGATCCGACGAGGGCCGGGGGCGGGCCCTGGACGCCCAGCACCAGGCGGTAGCAGCGCTTGGCGGTCAGGTGCATCGGTACCGGCGACGAGGTGTAACCCCGCTCCACCCGCAGCCGCACCTCGACCGACCAGCCCGGCCCGGGCCGGACGTCGCTCAGCTTGACCTTTCCGGCGGCCGCCGCGGACGCCAGGCTGTCCTTCGGCACGCCCTGGGTGTAGTCCAGGCCCGCGACCGAGGCGACGAACGCCTCGGCCGCCCGGTCCGCCTCCGCCACCGCCCGGGTCTTCGCGTTCCGTTCCCGCGCGGCGGAGGCCACCACCGCGCCACCGGCCGCCAGCACCGGCAGCAGGGCCACCCCGACGCAGCCCAGTGCCCACCCCTGCCGCCGGCGGTCACGCCGACGCCGCCGCCGGTGCGCCGCCTGTTCCAGCTGCTCGGCCAGGTCCGGGAGCTCCAGTCTCGTCCAGGCCTTCGACTTCGAAGCCTTGGGCTCCGTCGCCTTCGGCTCCGAGACCTTGGGCTCCGTGGCCTTCGGCTCCGAGACCTTGGGCTTCGAGGCCTTGGGCTTCGAGGCCTTGGGCTCCGAGACCTTCGACGCCGTCTCCATCTCCGTCATCCCCCCGCTCCGCCCCGTCAGTTCGGTACGGCCGTGCCGTAGAACGCGTCCAGAGCGTAGACGCACCGGTCCTTGGAGCCGACGAAGACCCTCCCCCCGACGGCCACCGGGGAGCCGGTGAGCTCGCCCTTGGTGCCGAGCTCCCAGCGGAGCTGACCGGTGCTCAGGTCCAGGGTGTGCAGGGAGTGGTCCCGGCTGCCGAGGTGGACCAGGCCGTCGGCGACGGCCGGGGTGCCCACCAGGTCGCCCCGGGCGCGGTAGCGCCAGCGCTCGTGGCCGGAGGCGGTGTCGAAGGCGTGCAGGGTGTCCCCCGCGCCGACCAGGGCGGTGCCGCCCGCGACCACCACGGGCTCGGCGCCCTGGCGGCTGCCGGTGCGCCCGCGCCAGCGGTCGCGGCCGGTGGCGGCGTCCAGCGAGTAGACGGTGCCGAGGTAGTCGGCGACGTAGACCGCGCCGTTGTCCACCGCGGGCGGGGTGAAGAGCACCACGGCGGCCTCGAACCGCCAGCGCTCGGCACCGGTGGCCGCGTCCAGGGCGAAGACCCGGGTGCCGGAGGTCAGGTAGAGGGTGCCGGCGTGCTCGACCGGGCGGGAGGGCACGCCCTCGCCGACCGGGATGGCCCAGCGGATGCCGCCGCCGCGCGGGTCGACGCAGCGCAGCCGTCCGCCGCCGTGGTAGTACATCGCCCCGGCCACCAGGGCCGGACCGGACTGCGGGTTCTCGTAGTCCTGCTGGGCGTCGTCGGCGCGCCAGAGCTCGGCCCCGCTGGCGGCCGAACGGAGCTGGACGCCACCGCCCCTGACACCGCAGCAGAGCACGCCGTCGGCGGCGTCCAGGGAGTAGATCCAGCCGTCCAGCGAGTTGCGCCAGCGCTCCGTGCCGTCCCGGACGTCCACGGTGTACAGGTGCGGGCCGTCGGCGGCGTGCACCCGGCCGGAGTCCACGGCGAGCGCCCAGGCCACGTCGCGGGTCTTGTAGCGGCGCTGGCCGGAGCCGATGTCGAGGGCGTGCACCTCGAAGCTGGAGACGAACAGGGTGCCCTCGGCGACCACCGGGGTGCCCCAGACGTCGTTGGACATCCGGAACCGCCAGGGACGCCAGCGCGGAGCCGGCGGCTCGGCCTCGGCGGGCTGCCCGGCCCCTGCGGGCGTCGCGCGGCGCACCCAGTCGGTGCCCGGTCCGGCCATGCCGCCGGGCGCCGCCTCGGCCCGGGGGCCGGGCCCTATCGGCACCGCCGCCCCGGCCAGCCGGACGGCCCCCTGGGCCGGCGCGCCGTGGTCCGGAGCCCCCTGGCCGGGGACGCCCTGCGGCGGACGTCCCGCGATCTTCTCGGTCGCCCGCTCGTACGGCTGCCCCTGCGGCTGGGGCTGCCCGTGCGGCTGGGGGTGCGGCTGGGGCTGGGGCTGGGGCTGCGGGACGGGCGGCGGCGGGGTGGGCCGCCGGTTGCGCTTCTGCTCGATCAGGTCGATCGCGTTGACGGGCAGCCAGTCCCCCGCCTCCCCGGCCGCGTCGTCCCGCGAGAACAGGTGCGGGGCCAGCTCGGCCTGGATCTGGGCCGGGGTCGGGCGCTGGTCGGCCTCCTGCCGCATGCAGGCCCGGACCAGGTCGTGCAGCTCGGCCGGAAGGCCGGTCAGGTCGGCCTGGTCGCGCAGCAGTTGGAAGACGGTCTCGACCGGGTTGGCGCCCCGGTAGGGGGCGTGGCCGGTGGCGCAGAAAACCAGCAGCGAGCCGAGCGAGTAGACGTCGCTGGCGCCGGTCACGCTGCGGCTGTCCTTGGCCTGCTCCGGCGACATGTAGGCGGGGGTGCCGACCGCGACGTTGGTCATGGTGAGGCGGGAGCTGGAGACCCCGGCGGCGATGCCGAAGTCGATCACCCGCGGGCCGTCCTCGACCACCAGCACGTTGGAGGGCTTGAGGTCGCGGTGGACCAGCCCGGCCGCGTGGATGGACTGCAGGGCCTCGGCGATGCCCGCGATCAGCCAGCGGACGGCGTCCACCGGCAGCGGCCCGCAGTGGGCGACCAGGTCCTCCAGGGAGGGCGCCGGGACGTACGCGGTGGCCAGCCAGGGCACCCGCGCGTCGGCGTCGGCGTCCACCACGGCGGCGGTGTAGAAGCCGCCGACCGTCTTGGCCGCCGCGATCTCCCGGGCGAACCGGACCCGGAACAGGTCGTCCTCGGCCAGTTCCGCCCGCACCGTCTTGATCGCCACCCGGCGGCCCGAGGCGGAGCGTGCCAGGTAGACCAGACCCATCCCGCCCGCGCCGAGCCGCCCGAGCACCTCGAAGGGCCCGATCCGCCTCGGATCGTGCGCCGAAAGCTGGTCCACTCCGCAGCCACCTCCCCGTCCTGCCGCCACCCGGTCGGGGGCGCGACGCCCCCGATTCTCCAATGCCCGCCCCGCCTGATCCAATCTCCCCCGCCGCAGCCCCGTCCGGGGCGGGTTCCGGCCTTCCCGGACGGGATCTGACGGACCGACGGACGGCGGTGGCCGACCGGCCGCCGAGGGGCCAGAAATCGGAACAGCAGGCTCCACTACGGTCACTCTGCGCCACCCGACGGAGCCTCAGCCGACGACCCGTCACGCTGGGGTCCCGTCAGCTCACGGGGGGGAACGGTCGCGGGCATCCGGAGCTGAATATCCATCAACCCGGGCGGGCTAATAGTCGCATCACCGAATCGCGCCAAGATCTTGCCACGGTAAGCTGACGGCATGACAGGACAAGTTCGCACCGTCGACGGTCGCGTCGCCGGGCGACGCGGACAGGAGACGCGGCAGAAGCTGCTCGACTGCCTCCGCGAGATGCTCAGCACGTCTCCGTACCGGGACGTCAAGGTCATCGACGTCGCCCGGATGGCAGGCACCTCCCCCGCGACCTTCTACCAGTACTTCCCGGACGTCGAGGGCGCAGTCCTCGAAATCGCCGAGGAAATGGCCGAGGACAGCGTCGAGCTCAAGGAGCTCGTCGATGGAAAGTCCTGGGCGGGAAAGACCGGTGTCACCACGTCGGAAGACCTGGTGGAGGGTTTTCTCGCCTTCTGGCGCAAGAACGATGCCATTCTCCGAGTCGTCACTCTCGGTGCGGCCGAAGGGGACAAGCGGTTCTTCAAGATCCGCATGAAGGTCCTCAACTCGGTGGCCGGGCCCCTCGCCGAGGCCATCTCGGCGAACCAGGGGAAGACCGACAGGTCGGTCGACGCCTCCGGACTCTCCGGGGCCCTGGTCTCGCTGCTCGCCTCGGCGGCCGAGCACGCCAAGGCCTTCACCTCCTGGGGAGTGAAGGCCAAGGACCTCAAGCCCACGCTGGCGCTCCAGGTCTACCTGGGCGTCACCGGTAAGAAGCCGCCGAAGTAAACCACCCCGTCCACGCGTGCTCCGTCCCGGTTTCCTGTCCGGGACGTGCCGGACGCCGGCCGTGTCCTCGGGGGAGGTTGGCCGACCGCCACACCGCGCAGCACGCCCGACCAACGCGAAGGACCCCGGGCCCGTGAGGGCCCGGGGTCCTTCGCCGTCCCGGGGGTGCGTCCCGGGAGTCCATGGGGGGGGTGTGGACGCCGAGGGGGCGTCAGGGGCAGCGGACCACCTGGCCGGCGTAGGCCAGCCCGCCGCCGAAGCCGAACAGCAGCACCGGATCGCCGCTGCGCAGCTCGCCGCGCTCGACCAGCTTGGAGAGCGCCAGCGGGATGGAGGCGGCCGAGGTGTTGCCGGACTCGACCACGTCCCGGGCCACCACCGCGTCCTCGGCGAGGCCGAGCTTGGCGGCGATGGCGTCGATGATCCGCAGGTTGGCCTGGTGGGCCACGAAGCCGCGCAGCTCGGACGGCTCCAGCCCGGCCTTGGCACAGGCCTGCCGGGCCAGCGGGGCGAGCTGGGTGGTGGCCCAGCGGAAGACGGTCTGGCCCTGCTGACTGATCGTCGGGTCCCAGCCGGTGATGACCACCGCGTCGCCCTTGTCCGGTTCCGATCCCCAGAGCACCGGGCCGACGCCCGCCCGCTCGTCCGGGACGGCCTCCAGCACCGCGGCCCCGGCCCCGTCCGCGAAGATCACGCAGGTGGTGCGGTCGGACCAGTCGATGGTGTCGGACATCCGCTCGGCGCCGATCACCAGCGCCCGGGTGGCGGAGCCGGCCCGGATCGCGTGGTCGGCGGTGGCCAGCGCGTAGGAGAAGCCGGAGCAGACGGTGTTGATGTCGTACGCGGCCGGGCTCTTCACGCCGAGGCGGGCGGCCACCGCGGCGGCGGTGTACGGGCTGCGCTCGGTGGCGGTGCAGGTGGCGACCACCACCAGGTCGATCTGGTCGGCCATCAGACCGCTGTTGGCCAGCGCCTTCTGGGCGGCCTCGGTGGCGAGGTCGACGAGGGTCTCGTCCTCCGCGATGTGGCGGGTGCGGATCCCGACCCGGGAGCGGATCCACTCGTCGTCGGTGTCGACCAGCGTCGCCAGGTCGTCGTTGGAGAGGACCTTGGGCGGCTGGTAGTGGCCGAGCGCCACGATGCGGGAGGCGGTCATACCACCCACTCAACAGCGTTACCGGCGGGTCGCCCGGTCGCGCACCGGTACAACGTACGAGGTCGGAAGCTGTAGGGGCTGGACAACTCCCCCGGGATCAAGCCTCCGTCCGGGGATGCCCCGGGGTGCCGTCAGGCGGCCATGGTGGCCGCGTCGGCCATCACGATGGCCGGCTTGGCGGCCGGGTCCAGCGCCTTGATGAGTTCGACCATCTGCGCCTCGGGCAGCGAGATGCAGCCGTGGGTCGGGCCGCCGTGGTCCACGTGCAGCCAGATGCCGCCGCCCTTGGCCACGCCCATCGGGTACTTGGTGGAGAGCGGGGAGGTGCCGGGCACCCGGTTGTAGTTGATCGCCACCACGTAGTCGAAGGAGCCGGCCAGCTGCTCGCCGTTGAAGCCGGTGCCGCCGATCACGAAGGCCTTGTCCTGGTCGTAGGGCAGCTTGGAGCCCGGGTCCGCCTTGCGGCCGCCGGCGTCGGTCAGGGCGAAGACGCCGACCGGGCTGCGCAGGTCGCCCTGCTTCTTGTCGGTGGTCCAGCCCTTGGCCGCGTTGTGGCCCTGCCAGGTGGCGCCGGGCTTCCAGCGGTTGTCGGCGGTCCTGGTCCAGAGCACCACGGTGGTCTCGGTGGCGTCGCCCGCCTTGCCGGTGGCCACCACCAGCTGCCGGGTGTCGGCGGAGATCTGGGAGGCGAACTTGGGGCCGATGCCGGGGATCGCGTCGAAGGTGCCGTCGCCCCGGTCGGAGCGGTTGGCGGCGGGCTGCTCGGCCCGCTGGTCGGCCTTGGCCTGCGCCGGGTCGGCGGACGGGGCGGTCGTCGACGCACCGTCAGGGAGCGGCCGGTCCGGCACCCCGGCGGCGGTCACCCGGGGCTCGGCGTTGCCCGGCCCGACGGTGAACCAGCCGGAGACGGCGGCCAGCAGGAAGGCGGTGGAGCCGAACGCGACCTTGCCGCCGTGGCTCTTCTTCTTGGGCTTGCGCCGGTGTCCGCGCGGCCGCGCGCCCTCCTCCAGGGTCGTGGGGGCTGCTGCCCCGCCTCGAGGTTTGGCGCGATGGGAACCGGACATGGGGCGATCCTTCCAAAGCCACGGGCCGGAACGGAACCCTTGGCGTGTGGTGAGCCTGTGAGCATACGCGCTCGGATGCGCGCCGTCCCCCGGCTCGGGCGAGCTCGGGGGACGGTGTGACGCAGGTGTCAGAGGCGCATGGCCTGCGGGGTCTCCCGGCGGTTCAGGTCGGGGCCCTCGTACTCGCGGATGACCTCGTAGCGGGTGTTGCGCTCCACCGGGCGGAAGCCGGCGTCGCGGATCAGGTCGAGCAGGTCGTCGCGGCCCAGCTTGTTCGGGGTGCCGAAGTTGTCCGCGTCGTGGGTGATCTTGTACTCGACCACCGAGCCGTCCATGTCGTCGGCGCCGTGGCTGAGCGCCAGCTGCGCGGTGGTGACGCCGTGCATCACCCAGAAGACCTTGACGTGCGGGACGTTGTCGAAGAGCAGCCGGGAGACCGCGAAGGTCTTCAGCGCCTCGGCGCCGGTGGCCATCTCCGTACGGGCCATCAGCTTGTTGCGGACCACGCCGTCCTTGGAGTCGTGGAAGTCGTGCTGGTACCGCAGCGGGATGAAGACCTGGAAGCCGCCGGTCTCGTCCTGGAGCTCACGCAGCCGCAGCACGTGGTCGACCCGGTGCCGGGGCTCCTCGATGTGGCCGTAGAGCATGGTGCACGGGGTCTTGAGGCCCTTCTCGTGCGCCAGGCGGTGGATCCGCGACCAGTCCTCCCAGTGGGTCTCGTGGTCGACGATGTGCTGGCGGACCTCCCAGTCGAAGATCTCCGCGCCGCCGCCGGTGAGCGACTCCAGGCCGGCGTCGATCAGCTCGTCCAGGATCTCACTGGCCGTCAGACCGCTGATCCGCTCGAACCAGTGGATCTCGGTGGCGGTGAAGGCCTTCAGCGAGACGTTCGGCAGCGCGGCCTTGAGCTCGCGCAGGCTCCGCGGGTAGTAGCGCCAGGGCAGCGTCGGGTGCAGGCCGTTGACGATGTGGAGCTCGGTCAGCGAGTCGACCTCCATCGCCTTCGCGAGCCGCACCGCCTCCTCGATCCGCATGGTGTACGCGTCCTTCTCGCCCGGCTTGCGCTGGAACGAGCAGTACGCGCAGGAGGCGGAGCAGACGTTGGTCATGTTGAGGTGGCGGTTGACGTTGAAGTGGACGACGTCGCCGTTCTTCACCGTCCGCACGTGGTGCGCCAGACCGCCGAGCCAGGCCAGGTCGTCGCTCTCGTAGAGGGCGATGCCGTCCTCGCGGGTCAGCCGCTCACCCGCGTAGACCTTCGCCTCCAGCTCGCGCTTGAGCCCTGCGTCCATGCGGTGCCCCGCCTCCTCGTGCCTCGGTTATCAAGCCGGGAACGAGCCTACGCCTATGCGCTCAGTAGCTCGGCCAGCAGCCCCGGGTCGACGTTGCCGCCGCTGACCACGGCGGCGAAGACCCGGCCGTCGAGCTCGGCCGCGCGGTGGAAGTAGGCGGCCGGGGCGACCGCTCCGGAGGGCTCGGCGACCAGGCGGCCGCGGCGGGCCAGCAGGGCGACGGTGGAGCGGATCTCCTCCTCGGAGACGGTCACGATGTCGTCCACGTAGGCCTGGATGTGGTCGAAGGGCAGCACTCCGACACTCGGGGTGCGCAGCCCGTCGGCGATGGTCCGGTAGGTGAGGTCGGTGGACCAGCTCAGCCGCTCGCCGGCCCGGAAGGAGGCCTGGGCGTCGGCGGCCAGCTCGGGCTCGACGCCGATCACCCGCACGCCCGGGCAGGCCAGCTTGAGCGCGGCGGCGGTGCCGCTGATCAGGCCGCCGCCGCTGACCGGCACCAGCACGGTGTCCAGCTCGTCGGGGGCGTCCTCGGCGATCTCCAGGCCGACGGTGCCCTGGCCCGCGATGATGTACGGGTCGTCGTACGGCGGCACCCAGACGTACCCGTGACGCTCCGCCAGCTCGGCGGGCAGGGTGTCCCGCTCGCCGGGGGCGACCAGGATCACCTCGGCGCCGAAGGCCCGGGTGTTCTCGACCTTGACGGCGGGTGAGACGTCGGGCATCACGATGACGGCCTTGATGCCGAGCAGTTGGGCGGCGTAGGCCACCGCCTGGGCGTGGTTGCCGCTGGACTGGGCGACCACGCCGCGGGCCTTCTCCGCCTCGCTCAGCGCGGAGAGGCGGTTGTACGCCCCGCGCAGCTTGAACGCTCCGGTCGGCTGGAGGCTCTCCGGCTTGAGCCAGAGCCGGCGCGTGCCGTCCTCCGCCCACGGGGCGGGCAGCAGCGGCGTGCGCACCGCCACTCCCTCGATGCGCTGCTGCGCGGCGCGCAGCTCCTCCAGGCCGACCAGTGCCATCGCTCTACTCCCCCGATTCCAAAGGCAGTTCGCTCACCCGGTTCTCCCACTTGGTGGAGAGCACCACGGTGGTCCTGGTGCGGGCCACCCCCTTGGTGCCGGAGAGCCGCTTGACCACCGACTCCAGGCCCTCCACGTCGGAGACCCGGACCTTCAGCATGTACGAGTCGTCACCCGCGATGAACCAGCAGTCCTCGACCTCGCCGAGGTCCTTCAGCCGGTGCGCCACGTCCTCGTGGTCGGCCGCGTCGGTCAGCTGGAGGCCGATCAGCGCGGTCACCCCGAAGCCCAGCGAGGCCGGGTTGACGGTGGCCCGGTACCCGGTGATCACCCCAGCCTGCTCCAGCCGGTTGATCCGGTCCGTGACGCTCGGCCCGGACAGGCCTACCAGGCGGCCGAGTTCGGCGTACGAGGCCCGGCCGTTCTCCCGAAGGGCCTGGATGAGCTGTCTGTCCACCGTGTCCATGTATCCGCCCGCGTCCTTCCGAACCTCTCCAGACCCACAGATCATTATCCGGTTTCAAAGGCGACATGCTCAGATCGACCCGGATATCTCAGAGAACATACCTTCCCATCGGGCGCCCGCTCACCCGACCTTCCCACCCTCGCCCAACTCTCCCTCCCAACGCCGGTAGAGCGCGTGCGGCACACCGACCGCGTCCAGCACCCGCCCGGCGACGAAATCGACCAGCTCGCGGGCGGTCGACCCGCCCGCGTAGAAGCCCGGCGAGGCCGGCAGCACCACGGCGCCCTGGGCGTCCAGCTCCACCAGGTGCCGGAGCGTCACCCCGCTGAGCGGGGTCTCGCGCAGGCAGACCACCAGCGGGCGGCGCTCCTTGAGGGTGACGCTGGCGGCCCGCTGGAGCAGGTCCTTGCTCAGACCGAGCGCGATCCCGGCCACCGCCCCGGTGGTGGCCGGCACCACCAGCATCCCCTTGGCCGGGTACGAGCCGCTGGACGGGCCGGCCGCGAAGTCGCCCGCCGGCCAGTAGCGGACGCCGTCGAGGTCCCCGCTCCCCAGCCACGCGGCCAGGTCGTCCCGCCAGTGCGCGTCCCGGAAGGCGATGCCGGTCTCGTCCAGGATGGTGAGCCGCGCCGCCCGGCTCACCACCAGGTCCACGGCCTCCCCCGCCCCCAGCAGCGCCCGGATCACGGAGGCGGCGTACGGCGTCCCGGACGCTCCGGACACCCCGACCACCCAGGGCCGGCGGACGTTCTGCTGATCTGTGCTCATACCGGGCACCTTAGAGCCCGGCGCCGGCCGCTCACCGGAGCCGGGTGGCCACCACCGTGCTCAGGTCCGGGGCCAGCCTGAGGTCCACCGCGCGCAGGGCCGGATGGCCCAGCCAGTGCAGCCGGGCGGTGTCCGGCTCGCCCTGGTACCGGGGCGGCCACTCGGTGCTCGGGGTGAAGTCGTCCACCACCAGGACCCCACCGACCGTCAGCAGCCGCTCCGGGTCGGCCGGTCCGGTCTGCTTGCCGTTCCCGCCGCCGTCCAGCACCAGCAGGTCGGACGGGGCGTGTCGGTAGACCTCGGTCCAGTCACCGTGCACCACCCGGACGTTCGGCAGCTCCGCGAACACCTCGGCCGCCGGCGCGGCCCGTCCGGCGTTGTCGGCGCCTCACTTCGCGCGGCTGCGGGGCGAACCGTCCGGGGCCAGCTCGATCAGCTGGACCCTGCCGTCCCCGGTCCGGATCCGGATCCGGTCCGGGCCGTCCCAGGCGGCCTCCAGCAGGGCGCCGTCGTCCGAGTCGCCGTTGAACCGGCCGAGGTGCCAGCGCCGTTCGGCGAGGCCGCTGCCCTGCTCCAGGTAGACCATCCAGAGCGGGTCGATCAGGTCGCGGCCCTCCTCCACCACCAACTGGCGGTCGGCGCGGGCGGGCGCCGCGTGACGCTCCGTCGGCTTCCAGCCGGAGCGGGTGAACTGGTACGCCGGAATGCTGAAGAAGGCCAGCCCGATGACGGCCACCAGCACCGTCGCCCTGGCCCCGTCGTCCCGCAGGCCGACCATCGCCGCGGCCGTCAGCACGACCACCGCCGCGACCACCCAGTCCACCGGCCGGTCCAGCTCCTGGATCAGCACCAGCCCGCCCCGGTGGGTGGCGATGCTCCCGATCACCTGGGCCACCACCATCAGCCCGACCGCCCCCAGCAGGGCCCGCACCGTCTTCCGACGCGCCGTCGCTCCCGGCCCTCCCTCGCCCGTCGGTACCGGCTCGGCCGTCATCCCCACGTCTCCCCCCACCGCACATCCGTTCGTGTGGGGTGAGGGTACGTCAGGAGGGTCACAGCGCGGCGGCCTCGGCGATCACCGTCCGCTCGATGCCGCGCAGCAGGCGCTCCACCTCGGCCGGGGCGAACAGGCGGGAGTCGGCGGTCATCGCGATCTCCAGACCGCCCGGCTGGTCGGCCATGTGCAGGACGTAGCTGACCCGGCCGCCGTGGTCGGTGGCGGGCTGCCAGGTGAGGGTGGCGGCGGGGGCGGCGGACGGGTCCCAGGAGGGGTCCGGGGCGGGGAGGGGGGAGACGCGCTGGTCGTTGTACCAGCAGGAGCGCTCGAAGACCACGCCCGGATCCTCGGCGTACGGGGCGAGCTCGGCCTCCAGGGCGCTCTTGTCGTAGTAGGCGCTGCGGTAGGTGGCCAGCGAGGCGCGCTTGGTGCGGCCGAGGAGTTCGGCGAAGTCGGCGCCCTCGGTGTCGATGGCGAGGTAGCCCTCCATCGCGAGCGGGCCGGTGGCGCGGGCCAGGCCGTTGTGGAAGCGGTTGTTGACCATCAGTTGGAGGCCGCAGCGGCCGGTGCCGGCCCACTCGGCCACGGTCAGCGCGGTGGCGGCGAGCAGCACGGTGGGCGGGGTGGCCCGGACGGCCGGGCAGAGCCGCGCCAGGGCCTGCGGCAGGGCCGGGGAGAGCAGGTGGGCGCGGCGGTAGGGCGGGTCCTCGGGGGCGGGGGTGAGCGCGGCCGGGTCCTTCGGGGCACGGGCTCCGGCGGCGGCGGTGCGCCAGTGCCGGCGGGCGGCCGCGTCGAGCCGCTGCCCGCGGGCGGAGCGCTGCTCGGCGGCCTGTTCCAGCGGCTGGAGTTCGGCGGCGGAGGCCTCCCGGACCTGTTCCCGGCTCGCCCCGGTGGCGAGCGCGACCAGGTCCTCCATCAGCCGGGGCAGGCCCCAGGCGTCGGCGGCGGTGTGCGAGAAGACGGCGGCCAGGTGGTGCACCAGTCCGTCCTCCACGACCACGCCGAACCGGGCCTGCCACTCGCCCGCGTAGTCGAAGGCCCGGCCCCAGAGCTCCTGCCGCAGCTCGGCGCCGATCCCGGCGGCGGTCTCCGCGGTGCCCGCTCTCAGGTGCAGCGGGGCGCCGCCCTCACCGTCCAGCTGCTGGCGCAGCTCGCCGCCGGGGGTCTCCACCACCCGGGTGCGGAGGGCGTCGTGGACGTACAGCAGCCCGCCGAGGGCCTGACGGACCGTCTCCAGCGGCAGCGGCGGGGAGACCGGGCCGTCCATCGGGACGTTGTAGGCGTGGTCGCCGGGGCGGATCGCCCGGAGCGCGTGCCAGATCGCGTACTGGCCCCAGGTGACGGGGCCCTCGCCGCTGCGGGCCCCGGTGCAGCTGACCCGCTGGGTGGTGGCTTCGGTCTTCACCGGACGTCCCTCCGGGCGGCGGGAGGCACCGCCCCGTGACTCGACTGGAGTGCGCCGCGTGCCGGGCGGACGACCGGGAGGGATACCTGGAGCCGAACGGCCCTGCACCACAGGGGTGTTGACGAACCATTCGGGGCTCGCACCCCCGTCCGGCTCGCCCGGTAACCTACCGACCGCCCGATCGCCGGGCAAGGGATCCGGGAGGGCGCGGCGCCGCCCCGGGCGGCGCCCATGGGCCAGGATGGTGGGCATGACGGCGACGCTGATCGACCTCACCCATCCGGTCACCACCGGCATGCCGGTCTACCCCGGGGATCCGGAGGTGGTGGTGCGGCCCGCCCTGACCACCGCCGCCGACGGGGTCAACGTGCTGGCGCTGCACCTCGGTTCGCAGTCCGGGACGCACGTGGACGCGCCGTACCACGTGGACGTCACCTGGCCGACCCTGGACGGGCTGCCGCTGGCCCTGTTCACCGGCCCGGCGGTGCTGGCCGACCTGCGCGGGCTGGAGCCGCGCAGCGCGGTGACGGCCGCTCAGCTGGCCCCGGCCCTGGCCGGGGCGGCGGAGGGGAGCGTGCTCCTCCTGGCCACCGGCTGGGCCCGGCACTGGGGCACCGACCACTACCTGGCGCACCCCTACCTCACCCCGGAGGCCGCCGGGGCGGTGGTCGCCGCCGGGATCCGCTCGGTCGGGGTGGACGCGCTGAGCATCGACCTCACCCCGGAACCGGCCCCGGCCGACCCGGCGGTGGCGGCCCTGCTGGGCTCCCTCTCCGACGAGCACGACCCGGCGCCGGAGCCCGGATCGCTGGCCGCCCACCGCGCGCTGCTCGGAGCCCCCGGCGGGGCGGTGGTCTGCGAGAACCTGACCGACCTCACCCCGCTGCTGGAGGCCCGGGACGCCGGCCTCCCGGTGGCGGTCTCCTTCTTCCCGATCCGCCTCACCGCCGCCGACGGCGCCCCGGTCCGGGCGGTGGCCCGCCTGGGCTGAGCGCGGGCGACCCGACGGTACCCGGCCGGTCGGGCTGTCATGGTCTAGACCAACTTCCGGTGCCGCCGCTACGCTCTCGTCATGGCAGAGATCATCGGCGTGATCGAGCGGCTGTGGCGCTACCCGGTCAAGTCGACCGGGGGCGAGCGACTCGACTCCGTGGAGGTGGACGAGCGCGGGCTGGCGGGCGACCGGCTGTACGCCGTCCGGGACGGGGCCGGAAAGCTCGGCTCCGGGAAGTCCACCCGGAGGTTCCGCCGGATGGACGGGCTGCTGCGGCTGGGCTCGCGGCTCGGCACCCGGCTGACCGCCCCCGAACTGCTCGACCCGCTGGGCAAGCCCGTCCCCGATCCGGACGCCTTCCTGCGCGCCTACCTCCAGCGCGAGGACGTGGAGCTGGCCCGGGAGGACACCGTCTCGCACTTCGACCAGCTACCGGTCAGCGTGCTGACCACCGCCACCCTGGACTGGCTGCGCGCCGAGCTGCCGGAGACCGCCGTGGACGAGCGCCGGTTCCGGCCGAACGTGCTGCTGCGCACCCCGCCGGGCACCGCCCCGTTCACCGAGGACACCTGGTTCGGCCGCAGCGCGGCCACCCCCACCGGGCTGGTGCTGGCCTTCGTCCGCTCCAGCGAACGGTGCGTCATGTCCGGCACCGCCCAGCCCGGCCTGCCGCACGCGCCGGAGATCCTCAAGACCATCGACCACGCCCACGACGGTCGCCTGGACGCCCTGGCCACCGTCGCCCACCCGGGCCGCCTCCGGATCGGCGACCGGCTCACCCTGGAGGACTGACCGGCGCCGCAGGACCACGACGCCGCACGGGGGCCGGCGGAGACTCCGTCGACCCCCGTGCGGCGTGCCGTGCCCGGGAGGGTCAGCCGAGCCGGATCAGGCCGGCCCGGGCGGTGGCGGGCTTGAGGGCCGGGGTGCCGGCGAAGGTGGCCTGGTAGCCGCCGGCCAGCACCACGGTGAGCAACGGGACCAGGCCGCTGCAGGTGGCGGTGCCGTGGGCGTTGGTGACGGCGGTGCAGACGGTGGCGCTTCCGACGGTGAACCTGACGGTCTGTCCGGCCGCCGGGAGGTGGGCGGTGGTGTCGGTCAGGGTGGCGGAGAGGGTCAGGCCGACGGTCAGGCCGCCCGCGCCGACCGAGAACAGGGTGGGTGCGGCGCTCAGCGCGGTGGAGTGCGGGGTGCCCGGGTCGGTGACCACGGTGTAGGTGAAGCGGTCGGCCGCCGAGGTGGCGCTGCTGCCGCCCGGGGTGGTGACGGTGACGTCGACCGTCCCGGTGCCCGCCGGGGCGACCGCGGTCAGCCGGTTGTCGGTCGCGACGCTGAACGAACTGGCCTCGGTGGAGCCGAACTTGACCGAACTCGCCCCCGACAGGCCGGTGCCGTCGACGGTGACCACGGTGCCGCCGGCGGCCGGGCCGCTCGACGGGCTGATGCCGGAGACCACGGGGGCGGGCACCGGGGCCTGCGGGCGGACGAAGGCCAGGCCGTACGGGTCGGTGCCGACCGGGACGACGGCGGTCAGGGTGCGGGTGGCGGTGTCGACCACGGAGACCCGGTCACCCGGGAAGTCGGTGGCGTAGAGGGTGGCGCCGCTCGGGTCCAGCGCGACGCCGCGCACCTTGCCGGCCGCCAGGCTGCCGCTGACGGTCTGGGTGGAGGTGTCCACCACGGTCAGGTTGGCGGCGGCGTTGAAGCTGCCGAGGTAGAGGCTGCCGCCGTCCGGTGAGACCACCGCCGCGTTGGTGCCCGCACCGACCGACAGGGCCGCGACCACGGTGTTGGTGGCGGTGTCGATGGTGTTGAGGGTGGCGCTGCTGTAGCCGCCGACGTAGACCTTGCTGCCGTCGGGGCTGACCGCGACGGCCTCCGGGAACTGGGCCACCGGGATGGTGGCGGTCACCGTGGCGCCGGCGGTGTCGATCACCGAGACGGTGTTGGAGTCGGAGTCCGCCACGTAGACCCGCGAACCGTCGGGCGTGACCGCCAGGTTGAACGGCTGGGAGCCGACCGGGACGGTGACCGCCACGGTGTTGCTGGCGGTGTCGATCACCGAGACGGTGTTGGCGTTGAAGTCGGCCACGTAGACCCGGGAGCCGTCGGGGCTGACGGCCAGTCCGTTGGGCCCGTCACCGACCGGGACGGTGGCGGTCACCGTGTTGCTCGCGGTGGAGATCACCGAGACCGCGTCCGAGCCGCTGTCGGCGACGTAGACCCGGCCGCCGTCGGGGGCGGCCGCCACGCCGCGCGGGGCGTCGCCGACCGGCACGGTGGCGGTCACCGTGCCGGTGGCGGTGTCCACCACGGAGACGTCGTCGGTGCCGGAGTTGGCCACGTACAGGTGGCCGGTGCCGACGGCCGCGTGCGCGGTGCCCGGCGCGGCCAGGGTGGCGGCGGCGGCGAGCGGGGCGGTCAGCAGCAGCGCCGTGAGGGCTGCCGCCGGGCGGCGCAGTACAGCGGATATGGGCATGGGTGGTCTCTCTACTCGGACGCCTGGAAGGCAAGGGTGGCGTCAACGGCGGTGGACCGTCACACAGTTGACGCGCCCCCCGCTGGACGCCATCCGTTGTAGGCGGCCCGCGCCGGGCGCGTCCATCGAACGCCGGACACCGGGCGTCCGTCACACCTCCCCCACCGACCGTCCACACCACCTGCACCCGGTGTGCCGCCGTACCCCTGGGACGTGGGGCACCTCATGAGTCGATCTGCGCCCCATCAGTCACATCTGCCACAGCGCTCGCAGCAGGCGGCGCGCGAGAATTCGACCGGCGCGCGCCGCACGAAACGCGCCGTGCACCGAGCTGCGCGCGGGGAACACCCGAACGATCAGTGCGCCTTCACCAGACAGAAGGGGTGCCCCGCCGGGTCCACGTAGACCCGCCAGCCGGTCTCGACGTCCTTGCGGACCGCGCCGAGTGCCAGCACCCGCGTCTCGGCCTCGTCCAGGTCCGCCACCTCCACGTCCAGGTGGAGCTGCTGGGGGTGGGCCGGGTCCGGCCACATCGGCGGGCGGTAGTCCTCCACCCGCTGGAAGCCCAGCACCATCCCGCCGGGCACGTGCACGGTGGACCACTCCTCGTCCAGGGACCAGCGCGGGTCCGGCCGGTCGAGCTCGCCGCCGAGCAGCTCGGCGTAGAAGTGGGCCAGCCCCGCCGGGTAGTGGCAGTCCAGCACCACGCACTGCAGCTTGCCGATCATCATGTGCTCCCAAGGCTCGGACACCGGTGCCCCCAGCATCCCGCGCGCCCGCCCGCCGGGCCCGTCCCGACACGGCGCCGCGGTGGCAGTACGGCCGGCCGTACCGGAATCGCCGCAGGCCAGGCGGGTGGAGACGGACCGTCAGGTGGCGTAATGCCGCCGCAACGAAAAACCCGCCGGTACGGCCCTAGGGTTCTGGCGAACCGACCCCCTCCCCCTCGGAGCACCGCGATGACCAGCGAGAACGGCACCCGACCGACGGCCCGGCGGCTGCGCGCCGACCGCGCCCGGCAGGTGGCCGACGTGCTGCGCCGCCAGGTGCTGGACGGCCGGGGGGCGGCCCGTTCGCTGCCGCACGAGGACCGGCTGGCCGAGGAGTTCGGCACGTCCCGGAACACCGTCCGGGAGGCGCTGGACCTGCTCCGCGAGGAGGGCCTGATCCGCCGGGTGCCCGGCTCCGGGACCCAGGTGGTGGCGGAGAAGGTACCGCACGGCCTGAACCGGCTGGAGGGCCTGGCCGAGACCCTGCACGAGCACGGCGACGTGGTCAACGAGGTGCGGGCGTTCGGCCCGGTCCGGGCCCCCGGCCCGGTGGCCCGGCGGTTCGGGCTGCCGGACGGCGCCGAGGTGGTCTACGTGGAGCGGCTGCGACGGCTGAACGGGCTGCCGCTCTCGCTCGACCTCACCTACCTGGCCCCGGACATCGGGGCGGAGCTGGACGCCGCCGACCTGGCCGGGCAGGACATCTTCCGGCTGATCGAGGAGGTGGCCGGCCAGCCGCTCGGCCGGGCCGACATCACCCTGGAGGCGGTCAACGCCGACCCGCACTCCGCCACCGTGCTCGAAGTCCCGCGCGGCGCCGCCCTGTTGATGCTGGAGCGGCTGACCACCCTGGCCGACGGACGCCCCGTCGACCTGGAGTACGTGCGCTTCCGCGGCGACCGGCTCACCATGCGCGGGCAGCTGCTGCGCGACCTCCCCTGACACACCCTCCCGAGAGGCAACCCCATGGCACTCGCCGACCACCGCTCCGACGTGCCCGTGACCATCGACGCCTCGCTCTGCATCGAGGGCTGCACGCTCTGCGTGGAGATGTGCCCGCTGGACTCGCTGGCCATCGACCAGGAGAACGGCAAGGCCTACATGCACGTGGACGAGTGCTGGTACTGCGGCCCGTGCGCCGCCCGCTGCCCCACCGGGGCGGTCACCGTCAACATGCCCTATCTGCTCCGATAGTTGAGGAAGCCCCCAGACCATGAGAGCACGCACCGGCGCCCTGCTGGCCGCCGCGACGCTGACCGCCGCCACCGCCTGCTCCTCCGCCGACGGGGCGGCCGGGGGCGGCAGCACCGTCCAGGTGGTGGTGGGCTACCAGTCCAAGACCATCAACACCGTCACGGCCGGCACCCTGCTGCGCGCCCAGGGGTACTTCGAGCAGCGCCTGGCCGAGCTCGGGAAGCAGAACGGCAAGACCTACACCGTGAGTTGGCAGGACTACGACTCCGGCGCCCCGATCACCGCACAGATGCTCGCCGACAAGACCGACATCGGCTCGATGGGCGACTACCCGCTGCTGATCAACGGCTCCCGCGCCCAGGAGGCCGGCGGCCCCGGCACCCGGCTGGTCTCGGTGACCGGCTACAACCTGCTGGGTGCGCTCAACTCCGTGGTGGTGCCCAAGGATTCGCCCGCGCACACCCTGGCCGACCTGAAGGGCAGGAAGGTCTCCACCTCGGTCGGCTCGGCCGCCGACGGCACCCTGGTGCAGGCGCTGCGCAAGGCCGGAGTGCCGGACGACGGGATCCAGAAGCAGAACCAGCAGCCGGCCGTCGGCGCCTCGGCCCTCAAGGCGGGCGGCGTGGACGCGCTGGCCCAGTTCGTCGCCTGGCCCGGCGCGGTGGTCTTCGCCGGGGACGGGCGGCTGCTCTACGACGGCGCCGCGCTGGCCAGGCCCACCCTGCACGGGGTGGTGGTCCGGCAGAAGTTCGGCACCGAGCGGCCCGAGGTGGTGAACGCCTTCCTGGCCGCCCAGCAGGATGCCACCGAGTACCTCAACGAGCAGCCGCTGGCCGCCAGTCGGAAGGTCGCCGAGGCCACCGGCCTGCCCGCCGAGGTGGTGCACCTGTACAACGGCCCCAACGGCATCGCCACCTTCGGCACCGAGCTCCGCCCCGAGCTGCTCACCGCGCTGCGCGAGGACGTGCCCTTCCTCAAGTCGGTCGGCGTGCTCAAGGCGCTGGACCTGGACGCCTTCGTCGACCCCTCCTACCTGGCGAAGGCCGCGCTCCCGGCCGTCCCGCCGGCCCGGATCACCGGCACCGACGAGCTCTGCGGCCTGCCGGTCACCGACCCGGCCCTGGCCGGTGAACTCTGGCTGGAGGGCGAGGAGTCCACCCGGCCGGCCGCCGACCCGGGCTGCCTGCTGAAGGCCGTGAAGGCCGCCGAGGCGGGCGGGAAGAAGCTCCGCGCCGCCTACGTGCCGGACGCGGCCACCGGCACCCGGTGGTTCGCCGACCACGACCTGTGGGTGCGGGACGGGGCGAAGCTGCTGCCGTTCACCACCGAGGACGGCGCGAAGGCGTACCTGGCCGCGCACCCCGACGCCCGGCAGCTCTCCTACCGGGAAGCCCTGGCCGCCTCATGACCCGGCGCCTGGTGCGGCTGGCCGCGCTGCTCGCCGCCGTCGGGCTCTGGCAGCTGCTGACGGCGCGGCACGTCCGGCTCTGGGTGCGCTTCGACCACCTGCCGACGGCCGTCCAGGTCTGGCACGCCTTCGGCCTGCGGCTGGGCACCGAGGAGTACTGGCAGGACCTGACGGAGAGTCTGCGCCGGATCGGCACCGGCTTCCTGCTGGCCGGGCTGCTCGGCGTGGCCGCCGGGGTGCTCACCGCCCGCTCGCGCTGGGCGGCCGACCTGCTCGGCCCGGTGCTGGAGGTGGTCCGGCCGGTCCCGGCGATCGCGCTGGTGCCCGTCGCCATCATGCTCTTCCCCGAGAACGAGCAGGGCATCGTGGCGATCACCTTCGCCGCCGCCTTCTTCCCCGTCACGGTGGCCACCCGGCACGCGGTGCGGGCCGTGCCGCCGCTCTGGGAGGAGGCCGTGCGCACCATGGGCGGCGGCCGCGGGCGGGTGCTGTGGAGCGTGGTGCTGCCGGCCGCCCTGCCCGGGGTGGTCGGCGGGCTCTCGGTCGGCCTCGGGGTCTCCTGGATCTGCGTGATCTCGGCCGAGATGATCTCCGGTCAGTTCGGCGTCGGCTACCGCACCTGGCAGGCGTACACCGTGCTGGACTACCCCGGCGTGTTCGTCGGCATCGTCACCATCGGCCTGCTCGGCTGGCTCACCTCCGGCGCGGTCGAACTGCTCGGCCGCCGGCTGACCGCCTGGCTGCCGCCGCGCCCCGGAGGTGCCGGATGAGCCTGCGACTGACCGCCCGGGGGCTCTCGCTCGGGCACGCCGGGCACCCCGTGGTCGAGGGCCTGGACCTGGACGTCGCCCCCGGCGAACTGCTCACCGTGCTGGGTGCCTCCGGCTGCGGCAAGTCCACCCTGCTGCGCGCCCTGGCCGGCCTGCTGCCGCCGACCGGCGGCGAGCTGCTGGCCGACGGCGCCCCGCTGCGCGGCCCCTCCGCCGAGCGCGCCCTGGTCTTCCAGGAGGACGGCCTGCTGCCCTGGCGCAGCGCCCGCCGCAACGTCGAACTCCCGCTGGCCATCGCCGGGTTGCGCCGGCCGGAACGCCGGGAACCGGCCCTCGGCTGGCTGCGGCGGGTCGGCCTGGAAGACCACCAGGACCGGCTGCCACGGCAGTTGTCCGGCGGGCAGCGGCAACGCGTCCAGCTGGCGCGGGCGCTGGCCGGCTCGCCGAGGGCGCTGCTGATGGACGAGCCGTTCGGCGCGCTGGACGCGCAGAACCGGCATGCGATGCAGCAACTCCTGCTCACCGTACGGGAGAAGGAGGGCTGCACGGTGGTCTTCGTCACCCACGACGTGGACGAGGCACTGCTGCTCGGCGACCGGGTCGCGGTGCTCGGCGGCGGCCGCCTGCTGGCCCTGCACGAGGTGCCCCGCCCGTCCGCCGCCCGCCCCGAGCTGCGCGACCACCTGCTCGCCACGCTCTCCTGAACCCCTCCTCCGAAAGGCACGTCGACCCATGCAGATCCCCGAGCTGTCCGAGGCCCGCCGCCTGGAGTGCGACGTGCTGGTGATCGGCGGCGGCACCGCCGGCTCGATGGCCGCGATCAGCGCCGCCGAGGCGGGGGCCACCGTGCTGCTGCTGGAGAAGGCCCACGTCCGCCACTCCGGCGCGCTGGCCATGGGCATGGACGGCGTCAACAACGCCGTCGTCCCCGGCCGGGCCGAGCCGGACGACTACGTCGCCGAGATCACCCGGGCCAACGACGGCATCGTGGACCAGCGGACGGTGCGGCAGACCGCCACCCGGGGCTTCGCCATGGTGCGGCGGCTGGAGGGGTACGGGGTCAAGTTCGAGAAGGACGAGTACGGCGAGTACCAGGTCCGCCAGGTGCACCGCAGCGGCTCGTACGTGCTGCCGATGCCGGAGGGCAAGGACGTCAAGAAGGTGCTCTACCGGGTGCTGAGGCAGCGTCACATGCGCGAGCGGATCACCATCGAGAACCGGGTGATGCCGGTGCGGGTGCTCACCGCCGGCGGCCGGGCGGTCGGCGCGGCCGCCTTCGACACCCGCAGCGGGGAGTTCGTCACCGTCTCGGCCGGGGCGGTGGTGCTGGCCACCGGCCCCTGCGGCCGGCTCGGCCTGCCCAGCAGCGGCTACCTCTACGGGACGTACGAGAACCCGACCAACGCCGGGGACGGCTACGCGATGGCGTACCACGCGGGCGCCGAGCTGAGCGGCATCGAGTGCTTCCAGATCAACCCGCTGATCAAGGACTACAACGGGCCCGCCTGCGCGTACGTGGCCAACCCCTTCGGCGGTTACCAGGTGAACCGGCACGGCGAGCGCTTCGTCGACTCCGACTACTGGTCCGGGCAGATGATGGCCGAGTTCGCCGCCGAGGTGGCCTCCGACCGGGGCCCGGTCTACCTGCGCACCACCCACCTGCCGGAGGAGACCGTGCAGGCGCTGGAAGGCATCCTGCACACCACCGAACGCCCCACCCGGGGCACCTTCCACGCCGGGCGCGGGCACGACTACCGCACCCACGACATCGAGATGCACATCTCCGAGATCGGCCTGTGCGGCGGCCACTCCGCGAGCGGGGTCTGGGTGGACGAGAACGCGGCCACCACGGTGCCCGGGCTGTACGCGGCGGGGGACCTGGCCTGCGTGCCGCACAACTACATGATCGGCGCCTTCGTCTTCGGGGACCTGGCGGGGACCCATGCCGCCGCCCACCTGCCGTCCGCCCGGGCCCCGCTCCCCCTCGACCAGGTGGCCGCCGCCCACGAACTGATCTACCGTCCGCTGCGCAACCCGGACGGGCCGCCGCAGCCGCAGGTGGAGTACAAGCTCCGACGCTTCGTCAACGACTACGTGGCGCCGCCGAAGACCGGGGCCCGGCTGTCGGTGGCGCTGGAGCACTTCGAGCGGATGCGCGGCGAGGTGGCCGGGATCGGCGCCCGCACCCCGCACGAGCTGATGCGGGCCGTCGAGGTCGACTTCATCCGGGACTGCGCCGAGATGGCCGCCCGCTCCTCGCTGGCCCGCACCGAGAGCCGCTGGGGCCTCTACCACTCCCGGGTCGACCACCCCGGGCGGGACGACGAGCGCTGGTTCAGCCACCTCAACCTGCGCCGGACCGCGGCCGGGACGATGGAGTTCCTGACCCGGCCGGTCGCGCCCTACCTGGTGCCGGTGGACGGCCTCGTGCCCCCGGCCCTCCCCGTCACCGTCCTCGGCGAGGTGCACCCGCTGGTGGTCGGCCGGACCGGAGCCACCGTCAGCCCGGCCACCGCCTCCGCCCCCACCGCCGCCTCCTCCCCCGTCCTCCGCTCGCTGCTCCTCCTCGACGAGCCCACCCTCCCCGAGCTCCTCCCCTACCTCCACGACCCGGCCGCCGAGGTCCGCCGCACCGCCGTCGCCCTCACCACCGAGCACCCCTCGGACGGCACCGGGGCCGCCCTCGCCCGCACCCTGGCCGACGCCGACGCCTCCGTGCGCACCGCCGCGGTGGCCGCCCTGCGCGAGCTGCTCCCCGTCCTCACCGCCTCGCTCGGCCCCGCCCTGCTCCCGCACGCGGCCTCCCCCGACCCGGTGGTGCGCGCGGGCGTGCTCGAACTCTCCCGCGCCCTGCGCACGGGCGAACTCCCCCTCTACGCCTCCGCACTCCGCGATCCCGCGGTCCCCGTCCGCCTCCAGGCCGTCCACGGCCTGGTCTCCCTCGACGCCGCCCCGGCCCTGCTCCCCTTCGCCGCCGACGGCGCCCGCGAGGTCCGGGTCGCCACCGCCGAGGGCCTGGGCACCATCGCCTCACCCGTCGCCGTCCCCACCCTCACCACCCTCGCCACCGACCCCGACCCCCTGGTCCGCGCCGCCGCCTTCCAGGGCGCGGCCGGCCTCAACTGCCCCGACCCCCTCCTGACCCTGGCCACCACCCCCGACCCCGCCTGGCAGGTCCGCAGGACCGCCGCCACCGCCCTCGGCTCCGCCGCCGCCCTGGACGCCCTGCTCCCCTACCTCACCGACCCCGAGGCCGACGTCCGCAAATCCGCCGTCCGCGCCGCGGCCCCGCACGCCGCCGCCCTCGCCGAGGCCCTGCGCGACCGCCTCGCCGACCCCGACGCGGACGTCCGCGCCTATGCCCGGCTGGCCCTGAAGCAGGCGTAGTACGCGTAGTACGCTGGCTGCATGGAGATCTCAAGCGAAGTTCCGGCGCGCGAGCTCAACCAGCAGACCGCCCAGATCCTGGCCCGGGTCGAGGCCGGCGAGACAGTCACCGTGACCAAGAACGGCCGCCCGGTCGCCATACTGCGTCCGTACGGCACCGACGACCCCCCGGCCTACGGGTTCCGCACGGACCCGATGGGCGAGGATCCCTACTTCCAGGAGCCGCCGTCCATCGAGTTCGCACCGATGGACGTGGACGAGCAGGACGACCTGATGGCACGGGGGTTCGGCGTTGACTGAGACCGTCCCCGTGCCCGTGGCCATCGCCGACACCTCGGGCCTGCTCGCCTTCTTCAATCCCCGTGATCCGCACCACGACCGATGCCGGGAGGCCCTGCGAGGCCTCGGCCATCTCGTGGTACCGCCCTTCGTGCTGGCCGAGTTGGACTACCTCCTGACCGCCCGGGCCGGCAACCAGGCCGCCCTCACGGCGCTCGGCTACATCTCCCAGGGTGTGCTCCGCTCCCGCTTCGAGGTGCCCGAGGTCGGCGCCCACCTCCCGGCCGCCCGGGCCGTCATGCAGACCTACCCCGACATCGGGCTCACGGATGCGATGAACGTCGTGCTGGCCCGCGAGTTCCGCACCGCTGCTCTGCTCACCCTCGACGTGAAACACTTCCGCATGGTGCGACCGCTCACCGCACACCCCGCCTTCCGGCTGCTCCCGATCGACCTCTGAGCACGCGGAAGGGGAGGCACTCGCGAGCGCCTCCCCTTCGACGGACCGTCAGAGCTTCAGGCCGCGCAGGACCAGGTCGAGCAGGGCGAAGACGAAGAGCGAGATGCCGACGAAGCCGTTGGTGGTGAAGAAGGCGCGGTTGAGCTTCGAGAGGTCGTGCGGCTTGACGATGGTGTGCTCGTAGACGAAGGCGCCGGCCACCACCGCCAGGCCTACCCAGAAGGCCGGGCCCGCGTGGGTGAGGAGGGCGTACCAGACCAGCAGGCCGAGGGTGACGGTGTGGCAGACGCGGGCGCCGTAGAGGGCGGCCGGGACGCCGAAGCGGGCCGGGAAGGAGCGGACGCCCTCGGCGCGGTCGGCGGTGACGTCCTGGGTGGCGAAGATCAGGTCGAAGCCGCCGATCCAGATGCCGACGGCGAGGCCGAGGACGACGGCGTCCCAGGACCAGCTGCCGGTGACGGCCAGCCAGGCGCCGATCGGGCCCATGGCCTGGGCCAGGCCGAGGATGGCGTGCGGGAAGTCGGTGAAGCGCTTGCCGTACGGGTAGACCACCATCGGGACGACGGCGACCGGGGCCAGGGCCAGGCAGAGCGGGTTGAGCAGGGCGGCCGAGCCGAGGAAGACCAGCAGGGCGACCGCGGAGCCGATGTACGCGGTGCGCATGGAGACCGCGCCGGTGACCAGTTCGCGGTTGGCGGTGCGCGGGTTCCGGGCGTCGATCTCGCGGTCGATGATCCGGTTGGCGGCCATCGCGAAGGTGCGCAGGCCGACCATGCAGATCGTCACCAGGACCAGGGCGCCCCAGTGCATCCGACCGTCCGTCAGGTACATCGCGGTGAAGGCGGCGATGTAGGCGAACGGCAGGGCGAAGACGGAGTGCTCGATCAGCACCAGGTTGAGGAAGGCCCGGACCTTGCCCGGCTCGGGCGCGGCGGCGACGGAGGTCACAGCCCGTACTCCTTCCAGCGACGGTCGACCAGGGCGGCGGTGGCCGGGTCGGAGCTGACCATCTCGGGCCAGCCTCCGTCCCGGGTGTAGCCCTCCTCGGGGAGCTTGCGGGTCGCGTCGATGCCCGCCTTGCCGCCCCAGAACTGCTGGTAGGAGGCGTGGTCCAGGTGGTCCACCGGGCCCTCGACGACGCTCAGGTCGCGGCTGTAGTCGACGTTCCCGAGCGCCCGCCAGGCGACTTCCTGGTAGTCGTGCACGTCGCAGTCGGCGTCCACCACGACGATCAGCTTGGTCAGCGACATCATGTGGGCGCCCCAGATGGCGTGCATCACCTTCTGGGCGTGCTTGGGGTACTTCTTGTCGATCGAGACGATCACGCAGTTGTGGAAGCCGCCGGCCTCGGGGAGGTCGTAGTCCACGATGTCCGGGATGATGATCTTGAGCAGCGGCAGGAAGAACCGCTCGGTGAACTTGCCCAGCGGCCCGTCCTCGGTCGGCGGCCGACCGACCACGATGGACTGCAGCAGCGGACGGGACCGCATCGTCACGCAGTCGATGGTGAGCGCCGGGAAGGGCTCCTGCGGGGTGTAGAAGCCGGTGTGGTCGCCGAACGGACCCTCGGGCAGCATCTCCCCGGGCTCCAGCCAACCCTCCAGCACCACCTCGGCGTTGGCCGGGACCTGGAGCGGGACGGTCTTGCAGTCCACCATCTCGATCCGCTTGCCCGAGACGAAGCCGGCGAACAGGTACTCGTCGATGTCGCCGGGCAGCGGCGCGGTGGAGGCGTAGGTGACGGCCGGCGGGCAGCCGAAGGCGATCGCGACCGGCAGCCGCTCGCCGCGCTTGGCGGCCTTCGCGTAGTGGTTGCGGCTGTCCTTGTGGATCTGCCAGTGCATGCCGATGGTGCGCTTGTCGTGGCGCTGCAGCCGGTAGAGGCCGAGGTTGCGGACGCCCGTCTCCGGGTCCTTGGTGTGGGTCAGGCCGAGGTTGAAGAAGGAGCCGCCGTCCAGCGGCCAGGTGAAGAGCGCGGGCAGCCGGTCGAGGTCGACCTGATCGCCCGTCAGCACCACCTCCTGGACGGGGGCGTCGCCGGACTTCACGCTCTTCGGCGGCACGTGGGCCATCGAGGCCAGCTTGCCGAAGGCGTCCCGGAAGCCGGTGAAGCCCTGCGGCAGCTCGGGCTTGAGCAGCCCGGCGATCTTCTCGGCGATCTCCTCGGGGCCCTTGAGGCCGAGCGCCTTGGAGAGCCGGCGCTCGGTGCCGAAGACGTTCATCGCCAGCGGCATCGAGGCGCCCTTGACGTTCTCGAACAGCAGCGCGGGGCCCTTGGCCTTCTGCACCCGGTCGACGATCTCACCGACCTCCAGGTGCGGATCGACCTCGGTCTTGATCCGCTTGAGGTCGCCCTCTCGCTCCAGGGCCCGGAGAAACGAACGGAGATCGTCGTATGCCATGTGGGCCAGTATCCGATACTGGCTAGTCTGGCCACGCCAAGAGGGCCCCGTCCGCCGCTTCCGGGGAGAGACGCACCGTGTTGAGGATCCTTCCGCCCCTGCTCGTACTCGCCCTGTGGGTCTGGGCGTTCATCGACTGCCTGACCACTCCGGAGGAGGAGGTCAGGTACCTGCCGAAGGTGATCTGGATCATCATCGTGCTGCTCTTCCCGCTGGTCGGCTCGATCGCCTGGCTGGTGGCCGGCAAGCAGCGCGGCACGCTCCGCCCGGCCCGGACCGCGGCCGCCCCGGTGGCCCCGGACGACAACCCGGAGTTCCTCGCCTCGCTCAAGAAGCAGCAGGCGGACCAGGACGCCGAGCACCTCAAGCAGTGGGAGGCCGACCTGCGCCGCCGCGAGCAGGAGTTGCGGGACCGGAAGGACGACCGGGACCGCCCCGACCAGGGCTGACGGAGCGCTTTGGCGCATCCCTACGAGCCGCGGGGGCCCGCTTCATCCTGCGGCAACCTCCCCGCAACAAGCCCGGAAACCGGCCCTGACCTGCTCTTTCACCTGCCACCCGGCCTGACGCCGGATGAGCTCGAATGGCCCGACCAGCTGCCTGGTCGGGCCGTTTTCTGTGCAGCCCTGACAGCTTCTGGCGCTCGACCTTGTACGGAATCGACGCCGAGACGGACCCGTGGTCCCTCGTAGTGTCGTAGGTGAAGAAGTGTTCGCAGTGATCGGCCCGCCCACAGCGGCCCCGTAACCGGACAGTTCACACAGACTTGGAGTGGTTCGAGATGACGGTTGTGCCCGAGGCGCCCGCCGGTGGCCAGGCCATCGAGACCCCGGCGGACGCCCGGGGCCGGGTGGCGGAGCTGCACGCGCTGCGCAGCCAGGTCCTGAGCGGCCCGAGCGAGAAGGCCACCGAGGCCCAGCACGCCAAGGGCAAGCTGACGGCCCGCGAGCGGATCGACCTCCTGCTGGACGAGGGCTCCTTCCACGAGGTGGAGCCGCTCCGCCGCCACCGCGCCACCGGCTTCGGCCTGGAGCACAAGAAGCCGCACACCGACGGCGTCATCGTCGGCTGGGGCACCGTGCACGGCCGCACCGTCTTCACCTACGCCCACGACTTCCGGATCTTCGGCGGCGCGCTCGGCGAGGCCCACGCGCAGAAGATCCACAAGATCATGGACATGGCCATCGCGGCCGGTGCCCCGCTGGTCTCGCTCAACGACGGCGCCGGCGCCCGGATCCAGGAGGGCGTCACCGCCCTGGCCGGCTACGGCGGCATCTTCCAGCGCAACACCCGGGCCTCCGGCGTGATCCCGCAGATCTCGGTGATGCTCGGCCCGTGCGCCGGCGGCGCCGCGTACTCCCCCGCGCTGACCGACTTCGTCTTCATGGTCCGCGAGACCTCGCAGATGTTCATCACCGGCCCGGACGTGGTCCAGGCCGTCACCGGCGAGAAGATCAGCCAGAACGGGCTGGGCGGCGCCGACGTGCACTCCTCGGTCTCCGGCGTCTCGCACTTCGCCTACGACGACGAGCAGAGCTGCATCGAGGAGGTGCGCTTCCTGCTCTCGCTGCTGCCGCAGAACAACCGCGAGATGCCGCCGGTCGCGCCCAACGACGACCCGGTGGAGCGCCGCAACGAGTCGCTGCTCGACCTCGTCCCGGCCGACGGCAACCGCCCGTACGACATGCGCAAGGTGATCGAGGAGGTCGTCGACCACGGCGAGTTCCTGGAGGTCCACGAGCGTTGGGCGACCAACGTGCTCTGCGTGCTGGCCCGGATCGACGGCCACGTCACCGGCATCATCGCCAACCAGCCGCAGTCGCTGGCCGGCGTGCTCGACATCAACGCCAGCGAGAAGGCCGCGCGCTTCGTCCAGATGTGCGACGCCTTCAACATCCCGCTGGTGACCATGCTGGACGTGCCCGGCTTCCTGCCCGGCGTGGACCAGGAGCACGACGGCATCATCCGGCACGGCGCCAAGCTGCTGTACGCGTACTGCAACGCCACCGTGCCGCGGATCCAGCTGATCCTGCGCAAGGCCTACGGCGGCGCCTACATCGTGATGGACTCCCGCTCGATCGGCGCCGACCTGTCCTACGCCTGGCCGACCAACGAGATCGCCGTGATGGGCGCCGAGGGCGCGGCCAACGTGATCTTCCGCCGCGACATCAACGGGGCCGAGGACCCGGAGGCGATGCGTGCGCACAAGATCAAGGAGTACAAGAGCGAGCTGATGCACCCGTACTACGCGGCCGAGCGCGGCCTCGTGGACGACGTGATCGACCCGGCCGAGACCCGGGCCGTGCTCGCCTCGGCGCTGGCCATGCTCCGCACCAAGCACGCGGACCTGCCCAGCCGCAAGCACGGCAACCCGCCGATGTAACACGGCGTTTCGCCGCTCGGAACCCATCAGACGTCCAGCCGGGGGAGAAAAGAACCCATGAGCACCGAACCGCTTGTCCGCATCGTCCGCGGCTCGCTCTCCGACGAGGAGCTGGCCGCCCTGACCGCCGTCCTGATGGCCCGTGCGGCCGCCGTCCAGGCCGCCGCCGCGGCCGCCCCGGCGGTCGAGCCGATCGCCACCTGGTCGCGCATCGAGCGCCGCCCGGCCTACTTCTCGCCGGTCAGCTGGCAGCAGGCGGCCTGACGCACCCTCACGAGGCCCCGGCACCGTACTAGCACGCCAGTGCTGGCGGGTGCCGGGGCTTCGGCGCGTTCTCACCCGGACCGGTGACCACCCCTTCAGAACGGCCCGCCTCCCCTGCCAGGCTCGGTCCATTCGTGGACGCACCGGGGTGGAGGCGCAGGCGTGGTGGCAGCGAACGGGAACGGGAAACCGGCGGACCGGGGCGCGGAGGCGGTCCAACTCCTGGCCGGGGTGGTCGACCTGGGGCTGGAGCAGGCCGAGGGGCTGCTGCGGCGGCTGCGCGGCACGCTGGGCCGCTCCGACCTGGACGCCCTGCTGACGGACGGCCAGGAGGACCTGCGGGCCCGCGGCGAGCTGCTGCTCGGCCGGCTCGCCACCGGCTCCGAGCCGCACATGGAGGCGGTGGCCCGCCGCTCGGCCGCGTACCGGAAGGCTGCGGGCGGTGGCTGAGTCCGCCGCTGCCTGGGACGGCGGACTGAAGGCCCGGGTGGACGGGGCACTGCACGCGTTCGTGGCGGAGGAGTGCGCTCTGCTCACCGCGATCGACCCCGAACTCAAGCCGGTCGCCGAGCAGTTGACCGCCACCGTGGCCGACGGCAAGCGGCTGCGGGCGGCCTTCGCCTACTGGGGCTGGCGGGCGGCCGGGCAGCCGGACAGCGAGGCGATGGTCCGGGCGGCCACCGCGATGGAGCTGGTGCACGCGGCGGCCGTGGTGCACGACGACCTGATCGACGACAGCCCGGTCCGCCGGGGCTCCCCCACCGCCCACCTGGCGCTCCGTCAGGCAGCCCCGGAGGGGCCCGGCCGGGACGCCGCCGGGCGGGCGCTGGCCATGCTGGTCGGTGACCTGCTGACCGCCTGGGCCGGCCAGCTCTTCGCCTCCTGCGGCCTGCCGTCCGGCTACCTGGCCCGGGCCCGCCCGCTCTGGGCCACCCTGGCCCGGGAGCTGGTCGCCGGCGAGTGCCTGGAGGTGCTGCGCACCCGGGGCGCCGCCGCCTCGGAGGCGAGCTCCCTGGAGATCGTCCGCTACAAGACCGCCAAGTACACCGTCGAGCACCCGCTGCACCTCGGCGCCCTGCTGGCCGGAGCGCCGCCCGCCCTGCTGGAGGCCTTCACCGCGTACGGGCTGCCGCTCGGCGAGGCCTTCCAGCTCCGCGACGACCTGCTCGGCGTCTTCGGCGACCCCGGGCGGACCGGCAAGTCCAACCTGGACGACCTCGCCGGGGCCAAGCCCACCGCCCTGCTGGCCCTCGCCCTGGCCAACTCCGGCCCCGCCGACCGGGCCAGGCTGCGCGCCCTGCTCGACCGGCCCGGCCCCGAGGACCTGGCGGAGCTGCGCGCCCTGCTGGTCCGCTCCGGCGCCCGGGCCCGGGTCGAGGAGCTGATCGAGGAGCGCACCACCGCCGCCCGCACCGCCCTCGCCACCGCCCCCGTCGCCGGGCCGGCCGCCGCCGCCGCGCTGGGCGAGCTGGTCGACGCCGCCACCGCGCGCACTTCCTGACCCTCCGTCGAATGAGGACCCATGACGTACACCCCTGAACGGATGGACGCCCTGCGGCTGCTCGGCGACCCGCTCGCCGACTCCGTGGTCGCGGCGCTCTTCGAGCGCGGCGAGGTCGGCAAGTTCAACACCCTGATGCGCTGGTTCGCGCAGAGCGGCCAGCCGCTGCCGGACGACGTCCCCGAGGAGGCGCGGGCCTACCTGGAGGCCACGGCGGTGCCGCCCTCCTGGGTGGACTGGGAGCAGATGGAGAAGGCCCGGCTGTTCTTCATCGACAACAACGTGCACATCTCCACGGCGCTCTCCTTCGCCTCGATGCCCGCCTGCTACGTCGTCCCGCACATCGCCAGGCTGCTCAGCGCCACGCACTCGCTGGCGTACCCGTCGAAGCGGATGGCCGAGACCGGGCAGTTCACCCTCTACCTGATGCGGCCCGACGCCTTCGAGGCCGGCGGGCGCTTCCTGCCCGCCGCGCAGAAGGTCCGGCTGCTGCACGCCTCCATCCGGCACCACCTGCGGCGGGAGGGGCGGTGGGACGAGGCGGCGCTCGGGGTGCCGATCTGCCAGGAGGACATGATCGGGGGGCAGATGATGTTCTCCGTGCAGGTGCTGGACGCGCTGCACCGGATGGGCATCCACATGTCCAACGAGGGCGCCGAGGCCTACTTCTACGCGTGGAAGGTGGTCGGGGCGATCCTCGGGATCGAGCTCGACGCGATGCCGGCGGACCTGGAGCAGGCCCGGGAGTTCTCCGACCGGTACATGGCGCGGCACATGGGGCCCTCGGAGGAGGGCGCGCTGCTCACGAAGCAGCTGATCGACCTCTACGAGGAGGTCGTGCCGGGGACCTTCTTCGACCCGGTGGTGGCGGCCCTGATCCGCTTCCTGATCGGCGACACCAGCGCCGACTGGCTCCAGGTCCCCCGCTCCCCCTGGGACCGCCTGGTGACCCTCGCCCCGGCCGCCCTGGGCGTCCTGGAGCGCCTGGAGGACGCCTCCCCGCTGGCCGCCTGGGCCCTCGACCACCTCGGTGAGCTCACCACCCGCTTCGAGCTCAGCTCCCTCACCCGCGGCCGCGTCATGCAGTACGCCATCCCCGAGGAGCTCAAGCCCGACTACGGCATCACCTCGACGAAGCCCCGCACCGACCCGTGGGTCCCACCCGGCCTGGCCGTCTGAGTGGCCACCCCGGGGGCGCGGGGAACTGCGCGAATCGGAAGGCGGCTCACCTGCAACTGACCCACTGTCAGCCAGTTGCAGGTGCTGCCGTTCCCCCGCGCGCAGTTCCCCGCGCCCCCGGCATCACCACGTACGTTCCTCGCCCAGCTGGCACGACCACGTACGTTCCTCGCGCCGCCTAGGCGACGACGGCGAGGGCGGCTCCCCGGCCGGCGTGCATGACGCTGAGGTTGGCCTCCAGGTGCTGGGGGTCCTGGGAGAGCCAGAGGCGGACGGTGGCCCCCAGGATGGCGCTCGCGGAGCCGAGGCGGACGCCGGTGAGCTGGGCGACCCGGGCGGCGGCGAGGACCAGGAGGTCGGCCAGTGGGGCCGGTAGCCAGACGGTCTGGGCGCACGGCGCCGGCGGCGCGAGCGCGGCCAGCAGTTTGAACGCGTCCGCGGGCCGGTGCAGCGTCGGCAGGACGTCGAGCAGACCGTCCGCCACGACCTCGGAGACGTCGCTCCGGTGGCTCTGGGCCAGCCGTCGGAGCAGCGCTCTCTCCGCAGCGGTGATTCGGACGGTCAGCATGACCTCGTCGCACTCCGGCATGGGTGCGGCCCTCCTCGCGCTCTTCGTACAGATGGATGGATGTGACCGGGCGTCAGACGCCGGCGTAGGAGTGCTTCCCCGTCACGAAGATGTTGACGCCGTAGTAGTTGAAGAGCCAGCAGGCGAAGGCCAACAACGCCAGGTACGCGGCCTTGCGGCCCTTCCAGCCGGCCGTGGCGCGGGCGTGCAGGTAGCAGGCGTAGAACACCCAGGTGATGAAGGACCAGGTCTCCTTGGGGTCCCACTCCCAGTACTTGCCCCAGGCGGCCTCGGCCCAGATCGCCCCGGCCACGATGGTGAAGGTCCAGAGCGGGAAGACGATCGCGTTGATCCGGTAGGAGAGCTTGTCGAAGGTCGAGGCGGCCGGCAGGCGGCGCCAGATCGAGGCGGAGGTGCCGAGCGGGCCGGTGGCCTTGCCCTCGGCCATCCGGCGGTCGTAGGAGTCCTTGCCGAGGTAGAGGGCGGTGGCGATGAAGGCCGCGTAGAAGGCACCGCCGCAGAAGATCGCGGTGGAGACGTGGATGGCCAGCCAGTAGGAGTGGAGCGCGGGGACGAGCTGCTCGGACTCGGTGTAGAGCACGGTGACGGCGAGGCCCAGGGTGAGGACGACGGCGACCATCACCGGCAGGCCGAGCCAGCGGACCGGCTTCTTGGCGACCAGCAGGCCGAGGTAGGCGACCACCATGGCGAGGGCGAAGGCGCAGGAGAACTCGTACATGTTGCCCCACGGCCAGCGCATCACCGAGAGGCCGCGGGTGAGCACGCCGCCGGCGTGCAGCAGGACGCCGAGGGCGGCCAGCGAGACCGCGATGCGGCCGGCCAGGTCGCCCTTCTCGCTGCCGCCGGCGGCGCCGGGGCCGTCCTCGTCCTGATCGCCGCGGCCGCTGGTGACCACGGTGGCCCCGGCGTCGGCGAGGGCGGTGCGGGTCAGCGTGGTGGTGCCGCCGCCGGCCGAGGCGACGGTGACGGTGACCTTCTTGGCCTTCCCCTTGCGCTCGGCCTCGGCCACCGCGGCGGCCACCCCGGCCTGCTCGGTGGAGCGGACGGCGACCGCTCCCTTGGAGCCGAAGGTCCACTCGAAGATGTGGGCGAACATGGCGATGACGTACACGGCCATCGCCGAGTAGATCAGCTTGTTCGAGAGGTCGGCCAGACCGGGGTCGACCGATGCGGCGAGGTTCACCGTCTACTCCTTGGAGTCCTGTGCGGTGCGGGCGGGGGTTTCTGACGCTCCGTCGGAGGCGTCCTCGTCCTCGACGGCGGGGGCGTCGTCCTGGAGCTCCACGGCCAGCTCGGCCAGCTCCTCGGCGATCTTGGCGGACTCGCTGCGGGCCAGGCCGGCCAGCTCGACCAGGGTGCGGCCGTCGGCGGTGGCCACGGCGCGGATCCAGATCCGGCGGCGCTGGATGAGCAGCGAGCCGATCAGGCCGAGGATGGCGCAGACGGCGCCGACCAGGGCGACGGCGTTGCCGGGGCGGTGCGAGACCTCGAAGCTGGCCCACTGCTGGTAGCCCTCGAAGGTGAGGGTGCCGTAGCCGTCGGGCAGGGTCCAGGCCTGACCGGGCTTCAGCCTGGCGCGGGCCAGGTCGCCGTCCTGCTTGAGCTGGGTGAGCTTCTTGGTGTCGAGCTGGTAGACGTTCTGCGGCAGGCCGGAGTCGGTGCCCAGGTCGCCGGCGTAGGCGGTGAGCACCAGCAGCGGGTCGGCGGCGGCCGGGAAGAGCGAGACCGGGCCGGTCTTCTCGAAGCTCTCCGGCGCGGTCGGCAGGAAGTAGCCGTTGAAGCCGAGCTGGGTCCGCTGTCCGTCCTTCTGGCCGTAGTCGCTGACCTTGATGACGCCGGTGGAGGTGAGGTTGCCGTCCTGCGGGAGGAAGGCGGTCGGGCCCGAGTAGACCTTCTCGCCGGCCGCGTTCTTGACGGTGACGACCGGGGCGTAGCCGTGGCCGATCAGGAAGACCTTGGAACCGCCGATCTCCAGCGGGTGGTTGACCTCGATGTCGCCCTTGCTCAGCTTGGACTGGTCGCTGCCGCTCCAGTACCGGACGTGGGCGGTGAACTGGCGGGCCGAGCCGGCCTGCGGCCCGGAGGTGGCGAACTTGGAGGTGAAGTTGTCCAGCTTGAAGCCGAACGCGTCCAGGTCCTCGACCCCGTAGAACGCGGAGCCGGTGAAGTCGTCCAGCTGGGTCGCGGTGTTGGAGTAGCCCTGACCCTCGATCACCAGCTTGCCGCCGGTGCCGCTGGCCAGGCTGGCCCAGGCGAAGCCGGCCAGCAGGGCGAAGAGCGAGAAGTGGAAGAGCAGGTTGCCCGCCTCGCGCAGGTAGCCCTTCTCGGCGGCCACCGAGCCGTCGGCCAGGTGGGTGCGGAAGCCGCGCTTCTTCAGCAGCGCGTAGGCGGCGTTGTTGACGGCCTTGGCGTCGGCGCCGGTGTGCCAGGCGGCGTGCACCGGCATCCGGGTGAGGTTGCGCGGGGCGGCCGGCGGGCGGGAGCGCAGCACGCCGACGAACTGCCAGGTGCGCGGGACGATGCAGCCCGCCAGCGAGACGAACAGCAGGATGTAGATCGCCGAGAACCAGGCCGAGCTGTAGACGTCGAACAGCTGGAGCTTCTCGTAGACCGGCGTGACGGTCGGGTGCTCGGCCTTCCAGGTGGCGACCTTGAAGGCGTTCTTGCCGTTCTGCGGGATCAGCGAGCCGGGGATGGAGGCCAGCGAGAGCAGGAAGAGCAGGATCAGCGCGACCCGCATCGAGGTGAGCTGACGCCACGTCCAGCGCAGCCAGCCGAGCGGGCCGATGCCGACCGGGCCCTGCTCCGCCTCCTCGGGGGCGGAGGTGAGCCGCTCCGCCTCGTTCTCGACGTCGGTGTGGGTGCTCATCAGATTCCGATCGAGGTGGTGGCGGTGAGCGACTGGAGCTCGGTGACCAGGGTGTCCCAGACACCGGTGACCAGCAGCAGGCCGACGGCGACCAGCATGCCGCCGCCGATCCGCATCACCCACTGGTAGTGCTTCTTGACCCAGCCGAAGGCGCCGAGCGCCCGGCGGAAGGCCAGGGCGGCCAGCACGAACGGTACGCCGAGGCCCAGGCAGTAGACGAGCATCAGCACCGCGCCGCGCCAGGGCGAAGCCTGGTTGAGGGCGAGGGAGTTGATCGCGGCGAGGGTCGGGCCCATGCACGGGGTCCAGCCGATGCCGAAGACCAGGCCGAGCAGCGGGGCGCCGGCCAGGCCGACGGCCGGGCGGCGGTGGGTGCGCAGCTCGCGCATCGAGAAGCCGGGGAGCAGGCCCATGAAGGCCAGGCCCATCGCGATGGTGAGCAGGCCCATCACCACGTTGATGGTCTGCTGGTGCTCCCTCAGGGTCGAGCCGAAGAAGCCGAACAGCGCGCCGCCGGAGACGAAGACCGCGGTGAAGCCGAGGATGAAGAAGAGCGAGCCGAGCAGCATCCGGCCGCGTCGGCCGCCCTTGGCGTCGGCCAGGTCGGCGGCCGAGAAGCCGGTGACGTAGCTCAGGTAGCCGGGCACCAGCGGCAGCACGCAGGGCGAGAAGAAGGAGACCAGGCCGGCCGCCAGGGCGATCGGCAGGGCCAGCAGGATCGCGCCGGTGGCCACGGTCTCGTTCTGACCCACCGCCAGGAGGACGGCGCTCACTTCGCCTCGTCCACGACGGGCTTGATCAGGCTCTCCAGGTCCTCGGTGGACAGGGCGCGCATCGCCCGGGCGGCCAGCTTGCCCTCGCGGTCCACCACGATGGTGGTCGGGATGGACTGCGGGTTGAGGCTGCCCTTGGGGAACTTGAGGATCTGGGTGCCGTCCGGGTCGAAGATGCTGGGGTAGGTCACCCCGAAGTTCTTCTCGAAGGCAACCGCGTTGGCCGGCACCGCGTCCCTGGTGTTGATGCCGAGGAACTGCACGCCCTGGTCCTGGTACTTCGTCCAGACCTCCTGCAGGCCCTTGGCCTCGGCCCGGCACGGACCGCACCAGGAGCCCCAGATGTTGAGGACCACGACCTTGCCCCGGTAGTCGGCCAGCTTGGCGCTGCCGCCGTCCAGCAGGGTGCCGCCGATCTCCGGGGCGGCCTCCCGGGAGCCCGCCTTCGCGGTGTCGAGGCCGCCCTTGCCGGTGACGAAACCGGTCTGGCCGTCGGAGCTGGCGGAGTCCGCCGTGCAGCCGGTGAGGGCCAGGGCGGAGGCGGCCGCGAGGGCGGCGGCGGGGCGGAGGAAGCGGCGGGTCGTCCCAGACATGTGAAAAGTTTCGCATGGCACTTGGGTCCGTTTTAGGGGGGTCCTACGTTGACCGTGGGACCCCCCTTGACCTGCGGCGATCGTGCTTATGATCCGCTTAAAACGGACAAAGCGGTGTTGACGTCCCGTCAGGCCCGGCTCAGGCGCCGAAGCTCTTGCCGACGGGGGCGTCGCCCTTCTTGCCCTTGCCGACCAGGTGGGCCGGCAGCAGGTCGCGGGCCGGCTCGCGGTAGCCGATCGAGACGATCTTGTCGCCCTCGTAGGTGAAGCTGGTCAGCGAGGCCAGCGAGCACTGCCGACGGCGCGGGTCGTGCCAGAGCCGGCGGCGCTCCGCGAAGGAGCGGGCGATCCAGATCGGCAGCTGGTGGCTGACGCAGACCGCCTCGTGGCCGCGCGCCGCGTCCCGGGCCTTGGCGAGGGCGCCCATCATGCGCACCGCCTGCTCGATGTACGGCTCGCCCCAGGACGGGCGGAACGGGTTGGTCAGGTACTTCCAGTGCGAGGGGTTCTTCAACGAGCCGTCACCGACCCCGAAGGTCTTGCCCTGGAAGATGTTGTCCGCCTCGATCAGCTGCTCGTCCGTCGCGACGGTCAGCCCGTGCGACTTGGCGATCGGCTCGGCGGTCTCCTGGGCGCGCTCCAGCGGGGAGGCCACCACGTACGTGATGTCCCGGCCCGCCAGGTCCTCGGCGACCCGGTCGGCCATCTGCCGGCCGAGCTCGGAGAGGTGGTAGTCCGGCAGGCGGCCGTAGAGGATGCCCTCCGGGTTGTGCACCTCGCCGTGCCGCATCAGGTGGACGACGGTGATGTCCTTGTTGCTCACTTCTTCGGGCTCCCCCGGGTCAGGCCCGCGCCTCGGCCGCCGCGCGGGCGGCGGCGGGCAGGGCGGCGGCGATCAGTTCCACGGCGCGCTCGTCGTGCGCGGCCGAGACGAACCAGGACTCGAAGGCCGACGGCGGGAGGTAGACCCCCTGCGACAGCATCGACTGGAAGAACGCGGTGAAGCGGAAGGACTCCTGACGCTTCGCCTCGTCGTAGTTGGTGACCGCCTCGTCGAGGAAGAACACCGAGAACATGTTGCTCGCGGTCTGCAGGCGGTGCGCCACCCCCTCCTTGGCCAGTGCCGCGGAGACCAGGCCGGAGATCTCGGCGGAGACCGCGTCGACCTTGGCGTACACCTCGTCGGTGCAGTGCCGCAGCTGGGCCAGGCCGGCCGCGGTGGCGATCGGGTTCCCGGAGAGGGTGCCCGCCTGGTAGACCGGGCCGGCCGGGGCCAGGTGGCCCATCACGTCGGCGCGGCCGCCGAAGGCCGCGGCCGGGAAGCCGCCGCCCATCACCTTGCCGAAGGTCAGCAGGTCCGGAGCCCAGCCCTCGTGGGCCGCCTCGACGCCGTACCAGCCGGCCCTGGAGGTGCGGAAGCCGGTCATCACCTCGTCGGAGACGAAGAGCGCGCCGTTGGCGGCGCAGAGCTCGGACAGGCCCTTGTTGAAGCCGGGCAGCGGGGGCACCACGCCCATGTTGCCCGGGGAGGCCTCGGTGATCACGCAGGCGATCTGGCCGGGGTTCTGCTCGAAGGCCGCCCGGACCGCCGCCAGGTCGTTGTAGGGCAGCACGATGGTGTCGCCCGCCTGAGCCCCCGTCACGCCCGGGGTGTCCGGCAGGCCGAAGGTGGCGACGCCGGAACCGGCCGCGGCCAGCAGCGCGTCCACGTGACCGTGGTAACAGCCCGCGAACTTCACCACCTTGGCCCGGCCCGTGAAGCCGCGCGCCAGCCGGATCGCCGACATGGTCGCCTCGGTGCCGCTGGACACCAGCCGGACCTGCTCGACCGGGGCGATCCGGTCGACGATCTCCTCGGCCAGCTCGACCTCGCCCTGCCCCGGGGTGCCGAAGGAGGTGCCGAGGGCCACGGCCCGCTGCACCGCCTCGACCACCGCCGGGTGGGCGTGGCCGAGGATCATCGGGCCCCAGGAGCAGACCAGGTCGACGTACTCGCGGCCGTCCGCGTCGGTCAGGTAGGGGCCGGTGCCGGACACCATGAACCGCGGGGTGCCGCCGACGGCGCGGAACGCGCGCACCGGGGAGTTGACGCCGCCGGGGGTCACGACCGACGCGCGGTCGAACAGCGACTGGCTCTGCGGGGCCTCGTAGGGGTAGCTCTTCGGGTTGGTCACCGGGACATGGTCTCAAATCGTGTCCTGGACCTCCGCATGTCGGACCCGATCATCTGGAACGATGATCGGAGATGTGCCGGGGTGTGACCGAACCGGACTGTACGGTCTGTAGTGTCGTCGGTACGGTTGTCCGTACCGCCCCGCACCTGACGGTCCGTCCGCCGTGGCACACGCACGTCGGAATGTGACAGGCAGGCCGTGTACGGCGGCGTGGAGCGGGTAGTTGGCACGTTCGGAGGGACACCGAGCGTGCGGGGGTCTGTCGATTCCGGCGAATTCCGGTGAGGATGGTCCGAGTGTCCGAGGCGCAGGACGGCCACGAGGAGGCCGCGGGTGGCTCCCGTCGGCGTGCCTGGCGTGCCGGTGCTGCTGGTGGGGGTACGGGTTCGGGCAGGGGAAAGCGGGGTGAAGGCAGCGTGGGAGTCACCTACAAGTACTTCGGAGCACCCGACCGGGCCACCGCCGCCAGAGTCCCCACCGCCCTCGGCCCCGGCGGCCTCGGCCTCGACGCGGGAGAGCTCGGCTCGCTCGGCCGCCTCGGCGACCTGATGGAGACCAGCGGCTCACCGAACGGACACCTCTCCACCAAGATCAAGCCCGAGACCATGTCCGCCATGGTCCTCACCGGCATCCAGGGCGTCCCGCTCCACCAGGTGCCCCCGCTGGAACTGGTCGTCCTCCACCCCGACTACGCCGTGGTCCAGCTCCCCCACACCGTGGTCGAACCCCTGCGCAAGGCCGACGAGACCGAGCTCGGCGCCGCCGCCTTCATCTGGTCCACCGTCCCCGACCGGCGCGGCCCCCGGGACGCCTTCGTCATCTACACGATGCTGCACGAGTGGCAGGACTTCGCCAACCGCCTGCACGACGCCGGCCACCAGCTCTACTGCCTCGTCTGGCCCTGACCCGTCGGGGAGACGGCCCTGCCCGGCCCCGGTGGTGGGCGGGGCCGGGCAGGGGCGGGGTCAGGACGAGGTGACGGTGACGCGCTCGACGTCGAGGCGGGCTCCCTGGCCCCAGAGGCGGCTGGCCGGCAGGCTCTGCTCGTCCACGAAGGTCTGCGGGGTCGGCGCGCCGACGGCCGGTCGGTAGTAGGTGCCGGGCTGGTCGGTCAGCCGGACCAGGCCCGGGCCGGTGGCGCTGCCGCCGTCCAGGATGGCGAACATCGCGATGCCGCAGGAGAGCTGGCGGGGCGTCACGTTCTCCTCCGTGCCGCCGAGGTCCAGCACCAGGCCGCTCCGGTCGGCCGGGCGGAAGCCGAGGTTCGCGGCCCGGTACACCTCGCGGCCGTCGGCCCGGTAGGAGACGGTGCCGGCGGCGCGGTCGTAGGAGATCGCCAGGTCGTGCTTCTGGCCGGGGCTGCGGTCGGCCACCGGGACGGCGTAGGAGAACGCGGCGTAGGTGCGGCCCGGCTGCGGGAGGCGCTCGTAGAAGGCGTACAGCTTGCTGTTGGTGACGAAGAAGTCGAAGACCATCAGCGACTCGAAGTCCACCATCGAGACCGCCCCGGCGGCCAGCCGCAGATCGCTCTGCGGGTCGGTGACGGCCGCGCCGAACGGGTGCCGCTCGGTGCCGTAGGTGCGGGCGGCCATCCGGGAGGCGCAGGTGAGCTTCCGGCCCGGCAGCGCGTCGAAGCCGGGGTAGCCGCTGGAGGCGGTGCCGTTCGCGTAGGCGTACCACTTGACGTGGTCGGCGGTGCCGGCGCCGCCGGTGTGCTCCTGGCCGGTGGAGTAGGTGAAGGCGGGCTTGCCGGTGAGCGGGTCGCGGCCGCCCGGTGCGACGCTCAGGCCCCGGGCGGAGGTGACGGGGACGCCGTCGCCGCCCGGCAGGTCGCCGGTCGCGAACAGCTTCCACCTGGCGTCCGGGCCTTCGGACTTGAAGCCGTCCTGGAAGGTGTCCCGGAACTCCAGGTGCCCGGGGCCGGCGGTCCGGTCCCCGGTCACGGCCCCGGCCGGAAGGGCCGGGACGGCAGCGGCGAGGGCCACCGCCGCCAGACAGCTGAACAGGCCACGTCTGATGCTCTTCCGCACGATGTCCCTACTCCCCACTGGTCTGCGTCCCGGTCGGGCTCAGCGTGGCCAGGCGGGCCGGGCCCCAGCCAGGGCCGGCCGGTGACTCCGTCAGTTCCCGGCGCGCCCGAGGGTCGGGCCCTCCCCAGGGGAGCGGGCCCCGACCCGCTTGCCCGGACGCACGACTGACGGTCCGTCAGCACGGGGAGTCCGCCCGGCCGGATGTGTGCGCGGCCGGGCGGAGGTGTGACGGAATCACGTCCGTCGGCGCTTCTCCTCCTCGGGGGCGGTGGTCGGCGACGGGCGGACCACCGGGTGGACCGCGGCGGCCGGCCGCCGGTCGACAAACGATCAACGCCGGGACTCCGGTGTACCGTGGGGCCGCCCGCTCCGGATATCGGGGATCGGACGTGGGCGGAGCGAACAGTGGGGGGACCACATGGCGGAGCGCACCGCCCGGGCCGGGCGGCACGAGGGGGCACCGGTACCGGCCGTGCCCGGGCACGGGCCGTCCGGGCCGGAGGGGTACGACCCGGACGAGGGCTACTGCTTCCAGCTGCTGGGCCCGGTGCGCGCCCGCCTGGACGGTCGCGAGCTGGAGCTCGGCCCCCCGCAGCAGCGGGCGGTGCTGGCGGTGCTGCTGCTGAGGCCGGGTCAGCCCGTGGGCACCGAGGAGCTGGTGGAGGCGCTCTGGGGGCGGCGCCCGCCCGAGCGCGCGGCGGAGGCGCTGCGCCGGTACGTCCGGGGGCTGCGCGCCGCTCTGGAGCCGGAGCGGACGGGCCGCGGACCGGCCGCGGTGCTGCGCTCGGTGCCCGGCGGCCACGCGCTCGCCGTGGCGCCGGAGACGGTGGACGCCCACCGGTTCGAGCGCCTGCTGGCGGAGGCCGCCGAGGCTCCGCGCGCCGTCGCGGCCCGCGGTCGCGCGGTGCCGGGAGGCGGACCGCGGCCGGAACTGACGCTCAGCCGGGCGCTGGCGGAGTGGAGCGGGACGGCGCTGGCCGGGGTGCCCGGCCCGTACGCGGAGCGGCAGCGGACCAGGCTGACCGAGCTGCGGCTGCGTGCCCAGGAGGAGGTGCTGGACTGCCTGCTGGCGGCGGGCCGGCCGGCCGAGGCGGTGGCCGAGCTGCAGACGCTGGCGGCCGCCCATCCGCTGCGCGAGCGGCCCCGGGCACAGCTGATGCTGGCGCTGTACCGCAGCGGGCGGCAGGCCGAGGCGCTCGGCGTGTTCGCCGATGCCCGGCGGCTGTTGCGGGCCGAGCTCGGGGTGGAGCCGGGGGTGCGGCTGGCGGACCTGCAGCGCCGGATCCTGACGGCCGATCCGACCCTGGACGGCCCGGTGCTGGACCGCCCTCCGCTGGACCGGCCGACCCTGGACGTCCCCGGCCCCGAGGGCTCGGGCGGCCCGGTGGACCCCGCGGCGCACGCGGTGCGCGCAGCGCACCCGGTGCGCGCGGAGCACCCGGGACACGCCGGGCGGCCGGGCGGTGCTCCGCGCCCCTCGCCCTCCGTCCCCGCCCCGCGGGACCCCCTGGGCAGGACCCCCGGGACCCCCGGGATCACCGCGGCCACCGCAGCCACCGCGCCCCGCCGCCCCCGGCCGCTGCGCCCGGCCATCGCCCCCGGCCTGCCGACGCCCCGTGAACTGACCGCCGACGTGGCCGGGTTCACCGGCCGCCGGGAGGCCGTCGAGCAGCTCGACGGGTACCTGCGCCCCGATCCGGACGGCGCGGTGCCGGTCTGCGCCGTGACCGGCCCGGGCGGGGTGGGCAAGACCGCCCTGGCGGTGCACGTGGCGCACCGGGTGCAGGAGCGCTTCCCCGACGGCCAGCTCCACGCGGACCTGCACGGGGCGGGCCCGGCGCCGGCCGAGGCCGGGGCGGTGCTGGCCGGCTTCCTGCAGACCCTGGGCACCCCGCCCGCCTCGATCCCGGAGGACGTGGACCAACGGGCGGCGCTGTTCCGGTCGTTGCTGGCCGGCCGCCGGGTGCTGGTGGTGCTGGACGACGCCCGGGGCACCGGGCAGATCGGCCCGCTGCTGCCGGGCAGCGGTGGCTGTGCGGTGCTGGTCACCAGCCGCTCGCGCTCCCTGCGGCCGCCCGGGGCGCGGCAGTTCGAGCTGGAGCCGCTGACCGCCGGGGAGTCGGTGGAGCTGCTGGCGGCGGTGGCCGGCCCGGAGCGGGTGGCGGCCGATCCGCGGGCCTCGCGCGAACTGGCCGAGCTCTGCGGCCGACTGCCGCTGGCGGTGCGGATCGCCGGCGGGCGGCTGGCGCAGGACGGCGCCGGGGCGCCCTCGGCGGCCGAGCTGGCGGACCGGCTGCGGGCCGCGCACCGCTGGCCCGGCGAGCCGAGGACCGGCGGCGGCCCGGCGCTGGAGGCGGTCCTGGAGCTGGGCCTGTCCGAGCTGGCGGCCGAGCCGGCCCGCGCCTTCCGGCTGGCGGCCGTCGCCGAGGCGGTGGAGCTGCCGCTGGACGCGCTCGCCGCCCTGCTCGGGCGGGGCCCGGAGGAGACCGAGGACCTGACCGAACTCCTGGTGGACGCCGGACTGTTGGAGCCGTACGGCTCGAACAGCTACCGGTACCACGACCTGCTGCGGCGGTACGCCCGACGGCTGTCCGAGCAGCTGGACCCGGTGGAGGAGCGGCAGGCCGCGCTGGCCCGGCTGCTCGACCACCTGCTGGCCACCACCGTGAACGCCGCCCGGCTGATCGAACCGGACCACGCGCTGCACCACGGCCTGCACCCCACCGAGGGCCCGGGGCTGGTGCCGGCCGATGCGGCGGCCGCCCGGCGCTGGCTGCGCGAGCGGCACGACCTGCTGGCCGGGACGGTGGAGCGGGCGCTGCGCGAACTCCCCTCGGGCGCCCGGCCCGCGGTGGACCTGCTGCTGGTCTGGTACGGCCTGGTCGAGGGCCCGGCGCACCGTCAGGAGTTCCAGCGGCTGATCGAGCTGGCGGCCGGGGCGGCCTGGGAGCAGGACGCGCCGGCCGCCGAGGGCCGGGCGCACTACCTGGCCGGGGTGCTGCACTACGGCACCGACGCCTACGGGGTGGCGGAGCGTCAGCTGACCCGGAGCCTGGAGCTGGCCGAGCGGGCCCGGGACACCGTCGGACGGCACCTGGCGGCGAACGCCCTCGGAGTGCTCCGGCTGGCCACCGGGCAGCCCGAGCGGGCCCTCGAACTCCTGCTGCTGGCACGGGAACTGGCGGATCGGACCGGCGACCGGGGCAGTGCCGCCCGGGTGCTCTCGGCGATCTCCCGGGTCCGGCTGGCGCTGGGCGACCCGGAGCGCGCGGTGGCGGACGCCCGGCGGGCCGCGCACGACGCCCGGGAGGTGGCCACCGGCTCCGGCCTGGCCCGGGTGCTGTACCAGTACGGCTGCGTGCTGCGGCAGGCCGGGGAGCCGGCGGCCGCGGCGGAGCAGCTGACCGAGGCGCTGGAGCTGTTCCGCCTGCACGGCCCCGGGGACTGGGAGGGGCTGACCCTGGCCCGGCTGGCCGAGTGCCGCCTCGACCAGGGGCGCCCGGAGGCGGTCGGGCTGGCCTCGCGTGCCCTGGAGATCACCGAGGAGGTGGGCCGCACCTACGGCCAGGCGCTGGCCCAGACGGTGCTCGGCCGGGCGACCGGGGACCGCGGCCGGCTGCACGCCGCGCTGGCCCTCTTCGACCGGCTCGGCGCCCCCGAGGCCAAGGCCGTCCGCGAGCTGCTCGCCGCCCCGCCCGCCGGGCCCGCCGGGCCACTCCCGGGCTGACCGCGCGGGCGCTCCGGGGGCGGCCCGTCGGCGGACCGGGCGCGCACCGCGCCGCCCCACAGGGCCCCGACCTGCACGGATGACCGGATCCCGGTCGGCATCACCCTCGCTCCGGCCCCCTATGCACTGCGTGTATACCTCGTGTGTATAGTCAGCCGCATGACCTCCCCTGCCACCCTGCTCTCCGCCCGCGGGCTGACCAAGGCCTTCGGCCCCACCCAGGCCCTCACCGACGCCTCGGTCACCGTCGAGGCCGGTGAGATCCTCGCCGTGATGGGCCCCTCGGGCTCCGGCAAGTCCACCCTGCTGCACTGCCTGGCCGGGATCACCCGCCCCGACGCCGGCTCGGTCAGCCACCGGGGCCGCCAGCTCACCGACTGCGGCGATGCCGAGCTGAGCGAGCTGCGCCGCACCGAGTTCGGCTTCCTGTTCCAGTTCGGCCAGCTGGTCCCGGAGTTGAGCTGCCTGGAGAACGTCGCCCTGCCGCTGCGGCTGAACGGCGTGCGCCGCGCGGCGGCCGAGCAGGAGGCGGCCGAGTGGCTGGACCGCCTCCAGGTCGCCGAGCTGGCGGCCAAGCGGCCCGGCGAGGTCTCCGGCGGGCAGGGCCAACGGGTGGGCGTGGCAAGGGCGCTGATCACCCGTCCGTCGGTGGTCTTCGCCGACGAGCCGACCGGCGCGCTGGACTCGCTCAACGGCGAGCGGGTGATGTCGCTGCTGGCCTCTGCCGCCAAGGAGACCGGCGCCGCCGTGGTGCTGGTCACCCACGAGCCCCGGGTGGCCGCGTACGCCGACCGTGAGATCGTCGTCCGGGACGGCCGCACCACCGACCTGGAGACCGCCGCATGAGCACCACCACCGGACGTCTGCGCGCCCCCGCGCAGCTGGCGCTCGGCGCCCGGCTGGCGCTGGGCAGCGGACGGGAGGGCTGGGGCCGCCTGCTGATGACCGCCGCCGGGGTCGCCATCGGCGTGGCGCTGCTGCTCTTCACCGCCTCCTTTCCCGGCATCGTCGACCACCGGAACGCGCGGCTGTACGTCCAGAACGACACCTTCGGGGACGACGGGATCGCCGCCCCCACCGACCGCAGCGTGCTCCTCGCGGTGGCCGACACCACCTTCGACGGTGAGCCCGTCCGGGGCCGGGTGGTGCGCCGCGAAGGCGCCCGTGCCGCCCTCCCCCCGGGCCTGGCCGCGTTCCCGGAACCGGGCCGGATGGCCGTCTCGCCCGCCCTCGCCCGGCTGCTCGCCGAGCCCGGCAACGAGCTGCTCCGGGAGCGGCTGCCCTACCCGGTGACCGGCACCGTCGGCCCGGACGGCCTGCTCGGCCCCGGCCAGTACTCCTTCGTGCTCGGCTCCGACGCGCTGACCGTGGACGGCGGCGCCCTGCGGGTCGAGCGGTACGGGTACTCGGCCCCGGCCAAGGCGATGGACTCCCGGCTGGTGCTGCTCAACGCGGTCGGCCTGATCGTGATGCTCGCCCCGGTCGGCGTCTTCCTGGCCGCCGCCGCCCGCTTCGGCGGCGAGCGCCGGGACCGCCGGCTGGCCGCGCTCCGGCTGGCCGGGGCGGACCGGCGGATGACCGCCTGGTTCGCGGCCGGCGAGTCGCTGGTCGGCTCGGCGCTCGGGCTCGTCCTCGGCCTGGCGCTCTTCCTGATCGGCCGTCAGCTGCTGGAGCAGGTCACCGTGGCCGGCTTCAGCTTCTTCGCCGGCGACGTCTCCCCGCACCCGGCGATCGCCCTCGCCGTCGCCCTGGCGGTACCCGCGCTCGCGGTGCTGGTCACGCTGGTCGCGATGCGCCGGGTGACGGTGGATCCGCTGGGCGTGGTCCGGCGCTCCGGGCGCGAGCGGCGGCGGATCTGGTGGCGGCTGGCGCTGGCGGCCCTCGGCCTGCTGGTGGCCCTCGGCGCGATGGCGCTGCCCGGCCCCGGGGGGCCCGGCTTCGCCGACGCGGACGGCCTGCTGAACCCGGTGCACGGCACCTTCGGATCGCTGCTGGTCTCCGTCGGCGTGCTGCTGGTGCTGCTGGCGGTCTGCACGCTGCTCCCCTGGCTGGTCGAGGCGCTCATCCACCGGGCCGGCGGGGGCCCGCTCTCCTGGCAGTTGGCGGTCCGCCGGCTCCAGCTGAGCGCCGGCCCGGCGGCCACCGCGGTCAGCGGCGTGGTGGTCACGGTCGCCGGGGCGATCGCGCTCCAGACCCTGTTCTTCGGGGTCAGCGGTGCCTACTCGGTGCGGCAGCCGGACGCCGCGGGCGCCCGGTACCGGTACAGCGTGGAGTTCCCCGGCGGCGGCACCCGTTCGCTCGAACTGGCCGACCGGCTGGCCCGCTCCACCGGCGTGGCCCGCACCACCGGGTTCACCGACTTCCTGCTCAGCGGCCCGCCCGGCCGGGAGTGGGACGGCGGTGAGGTCCGGATCGCCGACTGCACGGTGCTGGCCGAGTTCGCGGTGCTGACCTCCTGTCAGGACGGCGACGCCTTCCTGACCGGCCCGACCGGGATCGGGCGGGCGCCCGGCGAGGTGCTGCGGGCCGGAGACCGGGTCCGGGCGCTGGGCCACCGGGGCGGCGAGGCACCCGAGTGGACCGTCCCGCCCATTACCGCCACCGTGCCGAGCCGGCCGGGCGTCGACCCGACCGCCCTGTACAGCCCGGGCGGCACCCTGCTGCTCACCCCGCGCGCGGCCCCCGAGGGGGTGCTGCGCGGCCACCCCGCGACCGTCCTGGTCTCCATGGACGAGGCGGTGGCCGACCCGGTGGCCCGCCTGACCACCGACGCCATGGTGATCTCCCCGCAGGCCCGCACCCGCACCCCGCTGACGGCCGAGCGGGACCACACCTACCTGGCCGTCACGCGGGTGCTCACCGCCGGGGCCGGGCTGACCCTGCTGCTGGTCGCGGTCAGCCTGCTGGTCGGCCAGCTGGAACGGCTGCGCGAGCAGCGCCGCATCCTCGGCGTGCTCTACGCCTTCGGCACCCGGCGCCGGGTGCTGGCCGCCTCGGTGCTCTGGCAGACCGCCGTCCCGATGGCGCTCGGCCTGGCGCTGGCCGCCCTCGCCGGGCTGGGCACGGGCGCACTGCTCCAGTTCACCGCCGGGCTGGAGTTCCTGATGGACTGGGGCTCCATGCTGGCCCTGACCGCCTGCGCGGCGGGCGCGGTCCTGCTGGCCACGGCAGCCGGCCTGCCGCCCCTCCTCAAGCTGCTCCGCCCGGACGCCCTGCGGCACGAGTAGGCGCCGGGGGCGCAAGGACGTACGTGGTTACACCGGGGGCGCGAGGAACTGCGCGAGTCCGGAAGGCGGCCCACCTGCAACTGAGGCTCCGTCAGCCAGTTGCAGGTGCTGCCGTTCCCCTGCGCGCAGTTCCTCGCGCCCCTGCGGGGCGCTCACGCGGGGCGCCCAGGCGAGGGTCAGGCCTCCAGGTCGAGCAATTCGTCGAGGGTCTGGCGGCGGCGGATCAGCCGGGCCTCGTCGCCGTCGACGAGCACCTCGGGGATCAGCGGGCGGGTGTTGTAGGTGGAGGACATGCTCGCCCCGTAGGCCCCGGTGTCGTGGAAGACGGCCAGGTCCCCCACCTCGACCCGGGGCAGCGGAACGGCGAGCACGTCCCCACCGGGGGCCTGGGTGAAGACGTCGCCTGACTCGCAGAGCGGACCGGCCAGCACCGTGTCCACCGGCGGGGTGGTCAGCGGCGCGCCGCCGCGGATCGCGCTGACCCGGTGGGCGCTGCCGTACATCGCGGGCCGCATCAGGTCGTTGAACCCCGCGTCCACCAGGACGAAGTGGTTGGAGCCGACCGGCTTGTGGGCCCGCACCTCGGCTGCCAGCACCCCGGAGTTGGCCACCAGGAAGCGGCCCGGCTCGATCTCCAGCCGGACGGGGTGGCCGAGTTCGGCGGCCAGCTCCCGCCGGGCCGCGTCCCAGATCCGGAAGTACCGCTCGGTGTCCACCTCCGGCTCGCCCGGCGCGTACGGCACCGAGAGCCCGCCTCCCGCCGAGATCGCCCGGACGTCCCGCCCGGCCAGCCGGACCTGCTTGACCATGGTCTCGCAGACCGCCTCCAGGTGGCCGTAGTCCACTCCGGAGCCGATGTGCATGTGGAAGCCGGTCAGGTCCAGCCCGTGACGGTCCACCAGCTCCAGCGCCTCGGCCAGGTGCTCGTGCCAGATGCCGTGCTTGCTCTGCTCCCCGCCGGTGTTGGTCTTGCGGCTGTGGCCGTGCCCGAAGCCGGGGTTGATCCGTATCCAGACCCGGTGGCCCGGGGAGGCCTGGCCCAGCTGGTCGAGCATCTGGGGGGAGCCGACGTTGACCGGCACACCCAGCTCGACCACCCGGCGCAGGGTGGTCCGGTCCAGCAGGTCGGCGGTGAACACCACCGGCTCGTCCTCGCCCTGCGGCTGGTAGCCGGCCCGCAGCGCGCGCTCCAGCTCGCCGAGCGAGACCGCGTCCACCGCCACTCCCTGTTCCCGCATCAGCCGCAGCAGGTGGGTGTTGGAACTGGCCTTCTGGGCGTACCGGATGGTGTCGAAGCCGCGGAGCTTGGCGATCTGGCCCCGGATGGTCTCCGCGTCGTAGATCCAGACCGGGGTGCCGTGCTCCTCGGCGACGGCGGCGATCCGGTCGGCGGCGAGGACCGTCTGGGCGGGGCGGGCAGGGCTGGACATCGCGGGCTCCCGGAAGGCGAGGTGGTGCCCGATCCTGCTCGATCGGCCGGGGCGGCCGCAGAGCTGTCCACCAGGTGAACCGCCTTTCGGACGGTGGATCTTGGAAGACTCCGGAGCCCGGCGGAGTTGGGGTGTGCATGCGAGAGATCTGTGTGATCGGCGGGAGCCGGTACTTCGGCCGGCGGGTGGTGGAGCTACTCCGGGACGGCGGCGCCCGGGTGACCCTGGTGAACCGGGGGTCGGCCGAGGCCCCGCCCGGGGTGCGGCACGTGCGGGCCGACCGGGACGACGAGGCCGCGCTGGCCTCGGCGCTGGGGGACGCGAGCTTCGACGTGGTGCTGGACCAGGTGCTCTACCGGCCCGAGCAGGCCGAGGTGGCGCTGCGGGTCTTCGGCGGCCGGGCCGGCCGGTACCTGGTGACCTCCACCTGCGAGGTCTACGACCACGTCCGCGGCGTGCCCGGGAAGCCGCTGGGGGAAGGCGAGTTCGACGCCGCGGCCTGGCCGGGCGCGGAGCCCGTCGGCGACGGCTACGCCGAGGGCAAGCGGCGGGCCGAGGCGGTGCTGGCCCGGCAGGACGGGCTGCCGTACGCGGCGGTGCGCACGGCGCACGTGCTGGGCGGCGGCGCGGCCGACTTCACCGGGCGGCTGGCGCACTACGCGGAGCGGATGCGCGCGGGCGAGGCGATCACCGTGCACCGCCCGGCCGCCCCGGCCACCTTCGCCGAGTACGGCGAGATCGCCCGCTTCCTGGTCTGGGCCGCGGAGCAGGACTTCACCGGCCCGGTGAACGCCTGCTCCACCGGCGAGGTGGACGTGCGCGAGCTCTGCGCCCTGCTGGAGCGCCACGGACTGCCCGCCGCCCGCTTCGCGGAGGGCCCCGAGCCCTCGCCGTTCTCCTTCGGGCACTACTACGGGATGGACAACTCCCGGGCCCGCGAGCTCGGTTACACGTTCTCCCGACTGGACGACTGGCTGCCCCGGGTGGTCGGCGAGGCGGTCTGAACGGCCGGGGCCCGACCCCCCACGGGCCGGGCCCCGGCCTCGGGCCGCCCCCTCGGCCCCACCGAGGAGGCGGCCCTGGCATCAGGGCAGGTACGCGATGCCCAGCTTGGTGATCTGCCAGCGCTGCTCGGCCGCGCCGGTGGAGGAGGCGAGTTCGACCACCCGGTTGCCCTGGGCGTCCTTGGCGGTGGAGAGCGCCATCACCTTGGACTGGTCGACGGGCGAGGCGAGTTCGTAGCCCCCGGCGGCCGCCGGGCGCATCAGCCAGCGCTGGTTGTCACCGCCGTGGCAGGCCCACTGGAGCAGCCGGGTGCCGGGGGCGGTGGAGCCGCCGGCGGCGTCCAGGCACATGGACTCGTTGCCGCTGAAGGTGAGCGAGAAGCCGCCGGCCGGGCGGGAGTTGAGGACGAAGGACTGGTTCAGCCCGCCGGTCGGCTTGTAGCCGATGGCTGCCCGTCCGTTGGTGGAGTCGCCGTAGGTGCCGCCGCCGGCGAAGTCCAGCACCTGCCCGGTGGCCAGGTTGGTGAGCTGGTACCAGGAGCCGGCCTCGGGCTTGTCGGGGAAGGGCCTGCCGGGGGTCAGCGGCTGGATCGAGGTGGTGTTCTGCGGGTTGAGGGTGCAGAACGCCTCGGGGAGCTCCGGCCGTTGGTAGAACTGACCGAGGCAGACGCCCTCGCCGCGGTAGCCCGCCACCCGCAGGTGGTAGGACTGCCGCACCATGTTCATGCAGACGCCCGGGATGCCGATCTCGTGGTCGCAGCCGTTGCGGTCCCGCTCGGAGAGGTCGATCACGTCGCCGTTGGTGTACTCGTACGGCGAGCTGCTCCAGCCCGCGCACACCTCGTGGCCGTAGGAGACCCGGCGCTGGTCCAGGTAGCGCACGCCCGGCACGCGCGAGGCGGCCTCGCGCAGTGCGTCGCTGAGCGTGGGCACCACCCAGTTGTGGCCCCAGGCCAGGTCCTCGGGGAAGGCCGGACAGCCGTCGGCCACCTTGCCGACGTAGTCGTTGCGCCGGATGTCCGGGGTGATCGGGGTGAAGTAGGACTGGTACACCAACTGGTAGGCGGAGTCGGCGTATCCGGCGGCCCGCATGGTGTTGCGCACGCTGGTGAGCGCGGCCACCACCTTGGGCTTGACCCGCTCGGCCCGGGCGGTGATCGCCTCGCTGCCGATGGTGTCCCGGCAGCCCTTGTCCTTGGGGATCGGGAAGTACTGCTCCAGGCAGCTCATCATGATCCCGCTGAAGTCGAAGTCGTCGTTGGCGCCGATCGTGACGACCACCATCTTGACGTCGTACTGGGCGGCGGTGCGGGCGAGTTGGACGTCCTGCTTCTCCTCCCCGAAGTCCCCGCTGCCGGGGCCGGTGACCTTGGCCAGCTCGGGGTCGCTGACCAGGTCGCCGGTCTGGGCGCCGGAGCAGGCCAGGTTCACCGGCGTGACGCCGGGGATGTCGGTGACGAAGATCTCCGACTTCCCGTGCCGGTGGCAGTAGTTGGTGGGGGTGTCGGTGCCGGGGGTGTAGGCGTCGTTGGTGTCCGTCCCGGCGCCCTCCCCGGAGATGGCGCTGTCGCCGAGGGCGACGATGGCGGCCGGCTTGGCAGTGACGGGCGCGGCGGTGGCGGTGGGGACGCCGGCGGCGAGGGAGAGCAGCAGCCCGGCCGCGGCCAGCAGGGCCGTTCCCGGTGAGGTACGTGGTGAGCTGAGCACGCGTGACTCCTGGAGGGTGGGGGACCGGAGTTGGTGCGTGGTGCGCGGGCCCGGAAAAGGTGAGCCCGGCTCACATGCTAGGTACTGACCGGTAACGCAACAAGCCTCGTGCAGCGGGTGATTGAACGACGCGGAGCCGCCGCCCACCGCCTCAGGAGGGGAGGCGGGGACGGCGGCTCGGGTACGGCGGAATCGACCGAGAGGCGACCGACGCGCGCGGCGTCAGGCGCTGTTCGGGTACAACTCAGCTGCTACGCGGCTGAATTCAGCCGACGTTCGCGCAGGAGTTGCCGAACGACGGGTTCAGGGCGCCGATCACGTTGACCGAGTTGCCGCAGAGGTTGACCGGAACGTGAACCGGGACCTGGACGGAGTTGCCGGAGATGACACCGGGGGAACCCGCGGTGACGCCCTCGGCGGAGCTGCTCGCCATCGCGGTGCCCGCACCGGCCGCAACGATGCCAACGACAGCGGCGCCGACGGTGGCGACCTTCTTGACGCTCATGTGAGTCTCCTCGTAGATCAGTTCTTCCAGGTGCCGTACCAACAGCGGACGAGCATGGAAGCGCACGGGCGTGCGTCGACTCCAACGAGCCCTGGCCGTACGGGTTGCGCACCCCCGGCCACATTCACCCGCTTGCAGCAGCGGTGCCATTCGGGTGATCTCCCGCACCGCTCGGATCCGCCCGTTTCCCTCCGCGCACTGCGTCGTTCTTCCTGGCGAAACAGGCTCCACACCGAAGCATCGAACCACCGCAAGAAATGGGACTCGCACCATGCGCAAGCTCGCCTACGGCACCCTCGGCACCGCCGCCACCGCGGCCCTGCTGCTGAGCGGCGCCGCTGCCGCCGCCGCCCACGGCCACGGTCACGGCCACACCAGCGGCGCGTCGGCCGAGGCCGTCGTGGCCGGCTCGCCCGGTGTGCTCTCCGGCAACAACGTCCAGGTCCCGATCCACATCCCGGTCAACCTGTGCGGCAACACCGTCGACGTGGTCGGCCTGCTCAACCCGGCCTTCGGCAACTCCTGCCTGAACGCCTGAGACTGACGCCGAGTCAGTCCGATGACTTCCAGGTGGGGCAATTCGAACCCTCCTGGGCGCGCCGCGATTGCGTCCGGTTCTCGACCGTGCGAGAACTGATGACGGGGGCGGCGTGAACGAAGCGGCCGCGCGGAACCGCCCAAGCCACGGGCGACGCACAGGACTTGGGCCGCTATTGCGACACCACACGGTACACCCCCAGTTCTCGGGCGACATTCCCGCTCGCCCGCTCAAACGGAGGATTTCCCATGCGTAGCTTCAAGAAGGCTGCTGTCCTTTCCGTCGCCGCGGCCGGCCTGGTGCTCGGCTCCGCCGGTGGCGCGTTCGCCAGCTCCGAGGCCGAGGCCGTCGTGGCCGGCTCCCCGGGCGTGCTCTCGGGCAACAACGTCCAGGTGCCGATCCACATCCCGGTCAACGTCTGCGGCAACACCGTGAACGTGATCGCCCTGCTGAACCCGGCCTTCGGCAACTCCTGCGCCAACGTCGGCTGACCCAGCCGCACCTGACGCAGCACCACCCGCTGGGCACCCGGCCTCCGCGCCGGGTGCCCGGCACCCTTCCCTGATCGAGGAGATCACCCCATGCAGAACGTCAAGAAGGCCGCCGCCGTCGCGGGTGCCGTCGTCGGCATCGTCGCCGCGGGTGCCGGCACCGCCGTCGCCGGTGCCTCCGCCGAGGGCGTCACCGCCGGTTCCCCCGGCGTCGGCTCCGGCAACTCCATCCAGGTTCCGGTGCACATCCCGGTCAACGTCTGCGGCAACTCCGTGAACGTGGTCGGCCTGCTGAACCCGGCCTTCGGCAACTCCTGCGCCAACGTCGACGCCCCGCCGATGCCCGAGGAGGACTGCTGATCACCCTCCAGGTGACCAGCGGTACCCCGTGCGCGTGCAGCCCCCCGGTCCGCCGATCGGGGGGCTTCGCGCCGTCCAGGCCCTGACCCGCCCCCTGCCGCACCCCACACCGCCGCACCCTGCCCTGCCCTGCCCTGCCCTGCCCTGCTGAGGAGTCGAACCCCATGCTCTCCCGCCACCTCCCCGCCGCCGCCCTCGGTCTGCTCGCGGCCGGCTTCCTGCTCTCCTCCCCCGCCGCCGCGGCCGGGCTCACCCCGCCGGTGGGCGGCCTGCAGCCGATCGACGCCGCCGCCGGCCTGGAGGGCGCCACCGGCGGGCTCGGCCACGGCCTCAGCCCGGCCAAGACCCTCCGGCTCGACCCGTGGGCCGGCTCCTCCGCCGACCTGTTGAACAACGGGCTCTCGCTGGAGCCCGACAACGGCCTGGCCCCGGTCGGCACCGCCCCGCTCACCCAGCCGCTGAGCCAGGGCGGCGGCACCAAGGACCTGCCGCTGGTGGGCGGGGTCATCGACCAGCTGCCCGGCTGAACGGACGCGCACGCGGAAGGAGCCCGGCACCTCGGGGGTGCCGGGCTCCTCGCCGTACCGGGCCGGTCAGCCCTGGGCCAGCACCTCGCGGACGGTGCCGGCGGTGGTGCCGGTCAGGTCGGAGAGCGAGTCGCTGACCGAGAGCTTCTCCTCGCCCTTGCCCAGGCTGGCCTTGGCACCCGGGATGGCCTGCACCGGGTTGGTGATCAGCTGCGGGTCGAGCTCGCCGGCGCTCAGCACGTCGTCCACCGGGGTGGCCGCGTTGCCCTGGGCCCACTCGAAGGGGTGACCGAGGGTCAGGTCCGGGCCCTGCGCGTTCAGCGGGGCCGCCGGGGCGTCCAGCGCGACGTCGCCCAGGTCGGTGGAGCGGTCCGCGGTGGGCAGCGGCAGCGCGGCCTGCAGGCGCGGCCCGATCCGGCCGACCTCGAGGCCCGGCACGACCCGCTCGGGGATCAGCTGGCCACCGGGCGCCTCGTCCGGCTTCGGCGGCATCACCAGCGAGGTGGGCACCCCGCCCGAGATGTGGCCGTCCCCGGGGAAGATCGGGAGGTGCTCGCTCACCGTCTCCAGCGGGATGTTGAAGGGGACCTCCTCGGTGGCCAACTGGTCTTCCATCGCCGCGACCTGACCGGCCGTCATCGGCTCGGTGTGGGCAGGAGCCGCCACGGCCGCCGCCTGACCCGTGAGCACACCGGAGCCGACCGCCAGCAGCAGCGCGCCGGCCGCGCGCTTGGAGAGCTTCATGCTGTTCACCGTTCTGTCATATGAAGGGCCCATCGGCCTGATTCGGCCGGCCTGGGAAATCAATCCCTTCAACGAGCAATCCGGGAGCGGGATAGCGAGCGTTGACCGGTTCGGCCTAATAATCCGACCGGACACAGAGGATCTTGACTGACCGTTGGTGAATCCCCGAGATTCCGCGTAACTTTCCCGCCGCTCGCTCTTTGATCCCGTTGTCGCAGCCAGGACGGCGGTCGGAGGCAATCCCCCCGGACGGGCCGGCAACCGATGGTGATTCATCAAGAGAGGTATCTCCACCATGCTCCAGAAGACTTTCGCGGCAGTCGGCCTGGCCGCCGCCGCCATGGCCGCCGGTACCGTCCCGGCCTCCGCGATCGGCAACGCGGACGGCGGGGCGGCCGGCCTCTCCGGCCACGGCGGCACCAACGCCACGGGAACCTGGGGCGACCACAGCCCGAACTTCCACGTGCTCGACAACCCGAACATCTGCCTGCCCGAGGTGCACAACATCGCGGTCGGCGTTCTGGGCGTCGCGGTGCCGGTCGAGGTCGACGCCCTGAGCAACCAGCCGAAGCAGACCTGCGTGGTCGGCCCCGGCACCCAGGGCAGCGGCGACGGCGGCGTCTCGCACCTGGTCGGCTGACCTCTCGCCGGCCCGGCCCCGCTACCCGGGGCCGACCAGTACCACCCGTTCCACCACACCCATCAAGTCCGAAAAGGAACAGAACAATGATCAAGAAGGCCCTCGCCGCTGTCGGCGTTGCCACCGCCGGCCTGGCCATGACCGCCGCCCCCGCCATGGCGATCGGCGACGCTGACGGTTCCGCCGTCGGCGTCTCCGGCAACGGTGGCACCAACGCGACCGGCACCCACGGCGACCACTCCCCGAACTTCCACACCCTCGACAACCCGAACCTCTGCCTGCCGGAGGTCCACAACATCGCCGTCGCCGTCATCGGTGTCGCGGTGCCGATCGAGGCGGACGTCCTCAACAACGAGCCGAAGCAGACCTGCAACGTCGGCCCCGCCACCCAGGGCTCGGGCGACGGTGGCGTCAGCCACCTGATCGGCTGATCAACCGGGTAAGGCCGACCGCCGGGTTCGGGGGACTCCCCCCGGGCCCGGCGGTTTTCCGTTCCCCCGCGACCCCGGCCACTCGTTGGAGTGCGGTTCCTTCGGGTGGCCGGTGGGCGGCCCTGGCGCGTGCTGCGCCGCGGCCGTCCGATTCTGTGATCACGTGTAGTCACACTGCTGTCACGCAGAGAGGGAAACCATGAAGAGCATCCTGGGCAAGGCCGCGCTCACCGCGATCTCCACCCTGGCCCTGGCCGGCGTCTCGGCCCCCGCCTACGCGCACGTCGAGGCTCACGGCGGCGCCCAGTTCGCCGCCACCGCGAGCGAGCCGTTCCTGGCCGCCGAGCAGTGGGGCCACGCCGAGACCAGCCACATCGAGGCCTGCTTCGAGCAGTGGTTCGTGGCCGGCGACGACTGGGCCGCCGGTGGCGGCGAGGGCCACGCCGAGATCCACTGACACCACGTCAGCACGAGGGCGCGGCACCCGTCCCCGGGTGCCGCGCCCTTGGCGTGCGTCACTTGAGGAGGCGCGCCGCCTCGGTGGCCCAGTAGGTGAGGACCTGCCCGGCGCCGGCCCGGCGGATCGAGGTGAGGGTCTCCAGGATCATCCGCTCGCGGTCCACCCAGCCGTTGGCCGCGGCCGCCTCGACCATCGAGTACTCGCCGGAGACCTGGTACGCGGCGACCGGCACCGGCGAGGCGTCGGCCACCTGGCGCAGCACGTCCAGGTACGCCATCGCGGGCTTCACCATCACCAGGTCGGCGCCCTCGGCGACGTCCTGCTCCAGCTCGCGCAGCGACTCCCGGGCGTTGGCCGGGTCCTGCTGGTAGGTCTTGCGGTCGCCCTTGAGCGAGGAGCCGACGGCCTCGCGGAACGGGCCGTAGAACGCCGAGGCGTACTTGGCGGTGTAGGCCAGGATGCCGGTGGACTGGTACCCGTTGGCGTCCAGGGCCTTGCGGATGACGCCGATCTGACCGTCCATCATCCCGGACGGGCCGACCAGGTGGACCCCGGCCTCGGCCTGGACCAGGGCCATCTCCTCGTACCGCTTCAGGGTGGCGTCGTTGTCCACGCCGCCGTCCGCGCCCAGCACCCCGCAGTGCCCGTGGTCGGTGAACTCGTCCAGGCACAGGTCCGACATCACCACCAGGTCGTCCCCGACCTCGGCCACCACGTCCCGGATCGCCTGCTGCAGGATCCCGTCCGGGTTGGTGCCCTCGCTGCCGGTGGCGTCCTGCACCAGCGGCACGCCGAACAGCATGATCCCGCCGACGCCCGCCTCCACCGCCTCGGCGGCGGCCCGCTTCAGCGTCTCCCGGGTGTGCTGCACCACCCCGGGCATCGAGCTCACCGGCCGCGGCTCGGTGATCCCCTCCCGCACGAACGCGGGCAGGATCAGCTCGGCCGGGTGCAGCCTGGTCTCCGCGACCAGCCGCCGCATCGCGGGGCTCTGCCGCAGACGGCGCGGACGGACGTACGGGAACTCAGCGGACAACGGATATCCCTTCTCGGTGATGCCGGGGGCGCGAGGAACTGCGCGGGTACGGAAGGCGGACCAGTGGCAACTGAACCTCCGTCAGCCAGTTGCAGGTGCTGCCGTTCCCCGGCGCGCAGTTCCTCGCGCCCCCGGTGCAACCACTTCCTAGCGGGCGGCCTTGCGGCGGGAGCCGGGGCGGCGCTCGCTGGGGCGGTAGACGGGCTCGCCCGCCGCCACGGCGGCGTCGCGGCGGTTCGCCCCGAAGTCTGCCAGCGCCTGCGCGAGTGCGGCGGCCGACGGGGCCGGAGCCATCACGTCGACCCGCAGGCCGTGCTCCTCGGCGGTCTTCGCGGTGGCCGGCCCGATGCAGGCGATCACCGTGACGTTGTGCGGCTTGCCGGCGATGCCGACCAGGTTCCGCACCGTCGAGGAGGAGGTGAAGAGCACCGCGTCGAACCCGCCGCCCTTGATCGCCTCGCGGGTCTCGGCCGGCGGCGGGGAGGCCCGCACCGTCCGGTAGGCCGTCACGTCGTCGACCTCCCAGCCGAGTTCGACCAGGCCGGCCACCAGGGTCTCGGTGGCGATGTCGGCGCGCGGCAGCAGGACGCGGTCGATCGGGTCGAAGACCGGGTCGTAGGGCGGCCAGTCCTCGAGCAAGCCGGCGGCGGACTGCTCGCCGCTGGGCACCAGGTCGGGCTTCACGCCGAAGTCGACCAGCGCCTGGGCGGTGGTCTCGCCGACCGCGGCGACCTTGATGCCGGCGAAGGCGCGGGCGTCGAGGCCGTACTCCTCGAACTTCTCCCGGACGGCGCGCACCGCGTTCACCGAGGTGAAGGCGATCCACTCGTAACGGCCCGTCACCAGGCCCTTGATGGCGCGCTCCATCTGCTGCGGGGTCCGCGGGGGCTCGACCGCGATGGTCGGCACCTCCTGCGGGACGGCGCCGTAGGAACGGAGCTGGTCGGAGAGGCCGTGCGCCTGCTCCTTGGTCCGCGGGACGAGGACGTTCCAGCCGAACAGCGGCTTGGTCTCGAACCACGAGTGGGAGGAGCGGTGGGCGACCTGCTCGCCCACCACGGCTATCACCGAGGTGTTCGGGTCCACCGGGGCGGAGACCGGGGAGGGCAGCACCCGGGCCGCCTTGAGGTCGGCCGCGATGGTGGCCAGGGTGGCGGTGAAGGTGCGCTGCCGGGTGGTGGTGCCGGACAGGGTGGCCGAGAGCGGGGCTTCGGGCTTGCGGCCGTTGGCCACCAAGGCCTGGGCGGTGGCCGGGAGTTGGCCCAGCGTGGTGCGGACCACCAGGGTGGTCTCCGGCATCCCGAGGTCGATGTTGCCGCCGGCCAGCAGGCCGGCCGCGTCGACGAAGCGGACGTCGGCGCCCTGGCTGCCGCGCAGCGGGACGCCCGCGTAGGCGGGGACGCCGACCGACTGGGCGACGCCGGGGATCACCTCGAAGGGGATCGCGGCGTTGGCGCAGCCGAGCATCTCCTCGGCGGCGCAGCCGTCCAGGCCCGGGTCGCCGTCGACGGTGCGGACCACGTGCTTGCCGTTGCGGACCGCCTCGGCGACCACGGCGGCCACGTCGGGGCAGTCCTCGCCGACGGTGCTGTGCACCACGACGCCGACCGGACAGTGGGTGCGCACGGCGGCCGCGGTGAGCGGGTCGGCGATCAGCACGTCGGCGGAGGAGAGGACGTCCACCGCGCGCAGCGTGAGCAGGCCCGGGTCACCCGGCCCCGCTCCCAGGAAGGTGCAACGGCCCGCCGGGGCGGCCGGGTTGTGGGCGAGGTTGGCGGCGGCGCTCATCGGGCTCGCTCCCCCATCAGGTTGGCCGCGCCCGCTTCGAGCAGCCGCTCGGCGAGCGCGTGGCCGAGGGCCACCGCCTGCCGTTCGGCGGTCTCGTCGGGGGTGAGCGGACCGTTGGCGGTCATCTTCAGCAGGGTGGCGCCGTCGACGGTGCCGACCACGCCCTCCAGCCGCAGTTCGGTGCCCTGCCAGGTGGCCAGGGCGGCCACCGGGGCGGAGCAGCCGGCCTCCAGGCGGGCCAGCAGGGCCCGCTCGGCGGCGACGGCGGCTCGGGTCGGGGTGTGGTCGAGGGCGCGCAGCACGGCGGCGAGCGCCGGGTCGGCGCACTCGACGGCCAGGGCGCCCTGGCCGGGGGCGGGGAGCATCAGCTCCGGCTCCAGGTGCTCGGTGATCTCGGCCGAGCGGCCGAGGCGGTTGAGCCCGGCGGTGGCGAGCACCACCGCGTCCAGCTCGCCGGCGGTGACCTTGTTGATCCGGGTGTCCACGTTGCCGCGGATGGCCACCGTCTCGACCGTGGCGCCGAGGCCGCGGGCCCAGGCGTTGAGCTGGGCCATCCGGCGCGGGGAGCCGGTGCCGATCCGGACGGGGTGCCCGGAGCCGGCCAGCTTCTCGACCAGCTCGGTGAGGGCCAGGCCGTCGCGGGCCACCAGGGCGTCCCGGCTGTCCTCGCGCTCGGGGACGGCGGCCAGGAAGAGGCCGTCGGGGGCGGCGGTGGGGAGGTCCTTGAGGGAGTGCACCGCCAGGTCGATCCGACCCTCCAGCAGCGCGTCGCGCAGCGCGGAGACGAAGACGCCGGTGCCGCCGATCTGGGCCAGCGCCTCCCGGGAGGTGTCCCCGTAGGTGGTGATCTCGACCAGCTCGACCGGTCGGCCGGTGACCCGCTCGACCGCGCGGGCGACCATGCCCGACTGGGTCATGGCGAGGGCGCTGCGGCGGGTGCCGAGGCGCAGCGGCTGTCCGCCGCCGGTCAGTTGACCATTCATGAGGTGATCGTCCCGGTCATGCTCGTGGGCTGTCTGGTGGTTCATCGGGGGCTGCCCCCCGCGTGTCCGGCATCGGCCGGAGCCGGCGGTCCGGCCTGGGCCGGCGGCCTGGGGCGGGCGCCGGCCGGGGAGCCGGCCACCGCCTGGATCGCCGCCGGGTCCAGGTCGAAGAGTTCGCGCAGCGCGTCCGCGTACCCGGCGCCGCCGGGCTCGGCGGCGAGCTGCTTGACCCGGACGGTGGGGGCGTGGAGCAGCTTGTCCACCACCCGCTTGACGGTCTGGGAGACCTCGGCGCGGGTGCGCTCGTCCAGGTCGGGCATCCGGGAGTTGAGCCGGCCGAGCTCGCTGAGCACGACCTCGGAGGCCATCTGACGCAGCGCCACCACGGTGGGGGCGATCCGGGCCGCGCGCTGGGCGGCGGCGAAGGAGTCGACCTCGTCGGAGACGATGCCGACCACCGCGTCCACGTCCCCGGCGCCGGGGGTGGCGGCGTGGGCCCGGGAGAGGCTCTCCAGGTCGACCAGCAGGGCGCCGTCGAGTCCGTGCACGTCGTGGTCCACGTCGCGCGGCATGGCCAGGTCGAGGAAGGCCAGCGGGCCCTCGCCGGTGCGCAGGGCGGTGGCGGCGGCCACGTCCTCGGCGGTGATCACCACGCCGGCCGCGCCGGTGCAGGAGATCACCAGGTCGACGTCGGCCAGTGCCTCGCGGACCTTGGCGAACTCCACCGTGCGCGCGCCGAGGTTGGCGGCCAGCCGCTCGGCGCGCTCGGCGGTGCGGTTGGCGATCAGCAGGTCGGAGACGCCGGCGCGGACCAGGGTGGCGGCGGCCAGCGAGCTCATCGAGCCGGCGCCGACCACCAGGGCGCGCTTGCCGGCGATCTCGCCGGCCCCGGCGGCGACCTGCTCCAGGCCGAAGGTGACCAGCGACTGCCCGGCCTTGTCGATGCCGGTCTCGCTGTGGGCGCGCTTCCCGACCCGCAGGGCCTGCTGGAACAGCTCGTTCAGCCCGCGCCCGGCGGTGTGCTCCTCCTGGGCCCGGGCCAGCGCGTCGCGCAGCTGGCCGAGGATCTGGCCCTCGCCGACCACCATCGAGTCCAGGCCGCAGGCGACCGAGAAGATGTGGTGCACCGCCCGGTCCTCGTAGTGCACGTAGAGGTGCGAGGTGAGCTCTTCGAGGTCGACGCCGCTGTGGTGGGCGAGCAGCAGGGAGAGCTCGGCGACGCCCGCGTGGAACTTGTCCACGTCGGCGTAGAGCTCGATCCGGTTGCAGGTGTTGACCAGCGCGGCCTCGGCCACCGCGGGGGCGGCGGCCGCGTCGTGCAGCAGGCGGGCCGGGGTCTCCCCCGTGAGCGCGGCGCGCTCCAGCACGGTGACGGGCGCGCTGCGGTGGCTCAGCCCGACGACGAGAAGACTCATGCCCGCCCCTCGGTGATGCGGATCCGACGGATGCTCATGCGGGCATCACCGCCGAGAGGTCGCCCTCGCCGGCCTTGGCGGCGGGCTTGCCCTTGGCCGGCTCGGCCTTGGCGGTGCCGCCGCCGGCGGCCCGGCGCAGCTTGGCGGCGGCGGCCCGGACCGGACCGGGGGCCCGGTCGAGCACCGAGTCGCCCTGCCCGGGCTCCTCGCCGGCCTTGCGCTGCTCGTGGAAGGCGAGGATCTGGAGCTCTATGGAGAGGTCCACCTTGCGCACGTCCACGCCGTCCGGGACGGTCAGCACGGTCGGGGCGAAGTTCAGGATGCTGGTCACGCCGGCCTCCACCAGGCGGTCGCAGACCTGCTGGGCGGCGCCGGGCGGGGTGGTGATCACGCCGATCGAGACGTGCTGGCTCTCCACGATGGACTCCAGCTCGTCCATGTGACGGACCGGCAGGCCGGCCGCGGTGGAACCGACCACGGCCGGGTCCGCGTCCAGCAGGGCGGCCACCCGGAAACCGCGGGAGGCGAAGCCGCCGTAGTTGGCGAGCGCGTGGCCGAGGTTCCCGATGCCGACGATGACCACGGGCCAGTCCTGGGTCAGGCCCAGCTCGCGGGAGATCTGGTACACGAGGTACTCGACGTCGTAGCCGACGCCGCGGGTGCCGTAGGAGCCGAGGTAGGAGAAGTCCTTGCGGAGCTTCGCCGAGTTGACCCCGGCCGCGGTGGCCAGTTCCTCGGATGAGACGGTGGGGACCGAGCGCTCGGAGAGCGCGGTCAGGGCCCGCAGGTAGAGGGGGAGGCGGGCGACGGTCGCCTCCGGGATGCCCCGGGCACGCGAGGGTCGGCGCGCGGCGCCCGGTTCGGGCGTCTGCGAGGTGCTCTGGGTGGATCGGCCGATTGCCACGGTGCTCCTGTGGGTGAAGCTGGGCTTTGGCAGCCAGGCTATGCGTTTGTGAACGTGTGCACAAAGATGGTGTCCGTTTTGTCCGCCCACAGTGACGCGCATCACGCGGCGGCGGCACGTCCTGGAGCCGACCGCGGACTGCGTCAGGTCGCACCGTACCGGACCGGGGCGGACGGTCACCGCCGCGCGCCGGACGCGGAGGGCACCGGGGCGGTGGCCCGGGCGGTCAGCACCGTCGGCGCCTCGACCCCCCGGGGCCACGGGCCGAGCACCGCCTCGCGGCGGATCAGCGGCAGCTCGCCGGCCCGGCGGCGGGACGGCGCGGCGCCCAGCCGGGGCCAGGGCAGCCCGGCCGCCTCGTGCAGCGGGGCCTGCCACTCGGCCCGGGCGGCCAGGTGGCGGAAGAGCTCGGCGGTGGCCCGGGCGTCGCCGAGCGCGGTGTGCGCGGGGTACCAGCCGAGGCCGGCGGTCTCCACGCAGGCGGCCAGCCCGTACCCGCCGGCCCCGGGCAGGCGGGCCCGGGCCAGGCGGAGGGTGCAGAGCGCGGGGACCGCGGGCAGCGGCACCCCGATGCGGGCGAACTCCCGCTCCAGGAAGGCCCGGTCACAGCTGACGTGGTGTCCGACCAGTACCCGGCCGCCGAGCAGGTCGAGCAGCAGCGGGGCCAGCTCCCGGAAGCGCGGGGCTCCGACCACGTCGCCCTGGGCGATGCGGTGCACATGGGTCGGACCGACCGGCCCGACCGGGTCTATCAGGGTGGAGAACTCGCCCTCCGGGCGGAGTTGGCCGTCCAGCAGCACCACGCCGACCTCGACCATCCGGTGCCGCCACGGGCTGCGGCCGGTGGCCTCGACGTCGACCACGGCGAACCCGCCCCGCGGGGGCGGCAGTTGTCGACCGGGGAGCATGAACGCCCTCCTCCGTCATCCAGCCCCCGGCGGACAGAAACGTGTTAGATCGTAAGCCGACCATCAGGCGTTTCCTAAGCCGATCCTCATATTCGAGACAACGATTCGGAGAAGCACCCCCGCCGATCGGAGGGGTACCGGCCCGGGCTCAACCGCCCAGCGCCGCCCGCAGCCTGCGCTCGTCGACCCGCCAGAAGTCGTGCTGCTTCCCGTCGATCAGGGTCACCGGGATCTGCTCCCAGTACCTGCGGTACAGCTCCTCGTCCTGGAGGATGTCCCGCTCCTCGAAGGTGCTGCCCAGCTCCCCGGTGACCCGGGCGATCACCTCCCGGGCGTCGTCGCAGAGGTGGCAGCCGGGCTTCCCGATCAGGGTCACGGTCCGCTCGGCCGGCTTCTTGGAGGTGTCGCGTCGCAGCAGTGGGCTCACCCGCCCCATTGTGCCCGCCGCCGCACCGGCCGCCGAGGGGCCGCGGGCGCGTCCGCCGGTGGGCTCCCGTTCACCCTCCCTGAAGGCGCTGGTCACGAGGAGAGTCCCGGCGGCTGGCTATGCTCGGTGGCATGGTCGCCCTGAGAAGGCTCACGCGGGTACGGCAGGCGCCGGACGAGCAGACGGTGCTGGCCGGCGAGGCAGCCGCCGACGCGGCGCGGACACAGGCCCCCGAGGGGGACCACCAGCCGACCCCGGACGACCCGCGGGCCGCCGCCTTCTTCGACTGCGACAACACCATCCTGCGCGGCGCGGCCATCTTCTACCTCGGCATCGGCCTGTACCGGCGGAAGTTCTTCACCCGGCGGGACATGGCCCGCTTCGCCTGGCAGCAGGCCTGGTTCCGGGTGCACGGCGCCGAGGACCCGGCGCACATGGCGGACGCCAAGGACAAGGCGCTCGGCCTGGTCGCCGGCAAGCGGACCAGCGAGCTGGAGGAGATCTGCGAGGAGATCTTCGAGGACGTCATCGCCCGGAAGATCTGGCCCGGCACCCGGGCCCTGGTCCAGCTCCACCTGGACGCCGGCCAGCGGGTCTGGCTGGTCACCGCCGCCCCGCAGGAGGTGGCCCGGATCATCGCCCGGCAGCTCGGGATGACCGGCGCGCTCGGCACCGTGGCCGAGGCGGTGGACGGCGTCTACACCGGACGGCTGGTCGGCGGCCTGCTGCACGGGGAGGCCAAGGCCGCCGCGGTCCGCGCGCTGGCCCGCCGCGAGCGGCTCGATCTGGACCGGTGCGCCGCCTTCAGCGACTCGGCCAACGACATCCCGATGCTCGGCCTGGTCGGCCACCCCTACGTGGTGAACCCCGACTCCGCGCTGCGCCGCCACGCCCGGGCCAACGGCTGGCGGGTGCGGGACTTCCGGACCGGCCGCAAGGCGGCCCGGGTCGGCCTGCCCGCCGCCGCCGGCCTGGGCGTCCTGGCCGGGGCCGCCGCCGCCACCGTGGCCATCAGGCGGCGCCAGCACGCCACCTGACCACCCGTCAGGGTGACGCGCCGGGGACCCGCCGGTCGGCCTCACACGTCCGAGCGAACTCCGGCCCCCGCCGGGGCCGTTCCGAACCCGTCCGGCCGTGACCGGAAGCGATCGTTCGGCGACTCGGGAAAGTCTGGGGTTGCCGGGCCCCGAACCCGGGAAACCAGCCGCCCCGCTCCGGAATCTGTCACCAGGCGTGCACGGTCACTCACTTTGAGGCAGTCTCCCCGCGACACCTTCGGTCAGTTCCAGCCGCATATGCACGCCAAGCGGATCTCAAACGACCACTTCGGCCACAGGGTGTAGCTGTCATTGCACAAAGCGTTATTCTCTCCTGGATGCACGCCACCCACACGTCACCCGTGACGGGGGATCAGGGCGCGTGCTCTCCGCGCAGGCGGAGGTGACCCGTCCACAGTTCTGCCTCTGGGAGTCCCGTGTACCCACCCGTCCGGAACGACGCGCCTGCCTCCTCCCGCCCGTCGCCCCTCACCCTGCGCGGTACCCACCTGGCACGACTGCGCTCCGCGATCCGCGAGTTCGAGCTGTACCTGCCGCAACCCGCGCTGGCGGGCGCGCCGTTGGCGGCCGGCCCCGGCCTCGCGCTGCGCTCCACCACCACCGGCTCCACCCCGACCCGCAGCCGCGGCGCGGTCGGCAGCGGCAGCCGCGGCCGGGCCAGAACCGCGCCCGCGCCCGGCCTGGAGTCCGAGCACAACCCGATCATGGAGCTGGTGGAGCGCGCCCAGAACGGCGAGAGCGAGGCGTTCGGCCGCCTGTACGACCACTACGCCGACACCGTCTACCGGTACATCTACTACCGGGTCGGCGGACGGGCCACGGCCGAGGACCTCACCAGCGAGACCTTCCTGCGCGCGCTGCGCCGGATCGGCACCTTCACCTGGCAGGGCCGGGACTTCGGCGCCTGGCTGGTGACCATCGCGCGCAACCTGGTGGCGGACCACTTCAAGTCCAGCCGGTTCCGGCTGGAGGTCACCACCGGCGAGATGCTGGACTCCAACGAGTGCGAGCGCAGCCCCGAGGAGTCGGTGCTGGAGTCGCTCTCCAACGCGGCCCTGCTGGACGCCGTCCGGCGGCTCAACCCGCAGCAGCAGGAGTGCGTCACGCTCCGCTTCCTGCAGGGGCTCTCGGTCGCGGAGACGGCCCGCATCATGGGCAAGAACGAGGGCGCCATCAAGACGCTCCAGTACCGCGCGGTGCGCACCCTGGCCCGACTGCTGCCGCCCGACGCCCGGTGACGGGCGCCGACGGGCCGCCTGACGGTTCGTCAGGCGGACGACCCCGGCCGCCCGGTCGGGTGAAGGCGCGGTCACATGCTCTGCTTAACGCCGACGGGGGGTCGTGCGTAACCGACTCCCCTCACCGCTCGTTGGCCAGCGTGCAAGCCCCCGCCGGGCCGTCGGTCAAGCAGGATCGGCCACGCTCACCCGATGGAGTGGTTTTGGCCCGCCGTGGCAACCGTCCGGCAGGCCGGGGAGTCGACAACGACGAAGGGAGGTGTGGCCCGTGACGGCAAACATGCTGGAGCACCGGCGGGCGAGGGCCTTCGCCGAGGCGCTGGAGGCCCACCACGCGGAGCCCCACCAGGGGGACTTGAGATCGGACGACGGCAGGCCCACCGGCTCCACCGCGATGGCGGAGCTGCTGGGCATGGCGGACGCGCTCGGCGCGCTGCCCGGTCCGGAGCTCGGCGGTGAGGCCAGGGCGCTCCAACGCGCCCAGCTGATGGCCGCGTTCGAGCGGGAGTGGGTGGCCCCGCCGACGGCGCGGGTGCCCCAGCAGCGGCGCCACCGGGCGATCCGCGCCGGGGCACGGCGGCGCTGGGGCCGGCGGCTGGCGATCGGCGGCCTGGTCGGCGCCGTCGCGGTGGGCAGTTTCGCCGGGGCGGCAGCGGCCAGCTCCAACGCCCTTCCGGGCGACACCCTCTACGGCATGAAGCGCGGCCTGGAGGACCTCCGGCTGAGCTGGGCGGGCTCCGACTCCGAGGTCGGCGCGCTGCTGCTGGACCAGGCGTCCACCCGCCTCGAGGAGGCCAGGGGCCTGCTCGACCGGTCGGACACCGGCACCTCGCTCAGCCCGCACACGGTCGAGCAGGTCCGCCGCGCACTGGACGACATGCACGCCGAGGCCCTGCGCGGCCGCGAGCTGCTCCGCTCCGTCTACCGGAGCAACGGCTCGCTCGACCCGATGCGCCGGCTGGCCGACTTCGCCGCCGTCGAGGACGGTCGCTGGGCCTCCGTCCAGGGCCAGCTGCCGAGCCAACTGACCACCCAGGCCAGCAAGGTGAACCACCTCTTCGACGAGATGACCGAGGACGTGGCCCCGCTCAGGCTGGCCCCGGCCCCCGGCCAGGAGAAGGCCAAGGGCAAGGGCGCGCAGGCTCCCGGCGACAGCAGCGGCACCGGCGGTCAGTCGTCGGCCCCCGCCGAGCAGCAGCCGAAGAGCGGCACCGGCAACTCCACCGCCGGCCAGCCCAAGGCCCAGAACCCGGCCAACCCCGGTTCGGGCCAGGGCAGTTCCTCACCGAACGCCAAGCCCTCGCCCAACCTGCTGGACAAGCTGCTGCCCGCCCCGCTCACCGGGAACGGCACCGGCCCGCTCGGCGGCGTCACCGGTGGCGGCAGCAGCCCCTCCGCCGGCACCTCCGACCGCCAGCCGGCCGACCCCGCCCCGGCGGACGGCGCGGCACCGGCCGACCAGCAGCCCCAGCAGGAGCTGCGCATCCCGTCGCTGATCCCCGGTCTGCTCCCGGAGATCTCGCTCGGCTGATCCACCGTCGGCAAGGAGGGGGCGGGGCCACGGGCCCCGCCCCCTCCCCGTCGTCCGTTAGGGGCTGTCTCCTTGATGGGGTCGGATCAGGCCGCGTCGTCGGGGTGCGTGCCTCGGCGGCGCCGAGGAGGGAGTCCATGCGGAGCATCGGCGACTGACGAGAAGCCGGCGAGGTACGTGCCCCGGCGGCGCGGACCCGGCCCCATCAAGGAGGCGGCCCCTAAAAGAAGACCGAGCGGCGCTGCACCAGCAGCTTGTACAGGGTGTGCTGGATGGTCTCCCGCACCTGGTCGGTGAGGTCGAAGACCAGCATCGGGTCCTCCGCCGCCTCCGGCGGGTGCCCGTCGGTGGCGATCGGCTCGCCGAACTGGATGGTCCACTTGGTCGGCAGCGGGATCGCGCCCAGCGGCCCCAGCCAGGGGAAGGTCGGGGTGATCGGCAGGTACGGCAGGCCGAGCGCGCGGGCCAGCGTCCGGGCGTTGCCGATCATCGGGTAGGTCTCCTCCGCCCCGACGATCGAGCAGGGCACGATCGGCACCCCGGCCCGCAGCGCCGAGGCCACGAAGCCGCCCCGGCCGAAGCGCTGCAGCTTGTACCGCTCGCTGAACGGCTTGCCGATCCCCTTGAAGCCCTCCGGCCAGACCCCGACCACCTCGCCGCGCTCCAGCAGCGCCTGGGCGTCCTCCGCACAGGCCAGGGTGTGCCCGGCCTTGCGGGCCAGCTCGCCGACCACCGGCAGCACGAAGACCAGGTCGGCCGCCAGCATCCGCAGGTGACGCCGGTCCGGGTGGTGGTCGTGGATGACGATCTGGGTCATCAGCGCGTCCAGCGGGATCGTCCCGGAGTGGTTGGCGACGATCAGCGCCCCGCCCTCGGCCGGGATGTTCTCGATCCCCCGGACCTCGATCCGGAAGTACTTCTCCGCCAGCGGGCGGAGCATCGAGAGCAGCACCTCCTCGGTGAGCTCCCGGTCGAAGCCGAACTCGTCCACCTCGTAGTCCCCGGTGACCCGGCGGCGCAGGAAGGCCAGCCCGTCGGCGGCCCGCTGCTCCCAGCCCTTGCCCAGCGCCCGGGTGGCGGCGGCGCCGATCGGCCCGGCCAGCGCACCGCCGACGGCGTCCGCGATCCGGTCGGCCAGCGCGGGGGCCGGCTCCTCCGGCTGCCAGCTGGGCGCGGACTCGATCGGGATCACCTTGGCCCCGTCGGGCACGGGCTCGTTGGCACTGGACATCGCGTCCTCAGCTCCTGGTCGGGGTCTGACGGGTCAGCAGCTCCGCCAGCCGGTCGGTGGCGGCGGCCAGCCGGCCGGGCGGCAGCAGCCCGACGGTCTGCGCGGCCGCGAAGTCGGCGAAGGCGTCCGGGGTGGAGCGGCCGGGCTCCCAGCCGAAGGTCTCCCTGAGCTGACCGGTGCTCACCACCCGGCCGTGGCTGAGCAGCTGGATCTGCTCCGGCGAGATGTCGGCCAGGCCGGTCCAGCGGGCCGCCCCGGCGGCCAGCCCGAGCGCGGGCCCGAGCAGCGGCACGGTCGGCCGGCCGAGCCGGCGGGCGCACTGGGAGAGCAGCAGCACGCCCTCCCCCGCGACGTTGTAGGTGCCCGGGCGGGCCTGCTCGGTGGCGGCCCGGTGCAGGATGTCCACCGCGTCGTCCTCGTGCACGAACTGGAGGCGCGGGTCCCGGCCCAGCACGGTGGGCAGCACCGGCAGCGCGAAGTAGTCGCTCAGCGGGGTGTCCCCGGCCGGGCCGACGATGTTGGCGAAGCGCAGCACGGTGACGGCCACGTCGGCGCGGCGCCGGGCGAAGCCGCGGACGTAGCCCTCGACCTCGGTGGCGTCCTTGCCGAAGCCGTCCCGGGGCAGCGCCCTGGGCAGCGTCCGCTCGCCGAAGACGGCCGGGTCGCGCGGGGCGGAGCCGTAGACGGCGGTGGTGGACTTGACGACCAGTCGGCGCAGGCCCGGGGCCTTCTGGCAGGCACCGAGGAGCTGCATGGTGCCGATGACGTTGTTCTCCTTGGCCGCCGCGCGGCTGCCGGTGCCCGCGCTGACGTCCAGGTGCACCACGGTGTCCACGGCGTGCTCGGCCAGCACCCGGGCCACCGCCGGGCGGCGCAGCTCGGCCCGCACGTACTCGACCCCGTCGGCGGCCATCCCGCCCCAGGGCTCCCCGCTGTCCAGCCCGACCACCCGGTCGATCCCGGGCCGGGCGGCCAGCCGGGCCGCGAACCTCGCACCGAGGTGCCGGGCCACGCCGGTGACCAGCACGGTCTTCCCCACGCCTGCCGCCCCTCTCGAACGCCCTCTCTGCCGCACCGTACCGGAAAAAGGCGACCGCCCGCCCCGGCCGGAGCCGGGACGGGCGGTCTTCACACCCAGGCGCGCCAGGGCGCGACCGTGGGGTGTTACTTCTTGTTGCGACGCTGCACGCGAGTGCGCTTCAGAAGCTTGCGGTGCTTCTTCTTGGCCATACGCTTGCGACGCTTCTTGATGACAGAGCCCACGGAACTACCCTCGCTCACTGAGACTCTCGTCCGTGAGAGACGGAGTCCATACGACTGACGGAGGGCCTAGCCTACCGTCCACGCCGGATAAGCCGTAATCCTGCCCCGCCGAGGCGGGAACAGGGCGGCGATCAGGCGCTTTCCAGTCGTACGTAGGACTCCCTCAGGTACTCGTGGACGGCCTGTTCGGGGACCCGGAAGGAGCGGCCCACCCGGATCGCGGGCAGCTCTCCGCTGTGCACGAGGCGGTACACCGTCATCTTCGAGACCCGCATGACCGAGGCGACCTCGGCCACCGTCAGGAAGACGACCTCCTGCAAAGGGCGTTCTCCGGAACTCATGGACTTCACCCGACCCTTGTCCCGTGTGCAAGGCACCGGCTTCCCCTCCGGTGACTCCACCGACACACGTGTATCCCCAGAGTAGTTAAGGGTGGTACCAGTGGGAAGGGGGAGGAACTCACTCCGAGTACGGTGCGAGGTCCGCCCGTTGCAGTACGTAGTCACTCAGCGCTCTGTAGCAGTCGGGCTGCGCTCCGTCGTCCACCGGGACGGCCACCGCGACGGTGCCCTCGGCCTCGGCGGCGAACGGCGCGACGTCGTTGCAGTCGGCGATCCCGCCCGCCGGGATGCCCAGCCGGCCGGCGCCGCAGAGCCAGCCGTGGTCGCCCAGCACCAGGTCGGGCAGGGGTTCGCCGGCCTCGGCGAGCGCGGTCAGGGCCAGCCGGACCGGCAGCGGGGAGTGGGTGTGCAGCAGCTCCGCCGCGCCCCCCGCCGTGCTCTCCGCCGAGCGGACCACCAGGACCGGGCCGAGGGCGTCCAGGCGGCAGTGCCGCGTACCGGAGGGGGTGGGCTCGCGGAAGCGCGCGCCCAGCGCGGGCGTGCGCAGGGTGCAGCCGGCCCGCTCCAGCGCGCGGGCCAGCGCGGTGTGGAAGGCCGTCAGCTTGGCCGGGTGCCCGGTGCCCGCCAGCACCGTGCCGCGGCGGCGGGCGGTGGCCGCCAGCAGCGCGGCCAGCCGGTCCAGCGCGGCCACCGTCCTGGCCGGGTCGATGACGTCCGGGCCCTCGGTGTAGGCCGGCTCCGGCCGCACGCCGACCTTCGCCACCATCAGCCCGAGCACGGCCTCCTCGTCCCAGCGCCGCTCCGGGTCCAGGCCCATCAGCGCCTTGGGGTCGGCCTGGGCGAACAGGCGGTAGTGGCGGAGGTTGTTCTGACGGCTCGTCGGGATCTCGGGGCCCGCCAGCCTGTGCCGCAGCAGGTGCGCGACCAGCTCCTCCCGCCCCGTCACGGCAGCAGTCCGTGGTGCGGGAAGACGGCACGGCGGGCGGCCAGAACCGCCTGGTCGAGGCGGTCGCCGGGGTCGTAGCCGTCGTCGAAGTCGCGCCAGTCGAGGCGGGCGCCGTCGGTCATCCGGGCCGGGCCGGGCCGGCCGGTGAGCTTCAGGGCCTGCTCGCGCCAGGCGGGCGGCACCTCGGTGGCCGGGTCCAGGGGGTGGCCGGTGGCGGTGGCGACCAGGTGGGTCCAGGCGGCGGGGACCACGTCGACCACCGCGTACCCGCCGCCGCCGAGGGCCAGCCAGCGGCCGTCCGCGTACCGGTGGGCCAGGTCGTGCACCGCACCGGCCACCAGCCGCTGGGCGTCCAGACTGACCGCGAGGTGGGCCAGCGGGTCCTCCAGGTGGGTGTCCGCGCCGTGCTGACTGACGATCACCTGCGGGCGGAAGGCGCCCAGCAGCTCGGGCACGAAGGCGTGGAAGGCGCGCAGCCAGCCCGCGTCGCCCGTACCGGCCGGGAGCGGCAGGTTCGCGGCGGTGCCGGGGGCGTTCGGCCCGCCGGTCTCGGTGGACCAGCCGGTCTGCGGGAAGAGGCTGGCCGGGCTCTCGTGCAGGGAGACGGTGAGCACCCGGGGGTCGTCCCAGAAGGCCTGCTGGACGCCGTCGCCGTGGTGCACGTCCACGTCGAGGTAGGCGACCCGCTCGGCGCCGAGCTCCAGCAGTCGGGCCACCGCCAGCGCGGGGTCGTTGTAGACGCAGAAGCCCGCCGCCCGGTCGGGCATCGCGTGGTGCAGGCCGCCGGCGAAGTTGACCGCGTGCCGGGCCGCTCCGCGCCAGACGCTCTCGGCCCCGGCCACCGACTGGCCGGCGATCAGCGCGGAGGCGGTGTGCTGGGCGGCGAACGCCCAGTTGTCGTCGGTGCCCAGGCCGTGCGCCGGGTCGCTGCGGTCCGGCTCGGCGGCGATCCGGCGGACGGCGTCCAGGTACTCGGCGGTGTGCACCAGCCGCAGGGTCGACTCCCCGGCCGGCGGCGCCGAACGGACCGTCACCCCCGGTGCGGTGTCCAGCCCGAGGGCCTCCACCAGCCGCATGGTGAGCGCCAGCCTGGTCGGGTCCATCGGGTGGCCGGGGCCGAAGTCGTAGGCGGTGACGCCCTCGTCCCAGTACAGGTGGAGGCCGCAGCTGTCCTCGGGCCCGGGCCGTGCGTTCATGGGCCTTACGTTATCGGGCGGGCGCGGCCTCCGGGGCCACCGGCTCGGCGGCGGGCGCGGTGAAGAAACGGCTCATCGGGGCGACCGCCAGCACCAGGACCAGCGGCGCGAGCAGCGCCAGGCGGAACGAGCCCGCCCCGGCGAGCGCGCCGACCAGGGGCGAACCGACGAGGAATCCCACGTAGTTGAACAGGTTGAGCCGGGCCACCGCGGCGTCCGCGTGCTCGGGGAACCTCCTGCCCCCCGCCGCGAAGACCTGCGGGATGATCGCGCAGATGCCGAAGCCCAGCACGGTGAAGGCGGCGATCCCGGCCCACTGCCCCGGTGCGGCGGCCGCCAGGGCGAAGCCCAGCGCGGAGAGCACCGCTCCCGCCCGGACCACCGCGACCGCGCCCCAGCGCTCCACCGCGCGGTCGCCCAGCGTGCGGCCGAGCAGCATCGCCACCATGTAGCCGAGGTAGCTGAGCTTGGCCAGGTCGGCCGGACTGCCGAGCACGTCGGTCAGGTACTTGACGCTGTAGTTGGAGACCGAGGCGTCCGCGATGTAGGCGAAGGCCATCACCGCGCACAGCGGCAGCAGCGGGCGCCAGGGGATCCGGGAGGCGGCGGCCGCGGCCGCCTCCCGTACGGCGTCGCCGAGTTCGGCCCGGCCGGGGAAGCGGGTGCCGGTCAGCAGCGCGAGCGGGACGAGCACGGCGGCGGCGCCGCCGAACAGGACGGCGAGCGAGGTGTCGTAGTGCGCGCCGAGGCCGGCGATCACCGCACCGAGGATGCCGCCGAGACTGAACGCGGCGTGGAAGCCGATCATGATGCTCCGGCCGTAGCGGCGCTGCAGCCCGACCCCGAGCATGTTCATACTGGCGTCCAGCGCACCGACCAGCAGGCCGAACAGGCCGAGCGCGATGGCCAGTTGCCACAGCTCGTGCCCCAGTCCGACGGCCGCCAGGCTCAGGCAGACGGCCGGCTGCACCAGCCGCAGCACCGTCTTCGCACTGGTCCGCCCGACCACCGCCTCCGAGGCCACCGAGCCCACCCCGGCCAGCACCGGCACCGCCGCCAGGAAGACCGGCAGCAGCGCGTCGCTCAGCCCGTACCGCTCCTGGATCTCCGGTATGCAGGTGACCAGCAGCGCGAAGGTCGTCCCCTGCAACAGGAAACTCCCCGCCACCGCCGCCCGGGCCCGCCGCAGCCGCCCGTCCACCAGCTGCTCCGCCATCGCCGACCTCGCTGCCCCCGGCTACCGGCCGGTACGTGGATGTTGAGGCGTGAGCGTAGGCGGTGGAACGTGTTTGCGGGAGGGGTCGGGACGTAACGTTCCGGCCCCTCCCGACGGCACGTCAGCTGACCGGCGCGTTCCAGGCGGCCGACCAGGTGGCCGGTCCGACCACCCCGTCGGCCTGCAGCCCCTTCTCGGCCTGGAAGCCGCGGGCCACGGCGGCGGAGGCCGGGCCGTACCAGCCGTCCACGTCGATCCTCCAGCCGCGGTCGCGCATCCGCTGCTGCCAGACACGGACGGCCTCGGAGTGCAGCATCGGCGAGCGCAGGCTCAGGTACTCCCCCGGCCAGGCCGGACCCTGGGGCTGCTGCTGCTCCTGCTGGTCCCGGTGCTCCTGCGCGGGCGGCTGCTGCTCGGGCCTGCCCGACGGGCGGGGGGCGCCCTGGCGGACCCAGGCGTAGAGCGGTTCACCGGGGCAGCTGGTGGCGTAGCCGTCGCGGTGGCCGCGGATCTCGGGCCCGGCGCCGCCGTCGCGCCGCAGCCACTCGATCGCGTCGCGCAGACCGTTCAGCATCGCCTCGGTCGGCTCGGTCAGCCCGGAGTCGCCGAGCATCGCGCAGACCGCGTAGTGGCCGCGGTTGAGCGCGCCGTTGCCGTTGGCCGCCGTCTGGTGGTGAGCGCCGCGCCCCTCGAAGACCGAGCCGTGCGGGCAGACCACCGCGGTGTTGCCGGTGTAGTAGACGGTGCCGTTGCGGCGGGCCAACCACGTGCTGTTCGGCGTGGTCGGGCACCAGACCGGGCCGTCGTGCGTGACCCGGCTGATGGCGAACCGGTGGCCACGGTTGTGCGCGGCCACCGGGTAGAACCGGCTGGACCGCTCCGACCGGCTGAAGTGCAGCGACCAGCGCTCCTCGCCCTTCCAGTGCGCCGGCCGGACGACAGCCGGCCAACCGAGCAGGGTGCAGGCGATCTGGAGCGCGTCGAGGCGGTCCCGCACCTTCTGGGTCACCGTCCCGCCGCGGCCCTGTGCCCAGCCGTCCGCAAGTACCGAGACCTCGACGAACAGGGCCAACTGGTCCTGCGTCAGGCTGGTGACGAAGTCGACCCGGACCACCTTGTCCGGTGCCTCCGCCACCCGCTGGACCTCGCCGCCGGCCACGGTGTTGAGCCGGAACTCGGTCTTGTTCCCGTTCCGGTACATCCGCCAGCGCGGCACGGTGTCGCCCCTGCGGTCGAGCGTCGGCGCCGGCGGGCCGTAGAGCTTTCGCAGCACCTGCTCGATCCGGTCCACCAGGTGCGGGTTCGCGGTGTGCGACTGATAGATCGTCACACCGTTCAGCAGCTTCCCCCGGCTGCGCGCGATGTGGCCCTCGGTCCAGTACCAGGCGACGAGTTCGACGAACTCGTCGCTGTGCACGGCCTCCGCGGGCAGGTTGGCCACCGGGGCCGCCGTGGTGATGCGGTGCTTGTCCGTCAGGGTCGCGGAGGTGGCGAACGTTCGCTCGTACCCGCGCACCGACCGCGGCGCCCGGCCCCCGAGATCGGCCCAGGTCCCGTCCGGATTCTTCAGCTTGGCGGTGCCGGTCCGGCGGAAGTAGTGCTCCACCGGCCACCGGTGCTCGGGAGTGGTCAGCGAGGAGTGCGAACGCCCTTCCATCAGCACCAGCTCGCGGGGCTTCGCCGGGAAGACGTGGATGCCCTCCGCCCGCTGCCATTCGGCCTGCCCGGTCTCGTGGTTGAGGGTGAGCAGGAGATCCCCGGTCTTGAGCTCCTCGTGGCGCTTCCAGCCCTCGGGGGTGAGCGCCTCGGTCTCGGCGTCGACGCAGTAGGCGATGTCGACGTAGCCCTCGGCGTGGTTGGCGAGGTGGCTGGCCTGGATGGCGCGGACCCGGGCGGCGCAGCGGGAGTGCTGGGCGGCGTCGGCGAGGTCGGCGGGGACGGCGGTCCCCTCGTAGTGGATCTTGACGCCCTGGGTCGCCTCGACGGTGCGGAGGTCGGTCCTGGGCTGGGCTGCGCCCCACTGGGCGCGCGGCACGAACTGCATGTCAGTCCCCCTTGCCTGATGGTGAGTTCAGTTATCCGCATCGGGTGCGATGCGCAGGGTGCGGCGGTCGACGCGGTCGATGGCGTCGCGCATCGACGAACCGCTGTTGGGGCGCAGCTCGTGCTCGACGGCGGTGAGTCGTTCCTCGATGCCGCAGAGCCGGGCCATCACGCCCTCTCGGCCGGGGACGCCGGGGCGGGGTTCGGTACCCTGCCAGTCTTCACTGAACTCCTCGACCCTATGCGCGATCTGGCGGACGACCCGGCCGAGCCGCCAGAGCATGCCGGTGGCGGCGGCGACCGCGGCCAGCGCACCGCACCAGACGACGAGGGTGTCCAGCGAGTCCATCCCCGTGGAGCCGGGGTTCACTCGCCCTGCTCGGTGGACTCCCCGTCGGGGGCGCGGTGCAGCCAGGAGGGCAGCAGTGCCTCGACGCCCGGCAGGGCCATCAGCCGGGTGAGGGCGGTGGAGACGCCGACGGCGACGGCGAGGCCGGGGAGGGTGGCGGGCAGGGTGCCGCTGTCGGCCAGCAGGGGGAGGGCGGCGAGCAGGCCGAGCAGGGTCTGCAGGGTGGTGCGCAGGGCGCGGCGGGTGGAGTCGGTCATGGGGTGCCTCCTGGCGGGAAACGGGGAGAGCCCTGCCCCGGCCGGGGTGCGGCCGGGGCAGGGCTCGGTGGTGGTGATGGGTCAGAAGACGCGCAGGGCACGGGTGATGGTGCCGACGCTCACCGTGGTGAGCGCGGCGCCGGAGTTCTGCGCGACCTGCACCTCGTAGTAGTCGGTGGTCCCGTTGAAGTAGGTCATGCCGGTGGCGCAGAGCGTGGTGAAGTAGCCGGCCACCGGGACGGCACCGTGGGCGACCTGGCCGAAGTTCTGGTTGGCGTCGCCGTTCTTGATCAGGTTGACCACCCGGCCGCCGGAGGTGTTCACGCTGAACGCGACCTGGGCGGTGACCAGGTAGTGCCCTGCGACCTTGGGGGTGTAGCGGGTGAGCTGGGCGGGGTCGACGCCGCCGTGGCTGTCGGTGATCGGGCTGGCGGCCCAGGTCAGGTAGAGGATGGCGTTGTTGGGCAGCGACTGGTCCGCGCTCTGCCTGGTGATCAGGCGCGGCGGGTTGAGGGTGTGGTCCTGCACCCAGCCGGTGCCGTTGTAGACGGTGTAGTAGCCGGGCGACTTGATCCAGGCGATCATGCCGGCCACCGGCTGGACCACGGCGGTGTCGCGGGCGGTGGCGGTGTCGAAGCGCATCACCATCCGGGAGTCGGCGGCCTGGGTCAGCGCCTGGAGGTGCAGCGGGATGTCGGCGATGTCGCTGGGCTCCGGGTAGGGGAGCTGGTTCATCGGGGTCTGCTTGGTCACGAGTCCACCTCTGGTTCGTCGTACGGGAGTTGACGGGCTACGCGGCGGGCCCGGCGGGCTCGGCGGGCTCGGCGGGCTCGGCGGGCTCGGCGGGCTCGGCGGGCTCGGCGGGCTCGGCGGGCGGCTGCGGGAACTCGATCGTGACGGAGGCCCCGGTCGGCAGGCTGACCTGCTGCCCGGCGCCGGCCAGCGGGTCGTCGACCGGGATCCGGCCGGGGGCGCGGGTGGACAGCCAGTCGGCCAGCTGCCGGGCGACCTCGGCGGCCAGCGTGCGCAGCTGGTCGGCGTCGAGCCGGACGGTGTCGGCGGTCTGCGGGGTGGTGTCGGTCATCTCTGGCTCCTCGGAAGGGGGTTGGCGGACCCTCAGCGGGTCCAGAGGTCCTTGTAGCTGCGGCCCGCCTGGGTGATGTGGGCGTAGGACGGGTACCGCTCGGTCACCTGCTTGAACGGCTGCCTGGTCCAGGCGTCGGGGTCGACCGGCGGGTCCGGGGTGAGGCCGACGTCCAGTTCGCCGCTCGGCCAGGAGGTGCCGCGCAGGGTGAGGGTCTGCCGGATGGCGCCGTCCGAGCCGGCCTCGACGGAGATGCCGATGACCCAGGCCAGGGTGTCGAGGTAGGCACCGGAGGTGTCCACCAGCTGTACCACGTCGCCGAGTTGGAGCCTCGGGTCGTAGAGCACCTCGACTCCGCCGAACACCGGGATGGGGTAGCGGCCGGACATCTCCAGCGCCTTGGCCAGCGAGATCGCGGTGTCGTAGTCCTGCACCCAGTCGGTGTCCTCCGCGGTGAACTCCTGGAAGCCGTAGCGGGCCTGGCTCTCGGAGTTCTGGACGATCGCCGTGCGCTTCACCGGCTCGGTCTTCGGCATCGGCATGACCAGCCGCACCGAGCCCGAGCCGTCCTTGTTGACGGTGTAGAGCGGCTCGGCGGCCATGTTGCGGAAGCGGACGTAGAGGGTGCCGCCGTCCCGGCGGACGGAGGTCTCCACCCGGCCCTTCTGCGCCTTCTGGTTGGCCGCGTTGACCAGCGAGAAGCGGACGGCGGAGTCCTCGGAGACGACCTGGTCGCAGTCGACCAGCGGCGGCCAGATGTCCGGCTCCTCGACCGCCTTCTCGTAGGCGATCTCCAGCACGCCGTTGCCCGGGACGGTGCGGACCAAGGCTCCGTCGTGCATCACCTCGCTCTTCTGGGTCTCCACCTTGGACCAGTCCTGGTAGGGCTGGACGCAGTAGTTGCGGCAGGCGTCGATCTCCTCGGAGACCGTCAGGGCGGCGATGTCCCGCAGGGTGGTCAGCGTGCGCTGGGCCCTGGTCGGCGCGCTGAGGAACCGGGTGTGGTTGCGCCAGCGGAAGACCCCCGTCTCGTCGAACTCGGCGGTGGACAGCGCCGCCTTGGCGATCTGGGTGATGACGTCCCACTGGCTCCCCGAGACCGTCGGGACGCTGTAGAGCGGCAGGGTGACCTCGTCGAGGGTGGCCCCCTTCTTCCAGTCCTGCTTGAAGCCGGCGGGCTGGAAGGTGAAGACCGTCCCCGCTCCGGCGGTCACCTGGACGCACTCGGCGGCCACGTCGGTGACCAGGTCGACCCGGTACAGCTCGGACTCCCACTGCATGGCGTCCGGAGCGTTCAACTCCATCATCTGCCCGGCCAGTTGGGTGCCGTCGGGGGCGATCAGGTGCGGGATCAGCTGGAACGCCTTGGCGTACCGCTGCAGGGTGGAGTCGTAGCGCTGCTGGGTCAGCGAGGAGATGCCGTCCCAGAGCATGCCCAGCTGCCAGTTGCCCTTCTGCTGGGTGAGCGCGGGGAAGGACCAGCTGTACCCCTGGCCGGCTCCGCCCTCACGGCCCGACCAGGCGGTCACCGTACCGGCGTTGAAGTCCACCGCGAAGCGGAGCAGGCCGAAGCCCCAGCCCGCGTCGTCGGTGGCGAGGTCGATCTGCACCTTGGCGCGCTCGCCGGCTCCGACCATGTTGTTCACGGTGACCTCGGCCAGGATCGTCCGGCCGGGGATCCTGGTACGGCTGCGTGGCATCCAACTGACCGTCAGGTTGGTCTTCTTGGGGACCAGGGCCATCTCGTACGGCGCCGCCGTCCGGGACCAGCCGTAGTCGGTGGCCGCCGGGATCTGGTACGGGATGCCGTAGGTCGGGGTGAGACCGCCGTGCAGCGAGGCGTAGAACGCGGTGTGCTGGTCGTTGGAGACGTTCGGGTAGCGCGGCGGCGGGCAGGTGTGCACCCCGCCCTGGCGCAGCAGCTCGTCCACGCACCAGGTGGCGCTGGCGATCGGCTGCTTGCCGAGGAACCCGGCGTAGGGCTTGGGCAGATGGGCCGGGCCGCGCAGCCGCTCGGCCCCGTCCAGCGCCGTCACCTGCACCGAGTCGCCACCGGAGGCGGCGGAGCGGCTGCGCACCGTCCCGCGGAACACCGGCACCGCGCCGGTGCTCTCCAGGCCGACGGTCTGCACCACCGACTGGCGCGGACGGACGGTGTCGGCGGTGGCCCGGGGGGCCCACGGCGAGTACAGCGCGGGGCCGTTGCCGGCCGCGCTGCCGCCCAGCTTGAGGTCCAGCTGGGCGGACGAGCTGCCGGCGAAGGCCCGCATGGCGGAGGGCAGGTCGGTGTTGTAGGCACGGTCGACCTTCCAGCCCTGGATCTGCGGGCTGAGGTCGGTGCCGCCGAGGCGGGTGGTGCTGCGGTAGGCGCGCTCGCCGGCGGCGAGCGCGTCGATCATGGTGGGGTCATCCGTTTGCACCGGCCACCTCCAGCAGGTCGATCGAGACGTTGCGGTAGCGGAGCTGTGCCGTCGGCACGTCGCTGTAGCCGGTGATCGCCATGGGCGGGCAGCCGTCGCCGGGCAGGCCCTCGTCCGGCCAGTCGCCGCCGATGGTGTAGCAGGCGTTGGCCAGCGAGTAGGTGCCGACCGCACCCGGCTTGGCGACCGCCGTGACGAAGGCGGCGTCCGGCGGCACCACGGCGGTGACCTGACGGCCCGTCACCACCGCACTGTTCAGGTACGTGCCGGCGACGGACTTGAAGTCCAGCTGGGCCACGCACGTGTCGGACGGGAAGGCGGTCGGGACGCGGAACGACACCGTCCAGCCCGGCACCACCGGCAGGCCGCCGGCCCAGTACGGGCTGCGCCAGGCCACCGCGCTCTCCGCGGCCTGCGCCTGGAATCCGAACTGCCCCTTGACCGTGGTCGATTCGACCACCGCGCCGGGCTGGCCGGAGACGAACCAGGCCCGTCCGGTGCTGCCCGTCCGGTCCCGTCCGGCCGCCTGGGCCGGCTCCAGCAGGTTCACCGAGGCCGGGTCCATCACCGCGAGCGGCCCCGGTCCGTCGGCCCGCCGGGCCAGCCGGTCCAGGTAGGTGGCGGTGTCCCGGTCCAGCCCCTCCCAGCTCAGCTTCAGGCGGCGGACGGGCTTCGGGGTGTAGACCACCGTCGCCCGTCCGCCGAGCGCCCGGAACTCGGTCACCCCCAGGTCGGCGCTGCGGTCCCAACTCTTCGCGGCCTGGTCGATCTCCCGGAGCGCTCCGGGCCGGCCGATCCACAGGTTGTGCGGCATGCGGCACAACTCCTCTCTTCAGGTGTCGGGTTCTGGCTGCTGCCGGTCGGCTACCGGCGCACGAGCTGGCGCTGACCGTCCATCGCGGCGCGGGCGATGGTCTGCGCGTCGACCTGGACCAGGACCGGCCGCAGCGCCATCGCCTCGACGGCGGCGGCCAGGCGGTGCAGCGCGGGCGCCGAGGCCCCGCCGGAGCTGAGCATCTTGTCCAGCCGGTCCAGCGGGATGACCGCCTCGTGCTGGCCGCCCTCGCCGATCAGCGCGAGCGTGCCGGAGGCGGAGGGCGCGATGATGCCGCCGTTGGCCAGCATCGGAATCGTGGGGATGTGGACCCCGAACCCCTTGCCGCCGATCCCCGGCACCCAGTCCGGAATCTCGATCTTGATCCCGTTGATCGCGTTGATCGCCCGGTTGACCAGCCCGATCACCGCGTTCAGCGGCGTCTTCACCGCCCCGAGCACCCCGTTGAACGCGGACTCCGCGATCCCCGACAGCGCCCCCCAGGCGCTGCTGAGCGCGTCCTTGACGGTGTTGAACGCACCGGTGGTGGCGCTCTTGATCCAGTCCAGCACGCCGGAGATCGCGCTGCGGATGCCGTTCCACGCACCCGTCACCACGCTCAGGACCACGTCCAGCACGGTGGTGATCACGGTCTTGTAGGCGTTGAAGTACCACTTGATCGCGGTCCAGATCCAGTCCACGACGGTGGCGATGGCGCTCTGGATGCTGCCCCAGACCTTGGTGATGATCTCGCCGGTCTGCTTCATGACCGGGCCGATCGCCTTCATCACCGTGTCGATGACGTTGCCGATCACCTTGAAGGCGGTGTCCATGATCTTCTGCATGGTCTTGGACTGCATCGCCATGTCGACGATCTTGGCGATCAGCGGCGCGAGCAGCATCAGCAGCAGGCCGATGATGTTGCCCTTCATCGCCGTGTTGAGGCCCTTGAACCCGGTGGTCGCCGCCCCCAGGCCGGTCTTCATCTTCCCGAACATCCCGCCGGTGGTCCCGGCGGCCTTTCCGGTGCCGCCCACGGCCTTCTCGGCCTGGGCGGCGGAGTTCTTCAACTTGCCGACGGCACCGTCGGCGTCCCGCGCCGAGCTCCGGAGCCGGTCGACCCTGGAGGCCGTCGTTCCGAGCGAGGAGGCGAACTTCGACAGGCTTCCCGTGGCCCCGATGAGGGAGGACTTGAGACTCATCACTTCTCCGTTCGTGGTCAGCCCACGGCTGCGGCCAGGCTCCTGAGCTTCTGCTCCAGGTGGCCGGCCCTGGTTTCGATGTCCCTGAAGTACTTGTCCGCCGCGGTCTTCTGCTCCTTCGCCCGCTTCTCCGCCTTGTTGATCTTGTCCGTGATCTTGGTGACCTTCTCGGCCTCCTTGGCGAGCTTGCCGAGGCGGCCCTCGTCCTTCTGCGCCTGCTTGACCAGCTTCTTGAGGTCGTCGGACTCGCGCTGCGCCTTGTCCTGCAGACGCTGGAACTCCTTCATGTCACGCTGGGCGGTCTTGAGGTCGTCATCGCTGCCCGAGGTCCGGTAAGCCCGGGACGAGGCGTTCTTCTTGCTCCGTGCCGCGTCCAGCTGTTCCTTGGTCGTGCCGTGGGCGGAGAGCTTGTTCTCGATGAGCCGCAGGCGGCGCACGATCTCGCCGTTCTTCTCCTTGAGGGCCGCCTGCGCCTTCTCGGTGTTCTTCGCGCTCTGCTTGTCCTTGTCGGCCCCCCACTGCTTCAGCGGACGGCCGCGCCAGTAGATCCCCTTCTCGTCCACCTTCAGGAAGGTGTAGTCGGCCTTGATCGCCGTGAGGCCGAAGGCGAGCAGGGTGACGTCGGCCTTCATCGCGGTGAGACTGCCGGCCAGGCCGTTGAGGTCACCCTTGATGTAGGTGATGCTGCTCGCGAGCCCGGTCAGGATGTGCTTCTGGACCTTGGCATCGGCCTTGTAGACGGTCCATTCGTCGGCGAGGCCGTTGACCTTGTCCTTGAGCAGGTGATCCGCAAGGTCGGAGCCGGGTACGTTGGCCATGGATTTCCTCCGGTCCTATCCGAAGAACGAGCGGAGCTCGACGGCGCTCGGGAGTACCGGCCGCGGCTCCTCGTCCCAGTCCTCGTCCGCCGGGCTGCCGTCCTCGTCCTCCTGGCCCGGGCGGACGACCGGCTCCGGGGGGTCGAGGGGGTCGGCTTCCTCGTCGCGGTTGATGGTGGCGAACATCCAGTTGGCGACGGCGAGGTGGTCGACCACGTTGGCCAGCAGGTAGTCGGTGGTGGACCAGTCGGCGGCTTCGCCGTGGAGTTCGCGGGTGAGGGCACTGTCGCGCGGGAGGTGCTTGATCAGCACCGAGAGCCGGCGGGCGGAGAGCCGGTCGCGGTGCCAGTCGAGGAGGTCCACGCCGTAGTGCCGGAGCAGGTCGGCTTCGAGGGCCTCGGCGTGTTCGTCGACGAACGCGCCGAGGCTCAGGATTCCCCCAGGCCGAGCCCGGTCTCCTTGCCGTAGGCCTCCAGGATCGCGCCGACGTCCTGCATGGTGACGTCGTGGCGGTCGAAGCGCTCGAACTGGGCGTCGCCGAGCAGGAGTCGGAGCAGGCCGTCGACGTCGTCGTCGTCCAGCGCGGCGAGCTTGCGGGCGATCCCGCGCGCGAGCTCGGTGGGGAGTTCGAAGACCTCGCCGTCGAGGTCGAAGGTCCAGGTGCGGCCGAGCGCTTCGAGGCGCTGGGCGCGGGCGGCGTTGACGGAGAAGCTGGCCATGTCGGGCTCCTGACTGGTGAGTTGGGGAGAGCGGGCAGGGCCCGGCGGATGGTCCGCCGGGCCCTGCCCAGGGGGTGACGAGGGATCAGACGGCCGAGTAGGCCGGGTCCTTCATCAGGATGGTCGCCAGCGGCTTGGTGTCGTCCACCGACAGGGCGGTGAAGGTGACGCCGAGCTTGATGGCGGCGGTGCGGGTCAGGCCGAGCTCCTCGGTGTCGGTCACCTGGCCGCGCGGGACGACGAAGCGGTAGGTGATCGCCGAGCCGTCGGTGAACTCGATGCCGAGGGCCTTCTCGTTCGCCTTCGGGGCCGGGGACAGGTCGTACTTGTAGATGCCCGAGCCGGCCGCGGTCTCGGCGGTGGCGTCGCCACCGAGGAAGAAGGGCAGGGTGTCCTCGTTCAGCTGCAGCAGCTGGAACTTCAGGGTGAGGTCACGGTCGCCGTAGATCAGCCGGGCGGTGCTGGAGGACTGCCAGGTCTTGACCGGGTCGATCTTGTCCTTCTTGGCGAACTTGATGCCGTCGGTGGTCGTGTAGCCGAGGTCCTTCCACGCGGCCGCCCAGGCGGCGGAGGTGTCGGCCGGGGCGGCGGTGCCGACCGGGGCGACCAGGATGCGGCCGGTGCCGGCGACGCGGATCTCGGAAGCGTTGGTGCCTGCCATGGTGATCTCCTCGGGAGAAGGTGGTGCCGGGTGGTCCGTACTCGCGGTCGCGGGTACGGGAAAGGCCCCTCGCGGTGGTGCGAGGGGCCCGATCGTGGGGAGCCCGCCGGGGCGGCGGCTCAGAGTGGACGGAGCGTCAACTGCACCGTGTTCCGGTACCTGTTGGCACTCGTCCGGTTGTAGTCGGGCAGCCAGCGGGGGCCGTCCGTCTCCTGGAAGTCGACGACCAGGGCGCCGCCGTAGACGGTGCCGCGCAGCTGGAAGACGGCCGCCCGGGCCAGCTGCATCAGGGCGTGCGCGGCGGTCTTGGTCGGCCCGTAGACCTCGAGGTCCACGAGCGGGAGGTCCAGGTGCTGGTCGTCGATCCAGGCCCCGCCGGTGCGGGAGACCAGGACGACCGCCTGCGTCCCGTCGAAGCCGGCGGGCGGCTTGTTGTCGACGGTGGCGGCGGCCAGTTCGGTGCGGTTGCGCAGGCTGTCGACGATCAGGCGTTCGACGTCGGGCAGGGCCAGCAGCGGAGTGGCCATGGTTCTGCTCCCTTCTGACGGGGGCTCGGAGTCGGTGCGCGGGACGGCCGTCGGTGGGCACGGCGGCGGGACCTCGTGCGGGAGGGAGGAGGGGGTCCGTTACCGGCGGGGCGGCGGCCGCCCCGTGCGAAACGGCGGGCCGCGCTCCCCTCGCTTCCGCGCTGGGGGCACAGCTCCGCCGCTGCTCCAACTGTGACGCATTGCGTGCGCGGGCGCAACTTGTGCGGGCGGGCACGTTCGCCGGAACGCCGAGAGCCCCGCTCCGGCAACCGTGCCGGGGCGGGGCTCTCTTGATGGCGCGTCAGGCGGATCGCGGGCGACCTCGCCGGGTGAGGCGCTCGGCGGCGAAGACGTCCTCCAGCCGGTAGAGCAGGGCCCTGCCCTGCCGTCCGGCTGCGGCCAGGTGGCCGAGCTGGACCCACTTGCGGATGGTGGCGGGCGCGACGTCCACCTCGGCGGCGGCGATCAGCGCGTTGACCAGGGCGGCCCCGGCCGGGAGTCCGAGCGTGCTCATCGGGCCCCCTCCACGGCGGCGGGGACGGGGCCGGCGGGCTCGGCCTCGTCCACCAGGACGGCCAGGGCGGCCTCGTCCACCCCGGCCTCCTGGGCCAGTTGGGACCAGGAGGTCTCCGCCCAGCTGTGCCGGTGGCCGGGGGCGGTGCGGCACTCGCAGTCCGGCTCGGTGCAGCGGCAGCCCGGGTTGACGCAGAGCACCGCCCGCCAGGCCGGGAAGGCCCGCAGCGAGACCGAGTCGCACCAGGGGCAGCGGCCCCGCACCCGGACCAGGGTCTCGGCCTCGCCGAGCGCCGCCGAACAGCGGCGGGACATCCGGCGGGCCTCCTCCAGCACGTGCTCGGCGAGCGTCGGGTGGCCCGCCACCTCGGCGAGCAGCGCCTCGATCCGGTCCAGCCGGGCCGGCACGTCGGCCCGCGGGGCCCGGCCGAGCCGGAGCTTCTCCCGGACGGCCTCCTCCAACTCGACCACCCCGTCGGTGATGTCGCGCAGCACGTCGGAGATGTGCAGGCGCAGCGGGGCCCGGCCGCCGGAGGCGCCGCGCAGCCCGTGCCGCTCGTTCCAGAGGGCGGCCTCGCGGTCGGCCCGGTCGGCGGCCGCCCGGCGGGCCGCCTCGGCGGCGCCCTTGGGGGCACCGGACCGGTTGGCGGCACCCGGCCGCCCGGGGGCCAACTCCTCGATCAGCTCCGGGAACTGGCGGCGCAGGATGTCGATCCACAGGGCGGCGCGGGCGAGCTGACGGCCCGCGACGGTGGAGGGGAAGGCGGACTGGGCGTGCATGGGTGACTCCCCGGCAGAGACGGCGGGACAGGAAGAGGAGGCGGACTTCAACGCGGTTCGACCACGCGACCGTTGCGCCAGAGGCGGCCGCCGCAGACTCCGTCGAACCAGGAGAGCTCGGGCTGCACCGCCTCCAGACAACGGCGGCGCACCGGGCAGGCCGCGCAGCGGCGCAGGGCCGGGGCGGCCTGGGCGGCCCTGGTCACGAAGATCTCCCGGGCCGGCAACCCCCGGCAGGCGGCCCGCTCGCGCCAGTCCTCGGCGCGCTCCCGGGCGTAGGCGTGACCCTCGCCGGCGGGACGGGCGGCGGCAGCAGCGTCGGCAACGGTGGCGGCAACGGGCATGGCAGGGCTGCTCCAGGACTCGAGGGCGGAGCCCGGGGCGGCCCGTCCGATCTTGTTGCGGGTTCGCACCCATCCTGCGTTGTTGCGCCTGCGCGCGCAAGCTGTTTCGGGACGGACCTTCGACGGACCGCGACGACTCCCTCACAGAGCGGCCGAATCCCCGCACAACCGTGGCCCAATCGACATGACAGGGTGCGTCCGAGCACTGATTACGCGCGCGAGCGCGCGGTACCCTTGGGTGGTGCGGGGGCAGGCGGAGGGAGTCCAACACATGGTGCCGAGCAGCAGCACCGACATCGAGCGGTTCGCGTCCTGGATCGAGGACCTGATGCGCGACCGCGGTTACGACATCGACAGCCCCCGGGGCGGCGGCAAGTCGAAGCTCGCGGAGGACGCGGGCGTGCACCGGGCAGCCGTGACCCGGCTGCTGCAGCGCCAGAGCATGCCCGACCTCGACACCATGCGGGGTCTGGCCCACGCCCTCGGCGTCCCGATCCGGGAAGTCCTCATCCAGTCGGGCAAGCTGACGGCGGATGATCTCCCGGAGGCGGTCGGTTACCCTGTGGACACCGCACCCGCCACGGCCGTCGGGCAGCGGATGACCCTGGAGCAGGTCGCGTCGGCACTCGGGATTCCCGACGACCGGCGCGAGATGTTCATCAAGGTCGCCCAGCAGTTCACGCCCGACCAGGCCGGGGACGACCACCGGGAGACCGGCCGGGAGGCTACGGGACGCAAGGGGACCAGACGGCTCGCTACGGGCTGAGCCCGTGGATCGGTGAGAGGCGTTCGGCGCGTGGCTGGGCAGAACAACCGGACGGACGGTCCCGGCCCGGGCGAACTGGCCGAGAGCGGCGAGGAGTTCGACCTCCTCGCCCTCATCGCACAGCTCACCGACCGTGCCTCCCGGGAGCCCGGACGCCGGCTCTCCCCGGCCGCCGTCACCCGGGCACTGACCTCGCTGGTCGAACTGGCCCTCCCCGAGGGCGTGCTGATCACCACTCCGGAGGAGTACGAGCGGTCCCGCGAGTCCGCCTACGCCCAGGGGTGGCAGGACGCCGTCCAGCACCTCCACCGCCAGTCGGTGTCCGGCCCCGCGCCCTCCGTCCCGGCCCAGGCCCAGGGCCCTTCGGAGGCTCCGCCACAGGCCGGGTCCGAGGTCCGGGCGCCGCGCACCGAGGCCGACGACGAACACTCCTCCGGCCCGGAGGCCACCGTCCTGGCCTTCCCGCCCCGGATCCCACTGGTCCGGGCGGCAGACAGCGACGGGCGGCGCGAGCTGATGCCGCACCGCCCGCGCCGCCCTTCCCGACGACGACGCCGGGAGACCGCCGAGCCACCGGGCCGGCCGGAGGCCCCGGAGGGTCCTGCCCGCTCCGAAGAGCCCGACGCCTGACGCCCGGCGCCCGGCGCCCGGCGCCCGGCGCCCGAGGGGTGCTACCGCGTGTTGCCGATCCGCAGCAGCGCGGCCGCGGCCGGTGCGGCGGCCTCCGCCCCGTGCCCGCCCGCCTGGACCTCGGCCGCCACCGCGAGGTCGCCGCAGTACCCGGTGAACCAACTGTTGGGCTTGGGCTGCCCGTTGACCTCGGCGGTACCGGTCTTGCCGGCCGCGCCGGAGATGCCGCGCAGCGCCCCGGCGGCCGTACCGCTCTCGGCGGTGCGACGCATCATCGACCGCAGGTCCTTCAGGGGCTGTGCACCGAGGGTGCGCGCGGACCTCGGCTGGGGCAGGCCGGGGATCAGGACCGGCTGGCGGAAGGTGCCGCTCTGGACGGTGGCCGAGACCGAGGCCATGGCGAGCGCGTTGGTCTGGACCCGCCCCTGCCCGATCAGGGCCATGGCGGCCTCGGCCGGGTTGCCCTCGACCGGTACGGCGGTGTCGAAGGTGTCGATGCCGGTCTGCCAGACCAGGCCGAGGCCGAACACCTCCCGCGCCAGGGTGGGCATGGCCGCACCCTTGAGCCGGTCGCCGCCCGCGTCCAGGAAGGCGGTGTTGCAGGACTGCGCGAAGTCGTCCTTGAAGGTGTAGCCCGGGCGCGGATCGGTGAAGTCGTTCCGCACCGTCCGGCCGGACACGGTGGTGGTCGGCGGGCAGGGCAGCGGGCTGTCCGGCGTCAGGCCGGCCTCCAGCAGCCCGGCGGCGGTGACCACCTTCATGGTGGACCCCGGGGCCTGGTTGGCCCCGAAGGCCCGGTTCTGGCCCTGCGCCGGGTTGTTGGCGAAGGCGAGCACGTGACCGGTGCTGGGTTCGACGGCCACGATCGAGGCCGGTGTGGTCCGGGCCGCGACCGCCGCCTCGGCCGCCCGTTGCAGGTCGGCGTCCAGGGTCAGCCGCCGCTGGGCACCGCTCTTCGGCTCGGTGATGGTGAACAGCTGCTCGCCGGGCGACGAGCTGCCCTGCGCGAAGGCCACCACCCCGCGGCCCGCACTGCCCGGGTCCTCCGTCCCGGTGAACCTGATCTGCCCCAACACCGCTCTCACGGAGGGGAATTCACCGACCGGCCGACCCTTTCGGTCCACCACCTGGGAGGGTGAGGAGGAGATCGGACGCACCGACAGCTCCTTGGTGCCGGTCAGCTTGGGGTGGACCACATCAGGACTCCAGTGCACCACCACCCGCCCGTCCCGGCCCCGCACCATGGTGAACGCGCCCTCGTACCGCCAGGGTTGGGCCGCGTCGGGCAGCCGCACCTCGGCCCGGAAGGCCAGCGGCACCTCGCGGTCCGACACCGGCGGAGTCGTCACGAAGGAGGACGGCGACGGCGAGGCGGACGGCACCGGGCCGCCCAGGGCGAGCGAGACCGCCGTCGGCTTCAGCTCCGTCCGGAACCTGGTCAGGGCGACGATCGCGGGCTCGGGGCGGTCGGTGAGGCGCCCGGCCTCCTCGTAGTCGCCGTCCGCCCAGGCCTTCAGGAACGCTTCGGCCCCCTTCGCCGCCTCCGCCGCCGTCGGCGGCCCGGTGACCACCACCGCCGGGACCTTCGGTCCCCCCGGAGTCGGCCCGCCCACCAGGGCGTAGGCCGCGTACCCCCCGGCCCCGCACACGATGGCCCCCGCCACCGCGAACCCCATTCCGGCCGCCATTCTGCTCACTGCTGACTCCCCCTGTCGTTGCGGTGCTCGTGGGTCACTTGGACCAGTGCGCATCCAAGGCGATGGCGGTCATCTCGTCGAGACTCACCGTCATCGCCTCCTGCTGCCCGTCGGGATTGAACTGCTCGAACCGGACCAGCCGGCCGCCAGGGCGGAGCACGGCGACCGCCCAACGGAAGGGCTTGGAGCCGGTGGCCTCCTGGATGGTGCTCACCCGCGATCCGTCGGCGAGCCTCGCGCAGGCCCCGTACGCGTCCGTGGTGCACGGCCAGGCCATGACCTCCTGCGCGGTGAGGTCGGCCAGTGTCAGGCTCAGGGCCGTGCGCCGCTTCCCGTCCTGGAAGGACAGCATGGCCCTTACCTCCCGCCGCTCCCGGGCGTCCCCGCTCGACCGCGGGGTCAGGCGCCAGTCGGTGAACGACCCGATCTGGTCGGGGTGGCTGCTCGTGCCGCGCCGGGGGAGCATCGCCGCGAACTGGGTGCCGAACTGCCCCGCCCCGTCGGCCCGGCCCGGCTGGTAGGTGGGCGCGGCGAGCAGCGGCAGGGTGTCGGCGGTCGTCGCCGTCGGGGTCGCGGTCGGCGTCGGCGTGGCCGAGGCGGCCGGCAGGGCCGGGCCGGATTCGGCGGCCGGACCGAGGGCGGCCAGTCCGAATCCGGTCGATCCCACCAACACGACGGCTGCGAAGGCGAGTTGGACGTTCCTGATCCGGCGCAGGTGGCGCCCTCGGGTAGCAGCCCGGTGGACCAGGTCGTGACTGTGCGGGGCGAACCCGTCGACGGCCCGACCGAGGACCTCGTGCAGCTCGGCCTCGGACTGCGGCGGTCGGTCATGCGGCACGGTGCTCTCCGTTCGGTCGTGGGGGTGACGGCGCGGGGGCCTCACGCGCGGCTCAGTTCGGCGAACTCGGGTCCGAGGACCTGCCGGAGGCGGTCGCGGGCGCGGAGGCTGCGCACCCGCACCGAGCCGACCCGGATGCCCATCAGCCGGGCGGTCTCCTCGACCGAGCGGTCCTCCCAGTAGCGCAGCACCAGCACCGTGCGGTCCTTCGGGGACAGCTGGGCCAGGGCCTCCAGCAGGGCGATCCGCAGGGCCGGGTCGTCGCCGAGGTGGCCGTCCGGTTCGGGCAGTGCCTCGGAGGGGCGCTCGCCGGAGCGGCGAAGCCGGCGCTGGGAGACGAAGGTCCGGGAGAGCACCGTGTGGGCGTACGCCAGCGGGGGCTCGGAGCGGTCGATCCGCCGCCACGAGCGGTACATCTTCGCCAGGGTCTCCTGGACCAGGTCCTCGGCGAGGTGCCAGTCACCGGTCAGCAGGCAGGCCGTTCTGAACAGTCTGCCGCTGTGGGCGTGCGCGAACTCCATGAAGTCCGCAGGAGCTTCCCCCACCACTTGGTCCTTCCCCGATCCCGTTCGTCGCGGTACCCACGCCGCGGGGCACCGGCGGCGTTACAGGCCGGGGGAAAAAGTTTTCCGGGCGTCCGACCGCCCGTCAGGGGCCGAGCAGCCCGGGCACCTCGGCGAGGTCGGTGATCAGGCCGGTGGCGCCCGCGCCGGTGAGCTTGGCCGGGTCGGTCAGGGCCGCGTAACCGTACACGTCCATCCCGGCGGCCCGGGCGGCCAGCACGCCGTTGCGGCTGTCCTCGATCACCAGGCAGCGGGCCGGGTCCACCCCCAGGGTGCGGGCGGCGTGCAGGAAGAGGTCGGGGGCGGGCTTGCCGACGCCGACGTCCTGGGCGCTGAAGATCCGCTCCTCGGCGTGGTGGCCGCGCAGCCCGGTGAGGTCGAGCGCGGTGCGGATCCAGGCGTGGTGGGCCGAGGAGGCCAGGCAGTACGGGACGCCGCGCTGCTGAAGGGTCTTCAGCAGCTCCTCGGCGCCCCGCACCGGGGTGAGCTCGCGCTCGAACGCGGCGAACACCCGGGTGTGGAAGAGCTCGTCGAAGCCCTCGGGCAGCCGTGCCCCGTACCGCTCGCCGACCACGTCGTGCACGGTGTGGGCGGCGCAGCCCATGAAGTCCCGGTAGGAGTCCTCGACCGTGGTCGGGTGGCCGAGCTCGGTCAGGTACTCGGCGAGCACCCGGTTGGAGATCGGCTCGCTGTCCACCAGAACGCCGTCGTTGTCGAAGACCACCAAGTCGTAGCTCACGCCCGTGAGCCTACTTGCCGCCGGAGGCCAGCTCCTGCGAGCGGTTGCGGGCCGCCTCCAGGGCGCCGAGCAGGGCGGCCCGGACGCCGTGGTTCTCCAGCTCGCGGATGGCCGCGATGGTGGTGCCGGCCGGGGAGGTGACCGCCTCGCGGAGCTTGACGGGGTGTTCGCCCGAGTCGCGGAGCATCACCGAGGCGCCGATCGCGGACTGCACGATCAGGTCGTGCGCCACGTGCCGGGGCAGGCCGAGCAGGATTCCCGCGTCGGTCATCGCCTCGACCAGGAAGTAGAAGTAGGCCGGGCCGGAGCCGGAGAGCGCGGTGGCCGCGTCCTGCTGGCTCTCCGGCAGGCGCAGCGCCTTGCCGACCGAGCGGAAGATCTCCTCGGCCCGCTCCAGGTGCTGCTCCTCGGCGTGCGAGCCGCCGGAGATCACGCTCATCCCCTCGTCGACCAGCACGGGGGTGTTGGGCATCACCCGGACCACCGGGGTGCCGGGGGCCAGCCGGGCCTCGAACCAGCGGGTCGGCACGCCGGCCGCCGCCGAGATGACCAGCCGGTCGGGCTCGACGTGCGGGGAGAGCTCCTCCAGCAGGGTGCCCATGTCCTGCGGCTTGACCGCCAGGATCAGGGTGTCGGCCAGCTTGGCCGCCTCGGCGTTGGAGACCACGGTGACGCCGTAGCGCTCGGTCAGTTCGGCGGCTCGCTCGGGGCGGCGGGCGGTGACCAGGACGTCCGCCGGGTCGGTGCCGGCCCGCAGCAGACCGGAGAGCAGGGCCTCCCCGATCTTGCCGGTGCCGAGGAAGGCGATCTTCTGTCCGGACGCGCTGCTGGTCATGGCCGCTCCTTGCTCACGTGTACGGCCATCCTCGCACCAGGCGGCGCCCGTCCGGCGCAGCCGTCCACGCTGTGGGCAATGTGCGGCACCGCCACCCGGGCCGCCCGCCGGTGTCCGCCCGCACCGTGACCGGGGCCACCGTCCCGCCACTACCGTCGCGGCAACCCCCACCCGGCTTCACCCCCACCCAGGAGCCTTCACCATGCACGTCCGACCCCAACGGGCGTGGTGGGCAGCCGTCCTGACGCTGCTCGCCGTGCTCGCCGCCGCCGCGCTCCCCCTCCTCTCCCCCTCCCCCGCCCGGGCCGCCGCCGTCCTGACCCAGGTCACCGGCTTCGGCTCCAACCCCGGCAACCTGCTGATGTACCGCTACGTCCCGGACGGGCTGCCCGCCGGGCGGCCGCTGGTGGTCGCCCTGCACGGCTGCACCCAGTCCGCCGCCGCCTACGACGACGAGACCGGCTGGACCAGGTGGGCCGAGCGGTACGGCTTCGCGCTGGTGCTGCCGCAGCAGCAGTCGGCCAACAACTCCTCCGGCTGCTTCAACTGGTTCGTCCCCGGCGACTACTCCCGGGACCAGGGCGAGGCGCTGTCGATCCGTCAGATGGTCGCCCGGGCGACCGCCGACCTGTCCACCGACCCTTCCCGGGTCTACGTCACCGGCCTCTCGGCCGGCGGGGCGATGACCGCCGCGCTGCTCGCCGACTACCCCGACGTGTTCGCCGGCGGCGGGGTGGTGGCCGGACTGCCGTACCGCTGTGCCTCCACCCAGACCCAGGCCAGCGTGGACTGCATGACCACCGGTCGCGACCTGACCCCCGCCCAGTGGGGCGACCTGGTCCGCTCCGGCCACCCGTCCTGGACCGGCCCGTGGCCCAAGGTGTCCATCTGGCACGGGAGTTCGGACGCACTGGTGAAGCCCGTGAATCTCACCGAGCTGATGGAGCAGTGGACGGACGCCAACGGCGTCCCGCAGACCCCCGCCCTCACCGAGACCGTCGCGGGCAACCCCCACAAGGTCTACGCCGACGCCAACGGGCAGGCCCGGGTGGAGACTTGGTCCATCACCGGGATGGGCCACGGACAGCCGGTCGACCCGGGCAGCGGAGCCGAGCAGTGCGGCACGGCCGGCGCCTACATCCTGGACGTCAACCTCTGCGCGTCCTACCGCATCGCCACGTTCCTCTCCCTCGACGGCACTTCACCCACCCCCTCGCCGTCCCCGTCCCCCTCCCCCTCCACGGGCACCCTCACCCTCTCCGACGACACCACCCGCGACGGCTACGTGAAGGCCAACGCCGACGGCACCTCCCCCACCGTCGGCACCCTGGCCGGCTCACTCGGCCTGGCCGTCGGCCGCGGCACCGACGGCAAGCAGAACCGGGCCCTGCTCTCCTTCGACACCGCCGCCCTCCCCGCCGGCGCCACCGTCACCGCCGCCCGGCTCACCGTCACCTACGCCAGCGGCAGCGGAAACCCCTGGAACGAAGCCCAGTTGACCGTCTCCACCCGCACCGGCTGCTACGGCCCCAGCTGCACCACCACCCCCGAGGACTACGCCGCCCCGGCCGACACCCCTGACGCTGCCACCATCCCCGCCTTCACCTCCGGCACCCGCACCTCCACCGACTTCCACCCCACCGTCACCCCGGGCACCCCCCTCCAACTCCGCCTCGCCTTCGACCGCCCCCTCTCCAGCACCGCCTACCTCTTCCTGCAACGCGGCACCGCGGCGACCCTGACCCTGGAGTACCGCACCTGAGGGAACGAGGAGGAGCTCCTCCTCCGCACCACGGCGATCCCGGCCCCGGCCCACCGCACCCGGCCGCCGCGTCCTCCTTCTTCGGGGCCACTCCTGGCCGTCGTTCCCCGTAGGGGGAAGGTCAGGGGTGGCCCCTATGGATTACGGGGGTGGACGGGAGGACCGTGGAGGGCATGGGACACGGAGATCTGTCGCGTGGTGAGAAGAACCAGTTGGCGGTGGCTTCGGCGACGCTGGGGCCGTGGCGGACGGCCGCGGGGGCCGGGGCCCTGGTGGGCTCGGCCGCGCTCGGGGTGAACGTGGTGACCGGGCACTGGGGTGCGGACGTGGTGGCGGGGCCGGCCGGGCTGGGGCTGTTCGTGCTGTTCCTGGTGGGGACCTTGGGCGGGAAGCTGCGCCGGGACGCGGCCGACCGCCGGATCCACCGCTGGGCCGCCGAGCACCCGTGGCGCTCGGCGCTCCCGGCGTCGGCCGCGTTCTGGCTGCTCAACACGGTGAACCTGACCTTCCTCGGGGGGACCGAGCTGTTCGAGTCGCTGTTCTCCTCGCTCGCGCCGGCCGGTCTGTTGCTGGTGGTCGCCGGTGTGGTCGGCTCGGTCAAGCGCTCGCGCCGCACCCGCTGACGGCCGTACACCGGACGAACCGTCAGCAACCCGTACGCACCGGAACGGCGGGGCGGCGGACCGTCCGGCCCTCCCGAACGGGCGCTCGACGGCGTCGGCATACTGTGCGCGTGCCCATAGCCGAAGAGCCCGAGCCGCGTCCCGCCGAGGACCCGTTCGACAACCTGGTCCTGGACGAGGAGTTCGTCCGCTCCGCCGAGGTCAAGGAGCAGTCCGGACGCACCCGGATGCTCACCGCCCGCTGGAAGGAGCAGCCGCCGCACGACCCGGGCGGCCGCCGCTCCGTCAACGACGGCCCGAGGCCGAAGCGCCGCTTCGGCCGCAAGCCGAAGCCCGTCGACCCCTGGGGCAACGTCCGCCGGAGCAGGCCGAACTGGCAGGCGCCGCTCTACGTGGCGCTCGCCGTGGCGCTGGTGCTGGCCGCGCTCAACGTCGAGTCGCTGCGCGGCTGGTACGCCGACTGGCGCGGCGACACCGGGACGGCCGACGGCACCGCGGCCCGCCCGGTGCCGACCGTCGGCCCGGAGACCGCGAAGCCGACCGCGGCCGCCCCGCAGGTGGACGAGCAGCAGCCCACCGTGGCCCGCCCCTGGGCCGGCTCCCCGGCCGAGGGCTGGCCGGCCGGGCCGGACGCGATCCTGCTGCCGCAGGCCCAGGCCGTCGGCACCTTCGACGCCGACCAGGTGGCCGCCCGGCTCAAGCTGGTCAAGGACTTCCTGGTGGCCTCGAACCTGGACCACGCGATGGTCTCGGGCGGGCAGACCGACACCGCGCTGTCCATGCTGGACACCGATCCGCGCCGGCAGACCGAAGGCTGGCTGCGCGCGCCCTCCGAGAAGGGGGACGCGACCTCGGTGTTCAGCCGCTTCGACCCGCGCGACGCGATCCCGGTGAACGACACCGTGAAGGTGCAGGGCCGGATGAGCTTCGAGGGCGACGGCGAGAAGGGCCTGCTGGTCCGCACCGACTACACCTTCGTCTACGCGCTGCGCCCCGGCCCGGAGGCCGGCAAGAAGCGGCCCTCGCCCGCCGCCGGCACCGTGAAGCCGGCCGGCTTCACGACCGAGGACGTCGCTCCGAACACCTGGACCGCCCGGACCATCGTCCGACGGGTGATGGCCTTCCGGTTCTACGACCCGGCCCGGTACGACGTGGACAGCAAGAAGATCCGCTTCGCGGACACCGACAGCGACGTCGGCAACAGCGCCTGCGACGTCTACGACGGCTTCTTCCACCCGCAGTTCGCCCAGTTCAACATGAGCTTCGGCACCCGGCCGGAGCCGACCGGCCCGAGCAGCGACCCGTACGACCGCAGCAAGGACATCGAGAAGCACGAGGAGTGCGGGACCACCACCCGCAGCTGAGTCCCCCGGCTGATCGAATTCACGCGTCCCCGACGGGGGCGGGGGGCATACTGACGGCGTGCCGATAGCCGATGAGCCAGAGCCGCGCTCAGCCGACGAACCGTCGGAGAAGGACCCGTTCGAGGGTCTCGTCCTGGACGAGGCCTTCGTCCGGGCTGCCACCGTCAAGGAGGCCAGCGGCCGGACCAGGATGCTGGCCGCCCGGTGGAAGCACACCCCGCCGCACGACCCGGGCGGCCGCCGCTCGGTCAACGACGGGCCGAAGGCGGCCCGCCGGAAGTCCGGGGCCCGGGGCCGCCGGGGGATCCGCCGGGGCGCCGGAGGTGCCGGGGCCTCGTGGCAGACCTGGCTGATCGTGGTCGCGGTCTGCGCGATCGTGCTGTTCAGCCTGAAGGTGGCGGCCGACACCGTGCGGGAGCCGGCCACCCCCGTGACACCTCAGCCGAAGCCGACCCCGACCGCCCCGGCCGATCCCACGGCGCCCGCGCAGGACGTGCCCAAACCGGTCTGACGGAGCCTCAGCGGCGCTTCTTCGGCCGCCCGGGATTGCCGCTGCGCGCGGCCTTCGCGGCCCGGCGGCGGTCGACGGCGGCCAGGGCCTCCTCGTACCGGGCCCGCTTCACCCTCTCGCCCGGAGCCTCCAGCAGGCTGCGCAGGAAGTAGGCGACCAGCGCGCCGACGAAGCCGATCAGCCAGACCGCGCCGAGCGACTTCTCCTCGGTCATCCAGCCGGTGAGGCTCTCCTTGCCCTCGCTCAGCACCTTCCAGGTGCGCAGCCCGGCCAGCAGGGAGCAGAGCCCGATGGCGGCCACCAGCAGCCCGTAGACCACCCCGCCGGCCTCGGAGTCCCGCACGCCCTCCACCGCGAAGCGCAGCAGCAGGGCGCCGGCCGCGGCGGCGGCCAGGGCTCCGAGCGGCACCGCGACCCGGCGGGCCCAGTAGCCGGAGCCGCGCTCCACCCAGCTGGTGCCGAACCAGCGGATCGGCTCGGGAGTGCCGTCGGGGTGCTCAGTCTGCTCGCTCACGGCTCCGATGATGACACGGGGCACCCCGGGAACGACGAAGCGGCCGCTCCCGGATCACCCGGGAGCGGCCGCCTGACGTCGGGTCAGCCCAGCTTGCTGACGTCGCGCACCGCGCCCTTGTCGGCCGAGGTGGCCATCGCCGCGTACGCCTTGAGCGCCGCGCTGACCGGGCGGACCCGGTCCTTGGGCCGGTAGCCGGTCTCCGCCTCCAGCTTGAGGCGCCGCTCGTGCAGCTCCTCGAAGGAGACCTTGAGCTCGACCGAGCGGTTGGGGATGTCGATCGCGATGACGTCACCGTCCTCGACCAGCGCGATGGTGCCGCCGGAGGCCGCCTCGGGCGAGGCGTGGCCGATGGACAGGCCCGAGGTGCCGCCGGAGAAGCGGCCGTCGGTGATCAGCGCGCAGGCCTTGCCCAGGCCGCGGCCCTTGAGGAAGGAGGTCGGGTAGAGCATCTCCTGCATGCCGGGGCCGCCCTTGGGGCCCTCGTAGCGGATGACCACCACGTCGCCCTCCTTGACCCGCTTGGTGAGGATCGCGTCCACCGCGTCCTCCTGCGACTCCAGGACGACGGCCGGGCCGGAGAAGGTCCAGATCGACTCGTCGACACCGGCGGTCTTCACGATGCAGCCGTCCTCGGCGAGGTTGCCGTAGAGCACGGCCAGGCCGCCCTCCACCGAGTAGGCGTGCTCGACCGAGCGGATGCAGCCGTTCGCCGCGTCGGTGTCCAGGGTGTCCCAGCGCTCGGACTGCGAGAAGGCGGTGGCGGAGCGGACGCAGCCGGGGGCCGCGTGGAACAGCTCGACCGCCGTCGGGGAGGGCGAACCGCCGCGGATGTCCCAGGACTTGAGCCACTCGGCCATCGTCGCGGAGTGCACGGTGTGCACGTCCTCGTTCAGCATCCCGCCGCGGTAGAGCTCGCCCAGGATGGCGGGGATGCCACCGGCCCGGTGCACGTCCTCCATGTAGTACTTGCCGTTCGGCGCGACCTTGGAGAGGCAGGGCACCTTGCGCGAGATGGCGTCGATGTCCCGCATGTCGAAGTCGAGTTCGGCCTCCTGGGCGGCGGCCAGCAGGTGCAGGATGGTGTTGGTCGAGCCGCCCATCGCGATGTCCAGCGCCATCGCGTTCTCGAACGCGGCGCGGGAGGCCACCGAGCGGGGCAGCACCGTGGCGTCGTCCTGGTGGTAGTACCGCTTGGTGATGTCGACGATCGTGCGGCCGGCGTCCTCGTACAGCGCCTTGCGGGCGGTGTGGGTGGCCAGCACCGAGCCGTTGCCCGGCAGGGCCAGGCCGATCGCCTCGGCCAGGCAGTTCATCGAGTTGGCGGTGAACATGCCCGAACAGGACCCGCAGGTCGGGCAGGCGTTCTCCTCGATGATCGCGATGTCCTCGTCGGAGACGTTCTCGTTCACCGCGTCGGAGATCGCGTTCACCAGGTCGAGCTTGCGCACCGTGCCGTCCACCAGGACGGCCTGGCCGGCCTCCATCGGGCCGCCGGAGACGAAGACCGTCGGGATGTTGAGGCGCAGCGCGGCCATCAGCATGCCGGGGGTGATCTTGTCGCAGTTGGAGATGCAGATCAGCGCGTCCGCGCAGTGCGCGGAGACCATGTACTCCACCGAGTCGGCGATCAGGTCGCGCGAGGGCAGCGAGTAGAGCATGCCGTGGTGGCCCATGGCGATGCCGTCGTCCACCGCGATGGTGTTGAACTCGCGGGGGATGCCGCCCGCCTCCTTGATCGCCTCGGAGACGATCCGGCCGACCGGCTGGAGGTGGGTGTGCCCGGGGACGAACTCGGTGAAGGAGTTGGCCACCGCGATGATCGGCTTGCCGAAGTCCTCCCGGGCTACGCCCGCGGCCCGGAGAAGCGCCCGGGCGCCTGCCATGTTGCGACCGTGGGTGACCGTACGGGACTTCAGCTCGGGCACTGTGCTCCACTCCTTCGGAGGCTCCGGGGCGGGCCCCGCTCAGGTGGGAGGGTGCAGGGCCGCCGTGGCTGTCGAGCCTACGCCTCGGTTCCAGCGGACGGACACTCCGTCCGCCATCCGGTCACTCCTTCGTGAGCACCGTGAGGTCGAGCACGTACGGGTCGACCAGCTCGCCGTCCGGGAACTCGGCGAGCAGCGCGTCCCGTTCCGCCGCCAGCAGCTCCTCCCGCCGCCGTTCCGGCAGCACCGCGACGTAGGAGCGGGACCGCAGGTCGGTGAGCATCGCGTCCACCGTGATCCGGCGGTCCCAGCGCAGCACCGCGTGGCCGCTCGGCAGCCCGTACGGGGCGAACTCCACGGTGACCTCCTTCACCGCTCCGTACCCGTGGTAGCTCTCCGGGGTGCCGGCCTTCAGCCGCTCGCCCTGGGCCCGGACCCACGGGACCTCCGGATCCCTGACGTTCCACCAGACCGCCAGCGAGCCGCCCGGGCGGAGCACCCGCAGGGCCTCCGGGATCGAGCGGCCCGGGTCGGTCCAGTGGAAGGCCTGGGCGTAGGTGATCAGGTCCGCGGTGGCGTCGTGGAACGGCAGCTCGTCCCCGGTGCCCTTGACCAGCGGCAGCTCCGGGCTGACCGCTCGCAGCCGCGCCGCCATCCCCGGGCTGGGCTCGACGGCGGTGACCCGGGCGCCCCGGGCGGCCAGCAGGCGGGTGGCGATGCCGGTGCCCGCACCGACGTCCAGCACCTCGGCACCCTTGAGCGGGAAGCCGGCCAACTCCTCCAGGCGGTCGAAGAGCTCGGCCGGGTAGGAGGGGCGGGCGGCGTCGTACTCGGCCGCCACCGCACCGAACGAGTTCGCGTGGTCGTGCAACTGATAGGACGTCATGGACCCACGGTAGCCCGGGCTTACTTCGCCACCGTGGCCAGGTGGAGCCGGGTGAAGGCGAGCGCCTCGGCCAGATCGGCCTCGCGTTCGGCGGGGGAGGCGGAGCGGCGGGTGTTGACCTCCAGCACCACGTGGCCCTCGAAGCCGGTGCGGGCCAGACGTTCCAGCAGCTCGGCGCAGGGCTGGTTCCCCCGGCCCGGGATGAGGTGCTCGTCCTTGGCGGAGCCCAGGCTGTCGGCCAGGTGCACGTGGGCCAGCCGCTCCCCCATCCGGTCCACCATCTCGAAGGCGTCCACCCGCGAGGTGGCCACGTGCGAGAGGTCCACCGTGTAGTGCCGGTACGCCTCCTCGGTGACGTCCCAGCCCGGCGCGTAGGCGAGCATCTCGCGGTCCCGGTAGCGCCACGGGTACATGTTCTCCACCGCGAAGCGGACGTCCGTCTCCCCGGCCATCCGGTGCACGCCCTCGACGAACTCCCGGGCGTACTGGCGCTGCCAGCGGAACGGCGGGTGCACCACCACGGTGTCCGCGCCGAGCTTCTCGGCGGCGGCCCGGGCGCGGACCAGCTTGGTCCACGGGTCGGTGCTCCACACCCGCTGGGTGATCAGCAGGCAGGGGGCGTGCACCGCCAGGATCGGCATCCGGTACTCGTCGGAGAGCCGGCGCAGCGCCTCGATGTCCTGGCTGACCGGGTCGTTCCAGACCATCACCTCCACGCCGTCGTAGCCGAGCCGGGCGGCCAGCTCGAAGGCGGTGGCGGTGTTCTCCGGGTAGACCGAGGCGGTGGAGAGCACCACCTTGGTGTCCGGCACGTGCAGGCCGTCGGCGTGCGGCGGCAGCACCAGGCGGTCGGTGGTGCGCAGCAGCGGGGCCCGCAGGGCCGGCTTCTTCGCCGCCCGGACGGCCTTGACCGCCTGGGTGGCGAGGGCCAGCTGCGACTGCCGGGGCGGCTTGGCGGCCCTCCTCCCCTCGACGGGCTTCGTGGCCTTGGCCGCCTCGGCCGTCTCCGCCCTCTTGGCAGCCTTCTTCGCGGCCTTCTTGGCGGCCTTCCGCACCAGCTGCGGATCGTCGGAGCCCGTGGTCTCCGGCGCAGGCGCCTTGCGGGCCCTGCGCGGCTGCCGGGTGCTGTCACCGGCCGCGCGGCCCCGCCGCGACCCGTCCTCGTCCGCTGCTTCCGCCACGGGAGACAGCGTAAGCGGCGCGCGCCGGTAATGGTGTGCGCCCCGTCACGCCGCCGACCCGCGCAGGTCTGTCACCCCGTCAGCGCGGGGTGCCGGTCCGAGGGGCTGTCGAGGGTGTCCAGGCGGCGCAGGATGATGCCCTCGCGCAGCGCCCACGGGCAGATGTCCAGCTCCTCCAGCCCGAACAGGTCCATCGCGGCGTCCGCCACCAGGGCGCCCGCCAGCAGCTGTCTCGCCCGCCCCTCGGAGACGCCCGGGATCTGCGCCCGCTGAGCCACCGTCATCCCGGCCAGCCGCGGCACCCAGGCGGAGAGCCCGGCCCGGGTCAGCTTGCGGACCGCCAGCGGCCCCGCCTCGGCCGGCGCCGCGCCGGTCATCCGGGCCAGCTGCTTGAAGGTCTTCGAGGTGCCGACGGCGTGGTCCGGCGCCCCGCGCCGGGTGAACTCGCCCACCACCTGCGCGATCTCGGCCCGGATGTACCGGCGCAGCTCCCGGATGTCCTCCGGGTCCGCGACGTCCCCGGGCAGCCGGGCGGTCAGCCGGCCCGCGCCCAGCGGCAGCGAACAGACCACGTCCGGCTGCTCGTCCAGGCCGGCCGCCAGCTCCAGCGAGCCGCCGCCGATGTCCAGGTCCAGCAGCCGCCCGGAGGACCAGCCGTACCAGCGCCGCACCGCCAGGAAGGTCAGCCGGGCCTCGTCCGGGCCCGACAGCACCCGCAGCTCCACCCCGGTCTCCTCGGCCACCCGGCGCAGCACCGCCTCGCCGTTGGCCGCCTCCCGGACCGCCGAGGTGGCGAACGGCAGCAGGTCCACCACGCCCTTGTCCTCGGCCACCCGGATCGAGGAGGCCACCATGGCCACCAGCTTGTCCACCCCGACGTCGGTGATCGCACCGTCCCCGTCCAGCAGCTCCGCCAGCCTCAGCTCCGCCTTGTGGGAGTACGCGGGCAGCGGGGCAGCACCGGGGTGGGCGTCCACCACGAGGAAGTGGACGGTGTTGGAACCTACGTCGAGCACACCGAGTCGCATAACCGCCCACGCTACGCGATCCGGCCGCACAGGTGGCCGGATAACACCTCACCGGCCCCGGGACCGGCCCGCTGCCGCTAGCGTCGCCTGGATCAACTCGACGTGGAGGAGACCGAGATGACGATCACTCACCGCCTGGTGGGCTCCGGCGAACACGGCGTCCTGGTGCTGCACGACTGGTTCGGCACCAGCGCCGGCTGGGGCCCGTTCCCCGAGTACCTCGACGGCTCGGCCTTCAGCTACGCCTTCCTCGACTACCGCGGCTACGGCGAGCGGGCCGCGGTCGAGGGCGAGTACAGCCTGGCCGAGATCGCCGGGGACGCCCTGGCGCTGGCCGACCAGCTGGGGTGGGAGACCTTCTCCCTGGTGGGGCACTCGATGGGCGGCAAGGCGGCCCAGCAGGTGCTGGCCCGGGCGCCCGAGCGGGTCCGCAAGCTGGCCGGCGTCGCGCCGGTGGCCGCCTCCGCGTACGAGCTCGGCGAGGCGTACGACCTCTTCCACGGGGCCGCCGCCGAGCCCGGCAACCGCCGCGCCATCATCGACCTGGTCACCGGCAACCGGGCCACCGGCGTCTGGCTCGACCGGATGGTCGCCAACTCGCTCGGGGCCTCCCGGCCCGAGGCCTTCGCCTCCTACCTGGAGCAGTGGACCACGGTCGACCTGAGCGCCGAGGTCTCCGGCCTGCGGCTGCCCGCCCGGGCCTTCGTCGGCGAGCACGACCTGGCCCTCAACGAGGACTACTACCGCTCCACCTGGCTCACCCACTACCCCGAGGGCGACCTCGAACTCCTCCCCGCCTCGGGCCACTACCCCATGCAGGAGACCCCGGTCGCCTTCGCCACCACGCTGGAGCGATTCCTCGGCGAGTAAGTGGCAGTGACCCAGGGGCGCGAGGAACTGCGCGCAGGGGAACGGCAGCACGTGCAACTGGCTCGCCTGCCCCGATCCAGCGCTGGTCCGCCTTCCGTACTCGCGCAGT